>JAWERV010000026.1:0-31312 GCA_032481955.1 Streptococcus mitis | reverse complement strand
GTTTTCGTTACAATTTGTATCTGAATTTATTGCATTTCGCTAATTTCTATGATATCCTTTTAAAGGAGGTGTATATGACAAAACAAAAAATTAATCGAATCGTAGGTTCTATTGGTGCCTTTATTGGAATTATAGTATTTATTGCCTACATACCTCAAATTATCGCTAATTTACAAGGAAATAAAGCTCAACCATTTCAACCTTTATCAGCTGCAATATCTTGCTTAATCTGGGTTATTTATGGATGGACAAAAGAACCTAAGAAGGATTGGATACTAATCATTCCAAATTCAGCTGGTGTTATTTTAGGTGGAATCACTTTTTTGACTTCACTCTAACAAATCTAATAGTATATATAAAAAGCTGAGAAGAATTTCTCAGCTTTTTTCTATATTCTCAGATATTCTAGCTATCTGTACTTACTAATTACCACTTTTCCACTCACAATCGTTCTCGTGGTCATCAACTAGCCCTGCAGCCTGTAGAAAAGACAAGACGGCGACTGGGCCTGTGAACTTGAAACCTCGTTTTTTTAGATCTTTGGCTAATTTCTCAGACAGAGGTGTTTTAGCTGGGGCTTGGCGATAATCTGGAACATCATTCACGATAGTTTTCCCCTCAACAAAAGACCAAAGATAGGCATCAAAAGAGCCATATTCTTCCTGTAGTCGTAGAAATGTTTGGGCGTTAGCGCGTGTAGCAAAAATCTTAGCTCTATTGCGAATGATAGCTGGATTCTCCAGCAAGGCTTCCAGTTCGGTATCGGTCATGTCTGCGACCGCTTGAATTTGATAGCCATGAAAGGCTTCTCGGAAAGCTTGACGTTTGTTGAGCACAGTTTCCCAAGACAGGCCTGCCTGATAGGTTTCCATACACAACAACTCAAACAATGCTTGGTCATCATGGAGGGGCTGGCCCCACTCCTCATCATGATAGGCGATATAGAGAGGATTGGTCATCTTGACCCACGAACAACGTTTTGTCATGCTCTGCTCCTATTTGACCAACATTTTAAGGGCTGACTTGATGTAGTTTTCAGCTGTATCTGTCGTTCCTTCAAAGAATTTCTTGATTTTCTTGAGTTCAGTTGCCTTGTAGCCCAGTGCCAACATGGCTTCCATGGCTTCTTCCAGTTCTTGGTTTTCAGCGCTTGCTTGCACTGCCACCTTAGCAGGAAGGTCATCTCCTGCAACTACTACCTTGCCTTCCAAGTCCAGCACCATCTGCTGGGCTGTTTTCTTGCCAATTTTAGGGAACTTGGTCAAGTAGGTGATGTTCTTTGTTTCGATGGCTTGAACCAAGCCAGCATTGTCATCGGCAGCGATAATAGCAAGAGCTGATACAGGACCAATCCCAGATACCGAAATCAGACTGAGAAAGAGTTTTTTCTCGTCTTCTGAGCGAAATCCATAAAGCAGATGGGCATCCTCACGTACAACTTGATGTACATAAATTTGGGCTTCTTGATTGACCTGTCCTGAGTAGGCATAGGGATTGGCCACATGCAAAATATAACCGATACCGTTGACTTCAAGAACAATGTATTTGGCAGTGATTTTGGTAATGATTCCTTTTAAATATTCGTACATAGTTTTCCTTTTCTCTTATTTCGTTTATCTAGTATATCATATTTTCTTTATCCGAGGAGCGAGAATCGATTATCACAAATACAATATATCAAAAATAATTTATGTTTATCTGTTGACATATTCAAAATTAAGTACTATAATCATCTGTAATTGAATAACTATCTTCAGGGCAGGGTGCAATTCCCTACCGGTGGTATAGCCCACGAGCCGAAAGGCATGATTTGGTGAAATTCCAAAGCCGACAGTATAGTCTGGATGAAAGAAGATGAAAGTATATTTGTGCTTTTTGCGTGCTCTGAAATGATTTCCTGTCATTTCAGAGTATTTTTGTTAATCGCATAAGTTCTCTTTTGTATGCCTTGAATAGTCCCCTATTCAAGGTATATTTTTTTGGAGGTAGTGAGATGAGCGACTCAAAATATATGCAATTAGCAATAAAACTGGCACAAAAAGGGGCTGGTTACGTCAATCCCAATCCTATGGTCGGCGCAGTTATTGTAAAAGATAATCACATTATCGGACAAGGTTATCATGAGTTTTTTGGTGGCCCACATGCTGAGAGAAATGCTCTTAAAAACTGCAGAGAATCCCCTGTCG
Source organism: Streptococcus mitis (assembly GCA_032481955.1). GTDB lineage: Bacteria > Bacillota > Bacilli > Lactobacillales > Streptococcaceae > Streptococcus > Streptococcus mitis_DQ. The sequence goes on along the minus strand of JAWERV010000026.1, from coordinate 29,126 downwards.
GAGCTACGCTTTATGTAACACTTGAACCCTGTTGTCACTTCGGGAAAACACCACCTTGTATAGACGCTATAATTGATAGTGGTATTACAAGAGTAGTCATTGGAAGCCTAGACTGTAACCCTATTGTATCTGGAAAAGGAGTAAAGATACTTGAGGAAAATAATCTTCAAGTTACTGTTGGAGTTTTAGAAAATGAGTGTCTTAACTTAATAAAAAGTTTTAGAAAGTACATTACTCAGCATGTACCCTATGTTTTTATGAAATATGCAATGACAATGGATGGAAAAATAGCCACTAAAACAAATCAATCCAAATGGATTACTGGAGAAGAGGCAAGAAAGCATGTGCATCAGTTACGACACTATGTCAGTGCGATTATGGTGGGAGTCAATACTGTTATTCAAGATGATCCTTTGCTGACATGTAGATTGGAGGAAGGGAAAAATCCTATCCGTATCATATGCGATACACATTTACGAACTCCTCTTACCTCTAAAATCGTAAAAACAGCAAATGATATTAAAACTTACATTGCCACTTCCTCTGAGGAAAAAAATAAAATGAAGCTATATCAAAATCATGGCTGTGAAATACTTTCCATAAAGAAAAAAGACAATCATATAGACTTATCGGATTTAATGCAACATCTAGGAAACATGCAGATTGATAGCCTACTTCTAGAAGGGGGCAGTCTAATGAATTGGAGTGCTTTGGAACAACAAATTGTTGATGAGCTGAAAATATATATTGCACCAAAAATTTTTGGAGGCCGTGCCAAGTTTCCTGTCGGAGGCGAAGGTATTTCTTTGCCAAATGACGCTATTAGCTTGAAACCTTATGCTTTTTCTCAAATAGGAGATGACTATCTCATAGAAAGTGAAGTGATTTATCCATGTTCACAGGAATAATTGAAGAAATCGGAAAAGTTGAAAGAATACAGAAAGACTCTCGTAATTGTAAACTATCAATTAAAGCCTCAAAAATATTAACGGATATTCATTTAGGCGATAGTATAGCAGTAAATGGTATCTGTCTTACAGTTACTCATTTCAATCATCAAGCCTTTACAGTTGATGTAATGAATGAAACATGGAGTCGAACAGCTCTTACTCTATTAAAACATGGAAGTGAGGTAAATCTAGAAAGAGCCTTATCTGTCAACGGTCGACTTGGGGGTCACATCGTTACAGGACACATTGATGGTACAGGAAAAATCTCGTCAATAAAAAAGGATGATAATGCTGTATGGTATCAAATCAACACACAAAAAGAAATTTTAGATTTAATAGTTGAAAAAGGATCTATTACAATTGACGGCATTAGTCTAACTGTAGCTAAAGTCTCCAAAGTAAACTTTTCAGTATCTGTTATCCCTCATACCTTGGAACAAACCATTCTTAAGAGTAAACAAGTCGGGAGTACAGTAAATCTTGAAAATGATATCTTAGGTAAATATGTGCAAAAACTGATAGATAACTCTCCAAAATCAGAGATATCTAAGGAACTATTATATCAAAATGGATTTTAGCAGAAAGGATGATCAGTCAATGGAATATCGAAAAATACAAGAAACATTAGAAGCATTGCAGAAGGGACGACTTGTTCTTGTTATAGACGACAAGGATAGAGAAAACGAAGGAGACTTAATTTGTTCTGCACAAGCAGCTACAACTGAAAATGTTAATTTCATGGCGACTTATGCCAAAGGATTAATTTGTATGCCTATGAGCGAAAGTTTAGCTAATCAATTATTGCTTTCACCTATGGTTGAAAACAATACAGATAATCATAAGACTGCTTTTACCGTTTCAATTGATTATAAAGAAACGACCACAGGTATTTCTGCAGAGGAAAGAGGACTGACCGCACGTATGTGTGTAACTGAAGATATAAGCCCCTCTGATTTTCGCAGGCCAGGACACATGTTTCCTTTAATTGCAAAAAAAGGTGGTGTTCTAGAAAGAAATGGACACACAGAAGCAACTGTTGATCTATTAAAATTAGCAGGACTAAAAGAGTGTGGCCTATGTTGTGAAATAATGAATCATGATGGCAAAATGATGAGAACAGATGATTTAATTCAGTTCTCGAAGAAACACAACATCCCACTAATCACCATCAAAGAATTACAAGAATATAGAAAAGTATATGATCAGCTGGTAGAACGAGTTTCAACTGTCAATATGCCTACTAGATACGGTAATTTTAAAGCAATTAGCTACATAGATAAACTAAATGGAGAACATCATCTTGCTCTTATTATGGGAAATATAGAGGATGAAGGCAATGTATTATGTCGGATACACTCTGAATGTTTAACAGGAGATGTTTTAGGCTCTTTACGTTGCGATTGTGGACAGCAATTCGATAAAGCTATGAAAATGATTGCTGAGAATGGTTCGGGTGTCTTACTTTACTTGCGACAGGAGGGACGAGGAATTGGACTTATCAATAAATTAAAAGCCTATCATTTACAAGATCAAGGCATGGATACGCTTGATGCCAATCTTGCATTAGGCTTTGAAGGTGATTTAAGAGAATATTATATTGGAGCACAAATGCTTAAAGACCTGGGACTACAGTCACTACATTTACTGACAAATAATCCTGACAAGGTTGAACAGTTAGAAAAATATGGAATTAGTATTTCCAGTAGAATACCAATCGAAATAGAAGCCAATCCTTACGATAGTTTTTATTTAGAAACAAAGAAAAATCGAATGGGTCACATTTTAAATATGGAGGAAAAATAAATGAACACTTATGAAGGTAATTTAGTAGCGAACGATATTAAGATAGGTATTGTTGTAGCGAGATTTAATGAATTTATAACGTCAAAATTATTATCTGGAGCACTAGATAATCTCAAAAGAGAGAATGTAAATGAAAAAGATATTGAGGTAGCCTGGGTTCCAGGAGCTTTTGAAATACCACTGATTGCATCAAAAATGGCAAAAAGTAAAAAATATGATGCAATTATCTGCCTAGGAGCTGTTATTAGAGGTAGTACAAGTCATTACGATTATGTATGTAGCGAGGTATCTAAGGGAATCGCCCACATCAGTTTAAATAGCGAAATTCCTGTTATGTTTGGTGTGCTAACGACAGATACAATTGAACAAGCCATAGAACGAGCAGGCACCAAAGCAGGCAATAAGGGTTCTGAGTGTGCACAAGGAGCTATTGAAATGGTCAACCTAATTCGCACATTGGACGCATAAAATAGACTATATTTTTAACCGAATAAAGAAACTAAGCAAAATCGCAATTTAATACTCTATGAAAATCATAGAGCGAACTGGGAAGCCAGTCGTAGGTTGCTCAAAGAACAGCTTTGAGATTACAGGCGAAGCTGATGTGGTTTGACGAGATTTTCAAAAAGTATTCGGAAGAAACGAAGTAACTATTTCCATGATAAAACGCATAGAATCAAGTTTTTGAACACCTGATTTTATGCGTTTTTCTGATTTTGAAGACTTTCCACAAAAGTTTTTTATATTTTAATATTTCCCCAACTCACGGAGGCTGGTATGATTTTCCTGAATGCGTCGGAACATCTTTTCCATATCCGACTTGGTAAAATGCACCAAAACAGGACGTCCATGGGGACAGTTATAGGGATTGTCACATTGAGAAAGTTGATAGAGGAGCTGTCTAGCCGAGTGGTCATCGATACGATGGTTAGCCTTGATAGATCTCTTGCAGGACATCATGATAGCCAGCTCTACTCGATATTTCTTGATAGAAACTTCCTTGGTCAAAAGGAGCATGTCACACATTTCATAGATGCCTGATTCAATCTCTTCTTCTGCCATCCAAATAGGATGTTCACGTAAGATAAATTGATTTTCCCCGTACTCTGCTAGAAAGACCCCAACTTCCTCCAAAAGTGCCATTCTTTCCTTAAGACGAAGCGCATCATCCGCAGGAAATTCAAAGATGTAAGGTACTAGGAGTTGTTGCTGGCTCTGGTCAACGTTGCCAATGCTTTCACGATACTCCTCGTACTTGACCCGTTCCTGAGCCGCGTGCTGGTCTATGATATAGAGCCCATCTCGCCCTTGGGCAAAGAGATAGGTTCCATGCATTTGCCCGAAAAATTCCAACTCTGGAAAGCTTGAAGATTCTTCTCGCTCCAGCTTGTCATAAGCCTTATCAAGACTCGCAAGGTCTAACTCTGGGTGATCTAGCTGGTCGTAGTTAGCAGGTTTTCTCTCTGCAAAATGCAATTTTGCTGGCTTAGTCAATTGATCCAAGGTTTCCTTGGCAAACAAAGTTAAGTCTTGTCCTGAATCAGTCAATTCAACCTGATAATCAGCCACCTCAGCTTGACTAGGTCTAGTTGCCTCTGTTTTCTCATAGTAGAGCGTATTTTCTTTGAGTGGGAGAATGGTCTGCTCCACCTTCTCACGATTGCGCACAGTCGATTTGGCAAGATTTTCCAAGGCATCAGGTATCAAAGTTTGCTCCTTGAGACTATTTGCAATGGCTTCTGAAACCAACGTCATCAGTTCTTTTTCCTTGGAAATCCGCACCTCTTGCTTGGTTGGATGTACATTGACATCCGCTAGATAAGGGTCGATATGGATGTGAATGACAGCCAGTGGAAAGCGGCCTACCATGAGCTTACTACCATAGCCGTCAAGAATAGCACGATTGAGTAAAAAGTTCTTGATATAACGGCCATTGATGAAGAGACTGATATAATTGCGATTGGCTCTAGTTAACTCAGGCAAGGACACAAAGCCTGAAATTTCGAAATCTAAGTCAGAGTTCTCAATTTCAATCATCTTCTTGGCACTCGCCAAACCGTAAATCCCTGCGATTGCTTGGCGCAGTTGACCAGTCCCTGCTGTCCGCGTCATCTCCTTGCCATCACTAATCAAGCTGAAAGAAATCTCAGGATGGGCCAAGCCCAGACGGTTGACAATATCAATGATATGAGATAACTCCGCCTGCTGGCTCTTCATATACTTGAGACGGGCAGGCGTGTTGAAAAAGAGGTCCTCCACACAAACCTTGGTCCCCACAGGACTGGTCGCTGGAATGACTTCTTCCACTTCTCCTCCACGCGCGACGAGCTTGGTTCCGTGACTTGCGCCCTCAACTGCTGTCAAAAGAGTTAAAACGCTGACGGATGCGATAGAAGGCAGGGCTTCACCACGAAAACCAAGCGTCCGAATCCGAAAAAGGTCTGCCTGATTTTTTATCTTACTGGTCGCATGACGACGCAGAGCCAGCTCTACCTCATCGTGGGCAATTCCATGACCATTATCTGTGATTTGAATCTTCTTGAGACCAGCTTCCTCAATCTCAATGATAATCTGACTAGAACCCGCGTCAATGGCATTTTCTACCAACTCCTTAACAACGCTAGCTGGACGCTCGATAACCTCTCCAGCTGCAATCTGGTTTGCCAGCACCTCTGGCAATTCAATAATATGAGACATTTTTCAGCCCCTTTCTGTATCTATTTTCCTAGAAATTGATTAGTGCTATTATACCACATTTCAGATAGGACAGAAAAGCTCCACCACATAGGAGCCAAATCCCTCCACATAGACAAAGTCCCTTGCAAGGGGCTGAAAAATAGTGTTTAATAAAGGTGTACAAGAAGTGATCACAATTTTGTATGAAAAACAAGGAGAGAAATTTATGAAAGTAGAACTACAGATCAGTGAGACTTACAAGGAGGAAAAACTGATTGTCCAAGCACCTCAAGAAACCGAAAAAGTCCAAAAAGTCATCGAGTTCGCAGAAAATCTGGACCGAACAGAAAAAATCAAAGGGAAAATCGAGAATCAGGTCTATCTCGTTGAGATTGGTAAGATACAACGCTTCTATATCGAGAATCGGAAGGTTCTAGCAGAAACCGCGAGTCAGACCTACAGCATTGATTTGCGACTCTATCAGGTACTTGAACTCTTGCCAAGCAATTTTATCCAAATTTCCCAATCAGAAATCATCAATATCGATTCCATCTCTCATCTCAAGCTCACCCCCAACGGCCTAGTAGAAATTTTCTTGAAAAACGAAAGCTTCACCTACTCTTCACGCCGTTACCTAAAAACCATCAAGGAGAAATTAGAACTATGAAAAAACAAATCTTCCACGACGCAGCTACTGGTGTCCTCATCGGCCTCATCCTCTCGATCATCTTTTCACTCATTTATGCCCCAAACACCTACGCCCCACTAAGTTCCGAGTCTCTCATCGGCCAAGTGATGGCTCAACATCAGGTTCACGGTGCCCTGATCTTGCTCTACTGCACACTTATTTGGGCAGCTATCGGTATTCTCTTCAACTTTGGCAAGCGATTATTCAGCCGTGACTGGAGCTTGCTCCGTGCAACTCTGACCCATTTCTTCCTTATGCTAGTAGGATTTATCCCATTAGCAACCCTAGCAGGTTGGTTCCCCTTCCACTGGAATTTCTACCTCCAGCTCATTATCGAGTTTGCGATTGTCTACCTCATCATTTGGACTATTTCCTATAAAAGAGCATCAAAAAAAGTAGACCATATCAATCAACTTTTGGAGCATAGGAAGTAAGAGTTCTGATAGAATTGCCTAGGATAGTAAAAAGAGAGGCTGAGACAAAAAGGTTTTGATTTTGGGAATTCTTTATTATAAAATTTTAATACTCTTCGAAAATCTCTTCAAACCACGTCAGCTTCGCCTTGCCGTACTCAAGTACAGCCTACGGCTAGCTTCCTAGTTTGCTCTTTGATTTTCATTGAGTATAAAATCGATAGGTTAGACAAAAAAACGAACAAAACAGAATTCTAAGTTTCAGATAACTCGTTTTGTTCGTTCTTTATATTTAAGGTTAGACTTTTGTCCCAGCCTCTTCCAACTCATACAAATCTGCGATAATCGCTGCGACATGTTTGATATCTTCCAGCATACCTCGCATTTCAAAGTCAGCCAATACAGGGAAACCAAAACGTTGACTGTATTGCTTGGCTGTCAGGCAGTATTGGTTATTAAAGTTACGATTTCCTGAACCAACCACACCAAAACACTTACTAGCATTGTCACCATAGGCGATAAAATCCCCAACGGGTGTCGTCAAAATCTCAACATCTCCGTTGTCCACGCCATTTCCACCTTCTAGGTAGGTCGGCAAAAAAGTGACATAAGGATGATCCATTTCATAGAAATCTTGGCCTTCTTTGACCAAATCTTTGATATGAATCTTTTGGACCTCAATCCCCTCGTACTGGGACAAGAGATAGTCTTTCAGGCGTGTCACAAAACTCTCGGTATTACCGCTCAGACTGATATAAACTAAAGAAATTGTCTTCATATGTACCTCCATGATTTTATTTTTAATCGAAAAAGAACTACCAAGATTGTATCTTGATAGTTATTTTTTGTCAATACTTAAGCAAGTTCTTCTGTTTCCTCTTCTTCTGCCAAGGCTTTTTGTTGACGCCACATCTTATAGAAGACAAGGGCTAAGAAGAGAACATTGATGACGATATAGAAAATGCTAACAGCTTTTGAACCAACGCTTATTCCCAAACGCATAGTCTCATCTTGAACCAACTGCACAGCGTCCTGTAAACCAACATAGCCATAAATCGAACCGATAATAGCTAACAAAACATAGCCAACATAAGTATAGTTGGCATATTGCAAATTCTTACGAATAAGGAACACAATCGCTACTACCACTAAAATAGCAGATAGCACAACCAAAGCGACATTAAAAATAGAATGAGATATTTCTGCCACTCTATAGCTATAATTAATGCTATCTTCTACCTGCTGAGCACTGACCCCTGCAACCTGTTTCTGAGCGGAACGAAGGACTTCTTTGCTAGGTATGGGACCCAACATTCCAAACAGAGATGAAACTGAAATAAGAGCAGACAAGATTAGCAAGACCCATAGATAAATCGGTTTCTTTTTCATGATAGAACCTCCTGATATTATTATTTATATTATAGCACCTTTTGTAAGGGAATACAAATCTTATAGTATAGTTTCTACCTGTTTTCGGTAGGCTTTGGGAGACTTGCCGCACAATTTTCGGAACACTTTATAGAAATATCCAACGTTACTGTAACCAACAGCATAACAAATATCTTCGATACTGTCACTAGTCGAAAGCAAGAGTTGCTGGGCAGCCTTAATGCGTTGTTTATTGAGCAATTCAGCAAAGGTCGAATTGGTTTCACGCTTGATTAACTGCCCTAGATAAACAGGATTGATAAAGAGATCCTTACTAATATCCTTGAGGGAAAGTTCTTTCTGATAATCACGCCCAATGACTTCCAGCACACTGACCACATTTTCATTCATACGATATTGTCCAAAGAATCGGGTCAGAGTTTCCTTGATATAAGAAACCAATTCATCGAAGGATTGAATAGCATGAATGGTTTTGACGATATCCGTCATATCATCAGCTTTGAGATGTTCAAACAAGTGGAAAACATCCATAACAAACTGGATAAAAAGCTGTTTGGTAATCGGAACACGCGGTGTATTTTCAAGAACCACCTTCTCCAAAAGATTCAACTCTTCCACGATTTGATTGAGGTTCCCCTGAATGATAACCCTATAAATCGGTTCGTAGTAGGCAAATAGACTCTGAGACTGTTGTAGATTTACAGAGCCGTAAAAGAGGGCTTTCTCAGCATTCAGCTTCCAGCGTTCAAAGTGTTCTTGATAAGGAGCTTCAAAGGGAGTAACGACTAAACCATCTAGGGGTTGATCAGAAATAAAAATCTGCCAGTCTTGACCTAACACATAGTAGGGAATGGTGAAGGGACCTTGCTTTTCCTTGGATAGACCTATCCACCAATTCTCCTTACCTCCTAGATAACTAACAAATCCAGCCTCGTCTAAATCTTGACTGAGAGTCTGACTTTTCTTTCTTCTCTCGCCGAGCTGACCTGCAATCTTCTCCAGCAGATTTCCCAACTCTACCTTATCAACAGGTTTGACCAAATAGTCCACCACACTAAGGTTCATGGCTCTTTTTACATAATCAAACTCCTGATAACCTGAAAGCAGGATATAGGCAGCATCTGGTAAGATTTCTTTCATCTCCCGAATCATATCAAGCCCTGTTTTATCGGGCATATTGACATCGGAAATGATGACATCGACGGGATTTTCCTGAACATATTCTAGGGCTTCATCGGCATGACTGGCTGTTGCGACGACCTCCATATCCCACTTATCAAAGGGAATCAAGCGTTGCAGACCTTCTGTCACCATGTACTCATCATCTACTAATAATACTTTATACATTTTCTCCCTTTCTACTCATCTTGCATTGTAATACGATACTGAACACCTGCTTGCTCCGCAGACTCTACACTAATGGCATAGCGGTCCCCAAAATAGAGCACAAAACGTTCGTGTACATTGACAATCCCAATAGACTGCCTTTTTGAACTGTAACTGGCTTGGTGTTCAAAATGTCTCTGACTTAATTTTTCTCGAATACTTGCCAGCTTTTCAGCCGACATTCCACGGCCATTATCTACCACTAAAATTTCCACAAAACCATCTCGTTTAAGCGCCTTGATGCTAATCACATTATCTGTCCGTCTGTGGTCAACACCATGCGCGAAATAATTTTCTACCAGCGGTTGCAAGGTAAACTTGGGAATCTTCATATTCTCTAACTCTGGATCTATCTTGAAACCATAGGCAATGGACTTGGGATAGCGAACCATGCAGAGATAGCTGTATTTACGGCAAAATTCTAATTCCTGTTTGAGAGGGGTCTCTCTTTCGTCGGAAATATTGTTACGCAACAGGCTACTGAACTCATAAATGATATCTGCCAACTCATCTTGACTCTGCATGACTGCGTACATGCGCAAGAACTCCAGAGTATTGTACATGAAGTGGGGATTAATCTGAGCCTGCAAGGCTCGCATATTGGCATCTTTTTGACTAAGTTCTAACTGGTAAATATCATGGATATTCTTTTCCAATCGATCCAACATATCATTGGTGGTCTCTGCGATTAAGAGCAATTCCTGATCCTTTTCAATTGTGTCAATACGAAGACCTTCCTCTCCTTGGGCAATAGCTTGAATGGAATCCACCAAATCCACTACCTGCTTTTGGTAGTTAGCAAATGTCTGCCTCAAAGTCAGATAAAGAATGATAATAAAGAGAAGGCTCAAGCCCACAATCAAAGCAGAGCTAGTCACCGTTCCTTGTAAAACAAAGTTTTTAGGAACCGCCACCTGAACCTGATAGCCATGAGAGGTCACACCAACAAACCAGTTTTCATGTTCCCTAGTGACCCTCTCACCAATATGAAAAATCTCCGTATCAAAAGGCGATGTCACGGTAACAGCCATCGGGATATGACCTCGGGTATTGTCAATGGCATGATATAAAACTTCTGGATTCAAGGAGATGTATATCACTCCTATAGATTGATCCGTTGCTGAATCCAGAACAGGAATTCCAAAACTATTGGCCTCTGGTTTAAAATCTTCCGCAAGTACCGTATGGCCACCTCTCTCATTTCTGCTAGAAACATAAACTTCTTTAAAGTCCTGCAAGACGATTGCAACACCCGTTATATAGTCATTTTTAACATAAAGATCATCAATATTTTCATACAGAGAAATAGAAGTTGACGAAGTCGCTTGATGCTCCAACAGCCAATAAAAATACTCTGAAGTTGACAGGCTAAAGTACTTATAAACCCCTTGTATACGGTCTTGATTGGCTACTAAATCTTGCGCTAGCTGGACTGACTCGCGGTAATAATATTCCACCTCTTCGACTGTTCGAGTGGTTACACGCTGGGCTACTCTCTGAGCTTCCTTTTCCCGTGAATCCCAGTCAGCATAGGAGAGTAAAATTGCAAAACTCGCAATAATAATCATCATAACTGAACTGTAGGTTCTTAGAAGCGTATGCAGCCAAAACTGCTTCATTCTATTTTGTCGCCAATTTTTCATGGATACTTTCATAGACCGGTTCCAACATATCACTGATAAAGAAATGCCACATCCCAATTCCTACAAAGAAGAGAAGAGCAGGCATATAGTAACCAATTGCCACAAGTAGCACTGTCCCAAGAAAAACCTTGGCCACAGCTGCTAGACTCATAAAAATGCCAATCAAGGATAGTTTTAGACTATTTCGATAAGACAAGTCAAAATAAACTTGTAATTTCAAAGACACTGTATAGGCCAAAAAGATGAGGGGAACTACTAAGACATTCAAAAAGGTCGCAATCAAATGAACGATGGTCTGATTAGGTAATTGAACCAATAGATACAGGCCATAGACCAAAACTAAATCCACACCTAAAAAGCTATAGAAAATCAGGTTGCTTGAGACAAAATTTTGCTTATAAAGAGACCACGCCTCCTTCAAACTGTATTCCCGAAAGCTATAACCATGTTCTGCATACAGGCTCATCAAGGTGGCACTAGCCGGCGCTAGACCAAGGATAATCCCTCCTGCCAATGTTAATAGCCAAAAGAAGGCTGTCGCAATCATCCCTAAAAAGAAACGATTAAAGACAAAGTCTAAAAATCTACCCATGATATCCCCCTAAAAATAACTATGAAACTATTATATCATATTTTAAGCGTTTTCAAAAACTTCTATTTTCCATTTACAATCCCATCAAACCGTGGTACAATGAGAATTGTGAGAAAATTATCAGGAGACAATTCATGAAAAAATCTATCTTAACTACACTGCTTTTTGCAGTTCTTTACTTCCTCTGCATGGGGATTGGTGTCCTTTTGGGCAATCTCTTTGACCAAACTGGAAACATGTTTTATGCGCCTGCCTTTACTGCCCTTGTCGGCGGTAGCGTCTATATGATCCTAGTCGCAAAAATTCCGCGCTTTGGAGCCATTACCACTATCGGCCTTGTCATGGCCTTCTTTTTCTTGGGATCTAAACACGGTGCTGGTGCCTTCCTTCCTGGAATTATCTGTGGCCTCCTAGCAGATGGAGTAGCTCATTTAGGAAAATACAAGGACCAAACAAAGAATTTCCTTTCTTTCGTTATTTTCGCCTTTAGCACATCAGGACCAATTCTACTTATGTGGATTACTCCCAAAGCCTATATGGCTACTCTTCTGGCAAGAGGAAAATCGCAAGAATATATCGACCGTATCATGGTCGCGCCAAATCCTGGAACCATCCTTCTATTTATCGCAAGTATTGTCATTGGAGCCCTAGTTGGTGCCTTGATTGGACAAGCCTTGAGTAAAAAATTTGCACAGAAAATCTGATTACTAAAAAAGAGCCGCACGGCTCTTTTTATTTATGGCTCAAGACTTAGTCAAGAAATCTCCCAAGAATTGGATTGTAATACTCAATGAAAATCAAAGAGCAAACTAGGAAGCTAGCCGCAGGTTGCTCAAAACACTGTTTTGAGGTTGGAGATAAGACTGACGAAGTCAGTTACATATACCTACGGCAAGGCAAAGCTGACGTAGTTTGAAGAGATTTTCGAAGAGTATAAATCCATAAGCGATAGCTACGTTACCAACACCGCCAGCTCCAACTGCCCCGCCATGGCTGTTTTACCAACAAGTGAAATCAAGGTCACAGTCGTCACACGGATCAAATCTGGAAGACCTTCTAGTAAGCCTGATTTCCCCTAGGTTAAAATTTTTTACCTGAAAAACTTCTTTTTTCTAGAGATAAAGTCAACCCTATCACACTCACTACCAAAAACACCCACCAACAAAGACTGATATCTTGCAAAGCTAAGAAGGAAAATACAGACATCCCCAAGGGTAATGTTAGGGAAAAAATCATACTCAAGAGATTATTACTTCTAGCTAATACATCCACGCTCAAATTAGACAATAACAGAGTATCTAATTTAGGCATTGATTTCGACATCAAATACATGACAAAGGCTAAGCAAACAACACCTACTAGAGGAGAAAAATCTAAAATATTAGCAGTAGCAAGTAAGACAAACAGAATTGCATTGAGCGATAGCAAACTTGAAAACGACCATTTCCCAAAATAATCATGGGGAGTTAGGCTACCAAGAATAGCTCCTCCCAAGCTAACACATTCGATTAAAAATAGGGCCTGAGCATAGCTGAGATGATAGATAGTATGGTCTAATAAGTAAAAGTGATAAATACCTCCAACAGCTCCTCCCAAAGTATTCATTACCAAAATGACAAGGATCATTTTAAACAAAGATTTACTTTCTCTCTGCCTAAAGATATCATCCATGTCCGCATAGATTACCTTAACTTGTTGAAGTAAACTAATCGACTTATCCTCTACACTTACAGACAAATGCGTCAATTCTCTTCTATTTTTGAACAAAATGAGAGAAGATAGTAAAAAGAAGCCAGCATTTACAATTGCAACAAAAGAAAAATTTTGGTGGCTTGTTGTGAGTAACCACACTCCTAAAGCTTGACCTCCTAGATTTGATAAATAGGAAACAAACTGAGTAAAGGAATAAGCTTCATAGAGCTTATCTTCCGAAATATTATGCTGGATAATCGGCATACGAAGGCCTGCTGTATAATCTGATAAAATATCCGAACAGATATTAACCATACAGATAAAAGCAAACGTTACAAAGTTCTGATTATGAATCACACTAGCAATCAAAAGAAATAGTAGACTTTGCACACAACCAACCCAGATAATTGTCCCTGCTTTATTCCGAGTATGATCAGCCTTAATCCCAACATAAAAAGTAAATAGGAAAGGTAAAATCGTAATCATATTCGCCATAAATACAGCTATATTTTTAAAGGGTAGACTCGCAGCATAAATAATAAATACCAGATTATAAATATAAGCTCCACTTGAGCTCAAAAACCTCGATAAGGTCAGTATTCTAAATAAATGATGACTTAAGAATAGTTTCATAACAGGCCTTTCTCCATATTTCAAAGAGTATTCTATTGAAACCAGTCTAACAAAAAAAGCGGGACTCCCCACTTTTTTGTAATATATTTTTTCTGAAAATAGAAACTCTAGCTCCTAGATACTACTATTTATCACTCCATCTACAAGCCCATTTATTTTTCATCAGTCGATGTAACGAGAATATATTACAAATCTTTATTTGAAAACTGATTTTCAAAATAGTTTTCATAATATCTTGCACCATCTATATACTCTAAATCTTGTAAGATTGTAATGCCTCTCTGGATTTTCTCAAGACCCTTATTTTTAACATTAAAAATAGTATCATAATACCCTTTAGCAATCATATAAATGATTTTAAGATAGGCTTGAGATTCTGGCAATTCTCGTTTTTCAATCTGAAAGGTAAAATAGTCTGCTTTTAATTTATCCTTTTCCTCTATCGCTTTAAAAAGTCCATTAATCAAAATAGTGTCAATACCAACTTTGTTACTCGGTAAAGAGCCTAATAAATCCGTCTTTTGTAACATCTCCCTAGAATATTTAAAATAGAGAGGCAGAGGAAACAAAGTAGAAATCGTTGAAAATAGTTCCAATTCATAATTTCCCCAGATATCAATAGTAAAAAAATAGTCATAGAGAAAAGTCAGTTCTTCATCCGTTGCTCTTATTTCTGAATCAAAAAACACGAGAAGGCTTTTGATACGAATCATTTGTAAGAGATAGCTTTTTTTAGCACTTGATCTGTACTTTTGAGTCGTCTCTTCATACAAGGAATGGAGAGAATCAATCCCTTCTCTGTCATATAAATCCCAGAGATTTTCTTGAAAAGCCAAAACCTTTTTCTGAGAAAAACCACGTACCAAGTACATAAATTCATTCAAATCAGAGTGGATGTTATCTAAGGCAGTAATCAATTTCATAGATGATAAATCTGCTTCTCCACGCTCAAATTTGCTCAGCATGGAATAAGTGAACTCTCCTCCCGTCGCCTCCTGTAGAGATACATTCCGACTCTTTCTCAATTCTTTAAAAACTTCTCCCAGATTTTGCATATTGACTCCCCACAATTCTTAACTCTCTAACTCATAAAAGTAACGGTTGATAGCAACCAGTACAGAGAATTTTAAGTCTTGACTATAACGACAACTCCTATGAATGATGTACAGATTGCCTAATTCTCTTTATTTATGGCTCAATTTCTTAGTCAAGAAGTCTCCCAAGAATTGGATTACAAAAATAATCAAAATGATAATGATGGTTGCCAAGATAGTCACATCGTGATTGTAACGGTTAAATCCATAAGCGATGGCTACGTTACCAATACCGCCGGCTCCAACCGCACCAGCCATAGCTGTTTCCCCAACAAGGGAAATCAAGGTCACAGTCGTCACACGGATCAAATCTGGAAGACCTTCTGATAGGTAAACACCTACGATATCCCAGAATGTCGCTCCGCTAGCTTGAGCTGCCTCAATGACACCGCCATCCAGTTCAGCCAAGACCACCTGCACCTGACGGGCAAAGAAGGCAAAGACTGCAAAAGAAAGTGGGACAAGGGCTGCATTTGGCCCGATACTTGTCTTCACAATCAAGTGAGAAAGGGGAGACAAGATTGCCAAGAGGATGATGAAAGGAACCGCACGGAAAATAGAGGTAATCTTATCTAAAATCCAGAAAACGACCTTATTCTCCAAAACACCACCTGGCGCTGTCAAGACAAGGAAGAGACCTGCAACAAGCCCCAAGAAACCTCCGATGACGAAGGAAAGAACTGTCATATAAAGGGTTAGGTAGATGGCTGTTCCCCAGCCTGCCTGACCAGCCCAGCCCATTTTATAGACATTTGGCAAATAGGTTTGAATCAATGATTCCATCTTACTGTCCTCCCTTCAATACTTTTAGTTGTACGCCTGCTTGACGAATGGCTTCTTGGGCGCCTGCTAGCGCTGCTTTTTCACCTGACAAAACCACCACCAATTCTCCGACAGGAGTGCCATCGAGAATTTCGATATTCCCATAGAGGATATTAGCCGTTACTTGGTAATGCTTGTACAATTCATTCAAAAGTGGCTCGTCTGTTGAAGCACCCGCATACTTGAGCTGCACCAAAAGGCTGTTTTCAGACAAGTGTTCCACGATTTCTTGTTTCTCGATTTTGACCATGGCTTCGTCAATACCAGTGGCTGTTGAGATAAAGTCTTGGGTCAAGGGTTGTTTAGGGTCTGAGAAGATTTCAAGAACACTTCCCTCTTCAATCAAATGCCCATCCTGCATAACTGCAACACGATTGGCAATATCTTTGACAATCTGCATTTCATGCGTAATCAAGACAACAGTTAAGCCTAATTTTTGGTTCAAATCTTGCAACAAGGCCAAAATCTGCTTAGTTGTCTTAGGGTCAAGGGCAGAAGTTGACTCGTCTGAAATCAAGATTTTTGGATCATTTGCCAAGGCACGCGCAATGGCTACACGCTGTTTTTGCCCTCCAGATAGTTGTGAAGGGTAGTTTTCAGCACGGTCTGCCAAGCCAACCAAGTCCAGCAACTTAGCCACTTTTGCCTTCTTTTCTTCCTTGCTAAGTCCAGAGTGTTTAAGGGCAAAAGCTACATTCTCCTCTGCCGTCTTCTGGCTCATCAGGTTGAAATGCTGGAAAATCATTCCGATATCTTGACGTTTACGACGCAACTGCTCTGGTGTCAAGGTGATCTTGCCATCAAAAATCACATCATCGTCAATGGTAATTTTGCCTGCAGATGGTTTTTGCAAGAGGTTAATTACCCGTACAAGGGTTGATTTCCCTGCTCCAGAATATCCAACGATTCCGTAGATATCCCCTTCTTGGATGTGAATGGTCACATCCTTGACCGCTGTGATGGTTCTCTTCTTTTGGTGAAAAGTCACATCGATCTGATCTAACTTGATAATATCTCTACTCATAGCTTCTAATCAGCTCCTCTACTAATTCAATATGGGTGTAGTAATCGGCGATTCGCACATTTTCATCTCCACCGTGGTCTCGACTATTGGCATTTCCTAGACCGAAGGCCACCATTGGCACCTCTAGGGCATCAAAGACCGTATGCATTGGCCCTGTCCCAGCTGTAGTCGGCAAGACCGATACGCCCTGTGGATAGAATTTCTTGGCCAACTCGATTACATTGAGAATGGCTGGCGCGCTCATATCGCTGCGATAGCTCATCTCTCCCAAGGTATAGTATAATTCTACCTTATCAAAGCCATTTTTGTCTAGCTGTTTCCGAATTTTTTCCAGAACATCATGCGGTTCTAGACCAGGAACCAAACGAACCTCTAGCTTAGCACTGGCTTCTGCTGGCAAAATCGTTTTGACTCCTTGTCCTTGGTAACCTGACTGAATCCCTTCGATATTAAGGGCTGGTTCGAAAAAGAAACGTTTTAGAAAGGCTGCACGCTCCTCTTGTAAAAGAGGCAATTCCAAACCATAAATCTGGCTGATTTCCCCTGGATTTCGTTGGGCATAGGTATCCACCAAGGCTAATTCACGTTCATTTGGCTCTTGTACTTCTTCGTACAAACCTTCAACCAAGATACGGCCATCTGCGGCACGAAGAGACTGTAGAGCTTGAAGGAGGTACCAGGGAGCTGACTCCACAACCCCACCATAACTAGAGTGGATATCCACATCAGCGCTTTTTACCTTGGCATCAAAGGTCACAATCCCCTTATTTCCACCAGAAATTTCTAGCTGTTCCAAGGCATTTTTGGTCCCTTGTTCCCAGACCAATAAATCCGCACCACGGAGTTTATCCGCATGTTTTTCCAGATACTTATCTAGGTCTGTCGAGGCAGATTCCTCTGCTCCCTCCATGATAAAACTGATGTTGACAGGCAGATTATCATGGTCCTGCATGTATTTTCTCAAAGCACTCAAACGAGCTGTGATATGACCCTTGTCGTCGTCAACCCCACGCCCATACATAAAACCATTGCGGACTGAAAGAGTAAAAGGATCCTCTGTCCAGACCTGATCCCCATCCGCTGGCACAGTGTCATAGTGGTTATAAAAAATCAAGGTCTTAGCATCTGGGCGCGAACTCTTGAAATGCGCCATGACAAAGGGAGCCGTATAAGTCTCATCAATCTCCACTTCAGCCCCAACACGCTTGAAAATCTCACCAAGATAGTTGGCAACTTCTTTGAGACCCACCTGTTGGGCAAAGACCGACTTCTTAGAAATCAAGGTACGCAAAATCTCAAAATAATGCTGGGCTACATGATCCTTTTCAAATTTTTCAATTTGTTCTTGTTCGCTAGGAAAAACCATATTCTCTCTACCTTTCTATGAACTACTTTTTCTGACAATCCCTGCTCTATACAAAAGCAAGAGGTGGAATTCTCTCTCCCACCTCCCTGTTTCTTATTACCAAACTGGTTGATCCAAACCGTCTGATGTTTCTTCGATAACTTTTTTCACTTCATCTGTATGGTAAGCTGCAACAACTTTCTTGATAGCATCAGCTTTTGGTGATGATTCCCAATCTTTTTTCGCAACGATGATGTTGTACCATTGTTTTGAATTTTCATCAGCTTGTTCTTTGAAGAGTGCTTTCTTGTAGTCCAATTTTGCTTCTGTAACGAAGGTATTGTTTACAACGGCAGCGTCAACTGATGACAATGAACGAGCTGTTTGGCTAGCGTCCAATTCAGTGATTTTCAAGTTCTTTGGATTTTCTTTGATGTTAGCAACTGTCGCAAGGGCAGTTCCAGAAACATCCAATTTAATCAAACCAGCTGATTGAAGCAAGTAAAGCGCACGGCTTTCGTTTGTAGCATCATTCGGTACAGCGATTTCTCCGTTTGCTGGGATGTCTTCTACTTTAGTGTACTTGTTGTCACTTCCATTCAAACCTGAGTAAAGACGGATTGGAGAGATGTAAGTATCTGCAATCGCTACAAGGTCTTTCCCGTTTTCTTTGTTCCAGTTGTTCAAGAAGTTGTAGTGTTGGAAAGCGTTCAAGTCTACTTCGCCATCAGCAGTTGCCTTATTTGGTTGTGAGTAGTCTGTGAACTCTGTAAATTCCAAAGTGATTCCGTCTTTTTTAACCAATTCTTGGATTTTGTCCCAACGTTTTTCTTCAGAACCGCTACGGTTAACAGTTGCGATTTTAACGGTTGTTGCATTGTCTGCTTTCTTTTCTGAGTTTCCGCAAGCTGCAAGAGTCAAACCTGCGACTGTAGCAAGGGCTGCTACACCAAGCCATTTTTTGATTTTCATGATTCTTTCTCCTTAAAAATAATACCGTACTAGTATCTCACAATTTGTTTTATTTCACAAATTGTTATTAGATAGTCAGATATATAGTTTAAAACTATATCCCTAAAGACTCAGAAATCACCCATCTGAATCAGAATGGATGACTTCAAATAATTATTTAATATCAGCTTCTGCTGGTAGGTAAGTGTCTCCGAAGAATTGTTTTGACAATTTTTCAAGAGTTCCGTCTTTGTAGAGTTCTTTGATGCGTTTGTCTACAAATGTTTTCAACTCATCTTGACCTTTAGCAAGAAGTGGGTAAACGTACGGTTGTTGGTCACTTGGAAGTTCGATAACTTTCAAGTTGTCCAAACCTTGGTTCTTGATGACTGTTTCAACACCGATTTTATCAAAAATCTTGTAGTCAAATTGGCCATCGCTCAAGCGTCCCATGATTTGTTGGAAGTCTGCTCTAGTGTAGTTAAGGACAGTTGGATTATCCGCATGTTCTGTGTTGTATGCTTCCAATTGTTTAGCTGAGGTTGTTCCTTGAACGACTTCAGTAGATTTTCCACCGATATCATCAAGAGACTTGATGCTAGTGTCGTCCTTCTTCACAACAAGAACGTTAGGGTTTTTAGCAGTTGGCGCTGCGTAGAGGTATTTCTCTGCACGTTCTTTGGTATAACTGAGGTTGTTAACGGCCATTTGGTAACGATCGCTATCAAGTCCTGGGAAAATCCCTGACCACTCTGTCTTTTCAAACTTGACAGTATACTTGTCTGAGTCTTTAAAGATAGCACGAATAAGCTCAATCTCGTAACCTGTCAATTCACCATTTTCTTCATAGATAAATGGTTTTGGTGATCCGTTAGTTGCTACGATGATTTCTTTCTTGCTAGCTGCTTCTCCTTCTTTCTTAGCACCACCTGAGCAAGCTGCTAGCACACCTGCAGCAACAAGCCCTAGGGCAGCAAGAGATGAGTATTTAACAATTTTTTTCATGTCATTTCCTCCAAAATAGAATACCTTATTATCTTATCAGAAAAAAAGTAATTATGCCATTATATGATATCTATCTCTGTGATAGGTTTTCTTTATGGCTAATTTAAAAGACCAAACGCAGGACGGCAATCAAGACAACTCCAAAGAGAACTGTTCCGACTAGATTGCGGTAGCGAAAGGCTACCCAAGCGGTTGGAAAGACTGCCAAGAAGTCTAGCCATTTAATTTGAGGAAGACTCCCAACCTTGCCTGTCACTACACTTGAAAGAATCAAGGCAAAGATAATAGAAACGGGCAAGAACTTCAAAAAACGCTCAACAATCGCAGGCAAGCCCTTATACTTAACCAAGATGAAGGGAATCATACGGGGAATCCAAGTCACCAAGCCAGAGAAAATAACTGCTAATAAAAGATACTTACTGACCATCTAAAGCCACCCCCATTGTACAACCAAGTAGCGTCGCAAACAGAACAGCTAGCGACTGAGACACCACTGTCAAGAGTAAAAAGAAGGACACCGCAACAACTGCTAGGATAATGAGCAGATTGCGGACAGGAATCCGTCTTTGCATAATCTGGAATTGCGAAGCAAAAATTCCGATGAACATCCCAACAAGAGCAAAATCTAAACCAAAGATCTCTGGATTTGGCAGCAGACCACCCAGAGCCGTTCCAACCACTGTTCCCACAAACCAAGCCACATAGCTGTTGAGATTGTTTCCGTGCATCCACATCGGATTGACCTTGTCTGTATGGGCCAATTCGCCCATCAAAACGCCGTAGGTCTCATCTGTCAAGAGACTAGACATACCAATATTTTGCCAGAGACTGGTATGACGGAAATAGGTCGATGCGTGTAAGCTCAGCAAAAAGAGACGCAAATTAATCAAAAAGACCGTCATAGCAATAGCTGCCACGGGCGCCTGAACCGCAATCAAGGCCAACATGGCAAACTGGGCGCTCCCAGCATAAACAAAGAGGCTCATCAAGCCCATCTCAACAGGTGTCACATAGGGCGCACCGATAATCCCACAGGCCAGGCCGATACTGACATAACCAAGGGCTGTTGGCATGGCTGCCTGCGCCCCCTCCCAAAATCCTTTTTCTTTCATCTTTCTCCTCATATCGTCTTAATAAATGGGCTGAATCAGTTCCAGCCACAGCATGGACTATTATAACACATTCAGGAAAGAGAAAAAAGTCTGCTGATTGTAATCAGACAGACTCCATTTTATTCTTATTTAATCTTGAAGAATTGAACAATTGCCACAATACCTTGATAAATAAAGACAAAGGCAATGGTGTAACTAATATAGAGACCGGTCATCAATGGGTGTCCCATCATGATTAAACCTGCTACGATTCCTAAAATCCCCATCCAAACTAGAGGGGTACCTACCGATTTATCCGTCTTACGAACCTTGAAACCAACGATAGTTTTTGTAATACCATTTGTCAAGGCCCATAAAGAAATGATAAATGGTACAAATGTTACCATTTCAATAAAGCTACCTGAGAATAAGGTAAGAGCGAGGATGAGGGTAACAATTCCTCCAAATAAATTCCAGCCATGCTTTTCTTCTGATTTGAAGTATTGTACAATCTCAGAAATCCCTTGAACTGCAAATACAAGTGCAAACAAGAAAGTCATGGAAGCCAAGCTAATAAGAGGATGTGCAAACATATTAAAACCTGCATAAACTGCAAAAATACCCGCAATTAGTAACAACCATTTCCAAATTTTCGACATTATTTTTCTCCTTTTTTAGAGGAATCTTCCTCTAGTATTCCATAAATCATCATATCCAAAACCTGTGATAATTGATGTTCATATCCTGAAACCAAGTTAGATAGAGGTCTGATTTCCCTGAAAAATTATGATACAAAACTCCTTTGGCAATACCATCCACTTTACAAAGTTCATTGATGACAAAACCTTGATAGCCTTTTGTAGCAAATTCAAACAAAGCAGCGGTAATGATTTTCTCTCTTCGTAGTCTTGTTTTTTCTTCTTTTCTCATGTATTTACCTCTACATTTTTTAATTATAAACCGATTGGTCTAAAATGTCAAGCAACTTTCTCAAAAATTTAACAGTCTGCTGATTGTAGCCATCATAAACAGACTGGAATCCAGTCTCAAACATATAATATACACATTCTTCGCTAAATGTTTTCACGGATATTCAAGAGTATGATAAAGGCAGCTAGAAGAAATAGCAATAAAACAAAGCTAACTGCCAGAGTTCCAAAGCTAGTAGCAATGGTTACCAAAGCTATTGTAAATAAGCTAGGTAAAACAACTGTAATGGCGCCGATAGAGGATTGAACTGCTCCCATTGACTCCTCAGGTATTTGTTTAAAAATGAGTTCCTGTAATCGAGGAGAGAGGATACCTGCGAAAAAGGCATCCAAGGCACTAAAGATAAGAATCCAGTCAAAACGAACTGCCACAAAGCCAACTAAAAGGAGTAATTGGATAATAAGCGAGGCATATAGGGCTAGTTTTATGGAGATTGTATTCTTCAGATAGCCACTCACAAGGCTTCCGACAATAAGGGCTGACAATTCAAGGGTGGATAACAAGGCAAGAGATTGACCTGTTTGTAAATTCAAAAAGGGCTGATTCCTCAAAAACAGAGTAGAAACAGGAACTGTAACATTTATCACTGCTTGACTAATAGAGATAATAAACAAAACCAAGAGCACCTTATTCATATTCCATATCAATTTTGATGATTGGAGCAGATGCTGGCAAAAGGATTTTACAGAGAGTCCTTCTTGATAGCTAATCGTTTTTTCTACTTTCAAGAGGTCTGTTTTTATGAAAAGAATACCTAAAAATGCGATTAAAAAGGTCAGAGCATTCAGTAAGGAAATAGACTGGATAGATAGAATACCTAGTAAGACTCCTCCTAGAATATTACTGATTGTTTTCACTAAACTAACAGTTGACTGTTTAAATCCAATAGCTTCTGCCAGATGGTCTTGCCCAATAATTCTAATGAAAATCGGAGTGAGCATGGCGCCTGAAAAATAACTCAATGTGTCAGATAAGAGGTTAATCAGACAAATAAATGCTACTAATAACAAGGAAAAGGACTGCCCTGAAAGTGATAAAGAAACGATAGAGTAAAGCAAAAATTTTGCAAAACTAATCATTGTATATTTTAGGACACGATGATGTTGAAAATCCGCCAAAACTCCCAGAAAGATTTGCAGAACTTGAGGAAGGGTTTCTGAAATCGTGATCAGTAAAATCGCCAAAGGGGCAAAAGATGCATCTGCCACATAATTCAAAAAGGCCAGATAAAAAATCGTATCCCCAACCGTTGAAATCCACTGGTTGATGGTTAATTGCCTAAAATCTCTATTTTGAAGAAATACTTTCATCACAACTCCTTTTTGAATTCAAATGGGAATCTTTCCCCAAGGATAGACCACGATACTACTAACAACCAAAATTACAGTAACATCAAAAGCTGACCAATGCCATTGTAGACTATATGCAATCCAATAGGCCAATAAATTGACTTTGTTACTCTAAATAAGACTGCAAATATAAGGCCGCCACCCATATAGTAGACAAAGTCTGTCAAGACCCAACCATGACTACTAATGTGCAAGATTCCAAATAATATAGCTGATCCGAGTACATCCAGTCCCCATTTCTTCCCTTTTTCCAGAGCAGTCATCACTAATCCACGATAAATCATCTCTTCAAAAATGGGGCCTGCAATCACAGGATAAAAAAAATACATCAAAAATGCCGTAGCTCCTGTAAAAGTAGGAGCAGCATGTTGATAAGAAATTTCATTTCGAGTAGGTGGAAAAATAAAAAATGTAACAAAATTCCAAATAACAAAAGCAAGAAGAGCTAGAAAAGAATAGAAAAGATAGGACCCTTTAAACTTTCTACTATTGATTTGTTGCCATCTCCCTGACTTAGTCATAGCAAAAAAAGCAAGAAGAACTACAAGAAAATTCAACATCATATCCGACAAATAGTAGGCAAAGTCAGATAGACCAGTAACAAGGTTGCTGCGTAAAACTAGACCACTAAACTTCTGGTCAGCAATAACTAGTAGAAAAGCTATAAACAAGTAGTAGCGTGAGATTATCTTTTTCATTCTATTTTCTCCTATACTATGAAATAAAGATAGTATAACACAGAAATTGCCTTATTTTAGAAAATCGCATATTTGATATTTTTTCTTATAGAAATTTCAGATTTGCGATTTTGGTGGATTTGATTATTTCCCTGCTATAATAAAGTTATTACTAATGAGGAGGGAAGTCATATGAAGAAACAAGTTTTAAGATTATTGGCAATCATTGCTGAGATTATTATCATTTTCCCATTTCTAACTAATCGATAAGTTCTTTGTATTGTTGCAAACGCAATTCGAAGAGGGTTATCAATTGTGGATTTTCTAATACTTGCAGAGATTGGATAAAGTTTTCAATCTCTTTTTGATTGCTTCCTTTGGTTTGAAGAAAGACACTCATCTTCTTTAAAAATTGCCATAATAATTTCTCAAAAACATCATACGGACGCAGCATGCTCTCCAACTCGGCTTCAAAGATTGGAATATAGGAGAAAAGTTTGCGCTCCATGAGTTCTGATATAATATTCAGAAATCCACTTTTCATATACAATCGATTATGTACCAACTCTTTAAATTCCCTAGATTTCTCAATTAAAGCGGTTGATAAAAATATCAAATCTTGATTACTCAAGAAAGGCATTGTATTGCAAAAAAGATAGAGTTCAAACCAGGTCCAAGACTCAATAGCATAGAGGTAGGTCGTCAAAAACTCCCTATCCTCCTCTTCTAGTTGGTAGCTTTTATCTAGTGAATGGATGGCATCTTTGATTACAATAGCATTCAAACGACGATAGGTCTCTGCCATCTGTTCTTGCTCGACTTCCTCCAACAGTTGCTCTAAGCCAGCTATATCTTGGTGGGCAAAGCGATCCACAACCTTTCTACCAATTCGCATATGTGGAGATTCTTGATAGTTGTTGAGCTTGTGCCCAAACTCATCAAAATTCATATTGATCCCTTGGATGGCTAGTATGAGCTTATCCGCAGACAGCATAGACTGCCCTAGTTCAAACTTGGACAACTGAGAGGCTGTTAGACCATCACAAGCCACATCTGACTGCTTGAGCTTTCTCGCCAAGCGTAATTCCTTGTAAAATTCTCCCAACTCCATTCTCTCAATCATCTCACCACCTCCTATTTTTTATATAGTATATCATTATTTACAATTATTTGTCAAAATATTCTGACATTTAAGAGGGCAAAAAAGCCAGCCTTAAGCTGACTCTTTATTCCATAGTATCAAAAGCGAGGCTTGGTTTAGCATTGAGGTCTAAGCTTGCAAAGTTTTCTTTGTTCCACTCGCTGACGCTGGCATAGGCAATCATACCTGCATTGTCTCCGCAGAGGCGCAGAGGTGGGATGATAATCTTGACATCTGTGATTTCGGCTGCTAGGCGTTCTCTGAGACCTTTATTGGCTGCCACACCACCTGCCACAACTAGAGTTTTAACAGGGTATTTCTCCAAAGCATTCTTAGTTTTTGCCATAAGAATATCCAAGACAGCTGCTTGGAAGGACGCACACAAGTCCTCTGTGGACAAGCTTTCTCCCTTTTGCTCGGCATTGTGGTGAAGATTGATAAAGGCAGACTTCAAACCTGAGAATGAAAACTCTAGATTGTCCTCCTTAATCATGGCACGAGGGAAATCATAAAGATCCTGCCCCTGATGAGCTAGCTCATCAATCTCGCGACCTGCTGGATAGGTCAAGCCCATGACACGGCCGACCTTATCATAGGCCTCACCAACTGCATCATCCCGCGTTTCCCCAACAATCTTATAATCCCCAGCCTCAGAAACATAGACCAACTCCGTGTGCCCACCGCTAACCAAGAGAGCTAGCAAGGGAAACTCCAAAGGCTCAACGCTCTGAGCCGCCATGAGGTGGCCAGCCATGTGATTCACGGGGATCAGCGGAAGTCCATGAGCCCAAGCAAAGGCCTTGGCAGCTGACAAACCAACTAGCAGTGCTCCGACCAAGCCTGGTCCGTAGGTAACCGCCACAGCTGTCACGGCCTCTTCGGTAATCCCTGCTTCTGTCAACGCCTCCTCGATACAGGCTGTAATGACCTCGACATGGTGACGACTGGCTACTTCAGGCACTACGCCCCCAAAACGTTTGTGACTCTCAATTTGACTAGCAATGACATTGGACAAGAGCTGGTCGTCGTTTTTCAAAACGGCGACACTGGTCTCATCACAGGATGTCTCAAATGCTAAAATATATCTATCCTTCATCTATTTCTCTCTTCATGATGATGGCGTCCTCAACTGGATTATGGTAGTAGGCCTTTCTCTCAGCGATGACTGCCATCTTTTCTTTCTTGTAAAATGCTTGCGCTCGTTGATTTGACTTTCTGACTTCTAGGAAAATCTCCTTATCTGTCGACAATTGAGCAAACAAGGCTGACGCAATTCCCTGACCTTGATAGGCTCCTTTAACAGCGATTTGCAGGACTTCTGCCTCAAAAAGATTCTCCTGCACAGCTAGAAATCCAATCACTTCTGCCCCATCATAAGCCAGAGCATACCAAGTCTGATCTTGGGACAGGTCTGCTTGGATTTGTTCCAGCGTCCAAGGACTGACTGAGTAAACAGCTATCATAACAGCGTAGATGGCTTGAGCCAAGTCGGGTTGCCGTTGAATTCGTTTAATCTCTATCATAGGCGTTTAATGTAAGACTCACCAGACTCTGTATGGTTCTTAAGCCAGTTTTCCTCAGCCTCAACACGTTTGAGATAATTCGGCACAAAGTCGTGCAAGGATTCTGCTTCCTTATCCCAAGCCCAAAGAGCAAGATTAGCTGCATTAGGCAAGGTTTCTTTGTAATTAGTCCTTGGCAAGTGTTCTTGAATCTGCTCCACAAAGGGGCCAACTTCTCCGACAAAGGTTACCTGACTAGCACCCTTGATTAGCTCAATCACTCGCTCAAAAGGCAGGTGAGCTTCTGACATGACAGGCTGAGCATTTTCATAAAATCCTGCGTAAACATTATTGCGACGCGCATCCATCAAAGGGACGAACAAGCCTTCTTGTTGGTAGGGCACCAGAGCCAAGAGGCTAGACATACCAACTAACTCAATGTTCAGAGTATGAGCCAGCGTCTTAGCAGTGGCTACCGCGATTCGCAAGCCTGTGTAGCTACCTGGCCCTTCTGCCACCACGATTCGGTCCAAATCCTTGGGTGTCCAATCCAAACTCGCCATCAAAAAATCGATGGCAGGCATGAGGGTAATACTGTGATTTTTCTTGATGTTAATAGTCGTCTCAGCAAGAACCTGCTTGTCCTCTAAAACGGCTAGAGAAAGAGCCTTGCTGGACGTATCAAAAGCTAATACTTTCATAACACATTCCTATCTTTTGGTCTGCTTACTATTATACTACAAAAGCTGGCACATGGGAATTTTCTTTATCCCCAAACAAAAATGCCTATACTTAGGCCAAAAACTATTCGCAAATAAGATTCAAAAAAAATTTCACTTTTCCTTTTCTTTTCCGAATATAAAGGTGAACAAGAAAAAAGGAGGAAAGTTCAATGACAAATTTTGACGTTCTTGACAATCAATTTTTATCCCTATCTGAAAATGAATTATCAGATATTGATGGCGGTCTCGCTCCCTTGATTATCTTTGGAGTAGCAGTATCTTGGAAAGCTATTGCAGGTGGAACAGCACTTGTAGGTTCTGGTTTGGCAGCTGGTTATTTTTTAGGAGGAGATTAATATGATGAAAGGTTTGAACAACTATCGTGAAATTACTAATAAGGAATTGCAAGAAATCAAGGGTGGTTTTGGTGTAGGTGTTGGTATCGCTTTATTTATGGCAGCTTATACCATTGGGAAAGATCTCCGTAAAAAGTTTGGTAAGTCATGCTAGATAAAAGACACATTTTTAGAAGGATAAATTTTATTATCTTTATCTCTTACAGTTTGCTCAGTATTCTCAATGATTTAAACATTACTACTATCCCTTTACCATTCGATTTATCTGTTTGTATTGTTTTATTTTTATGTTTCAACTCTATTTTTGAACAGAAGAATTATTAACATAAAACTAATAAGCTCTGAAAATTCCATTGTCATGTCATTTTAGAAAAATGCAAAGATCACCTCATCTTGATAGATGGGGTGGAATTTTCGTGTCGTAAATCTACTATCACTATATCCCCAAACAAAAATGCCCCAGCATGAGCAGGGCATCTAAGCATTTAATCCAAAGTAAAATACCAACCAAACGACATAGGTTACAAGGAGAAGAAAGATCGAGTAGAGAGTCACAAAGGTAATTTTCCACAAGAACTTGCTTTGTCGTTGTTCTAGTTTTGCAAACAGAAGATTCCCTCCATAAACGCAAGCAACAAAAACGATAAAAGCTAGCAAACGAACTCCTATCGCAAATTCAAACAAACTAATCATAGGGCAATCTCCTTGACTTAAAAACTATAGGGAATTGTGACAAACGATAAATTCCACTTCCATTATCAAGATAACATATTTTCTCTATTTTTGCAAACGCTTACTAAAGAGATCGCCTCCTAACTTTCTCGTTTCCGTCTTTTACTAATTTTTCATTTTATGTTATAATTGAAACAATTGTAACGAATCAAGGTCAATCTAGACACAAAATGGGATGAAATCAAGCAAATATCTGCTAAAAGTTTGGAATAAGCTGACCTGTAAAATAGAAAGGAACTATATGATTTACAAAGTTTTTTACCAAGAAACAAAAGAACGTAGCCCACGTCGTGAAACTACACGCGCACTTTACCTAGACATCGATGCCAGCTCAGAACTTGAGGGCCGTATCGCTGCTCGCCAACTTGTCGAAGAAAATCGCCCAGAGTACAATATCGAGTATATCGAACTCTTGTCTGACAAATTGCTAGATTACGAAAAAGAAACTGGCGCCTTCGAA
>JAWERV010000025.1:0-33270 GCA_032481955.1 Streptococcus mitis | reverse complement strand
TAACTCAAACGTCTCATACTTAATTCCACCATAAAAATCCGTTTTAGACTAATTTCCACTTCGGTTGGGCAAGTGGAAGTTACTTTGAGAAGTTAGCTTGCTCTCTTTTTTACCTAGAAAACGTTTCCTTTGTTTTCAAATTGCTAAAAAAGTGGTACAATATAGGATAGCTTGCTATTATCTGAATCAGTTGATTTGTAGAGAAAGGATTCATTTTGAAATCAATAGGCTTTATTAAAAAGCTGAAAGGGTTGTCTAGTAAAGAGCTGATTTTATTGGGAATTATCCTGAGTATATTTTTACCCTTTTATCTTTTTGTAGTTGTATTCTGTTTATATATTATCAGTTTGATTTTTACAGGAGATATGAAAAGTATTCTTCAGAAAATGGGGGAGCATCCGATGTTGCTTCTTTTTCTTGGCTATAGTACTATTATATCCATTTTTGCACAAAATTGGATGGGTCTTGTGGCTTCAGTAGGAATGTTTCTATTTACTGTTTTCTTTTTGCACTATCAGTCGATTTTATCACATAAATTCTTTCGATTGATTTTGCAGCTCGTCTTGTTTGGTAGCGTATTGTCAGCTGCGTTTGCGAGTTTAGAACATTTTCAAATTGTGAAGAAATTCAACTATGCTTTTCTTTCACCTAACATGCAGGTGTGGCATCAGAATCGTGCAGAAGTGACCTTCTTTAATCCTAATTATTATGGTATTATTTGTTGTTTCTGTATCATGATTGCCTTCTATCTGTTTACAACGACCAAGTTGAATTGGTTGAAAGTATTTTGTGTGATTGCAGGCTTTGTGAATCTCTTTGGTTTGAACTTTACTCAAAATCGAACTGCCTTTCCTGCTATTATCGCTGGAGCCATCATTTATCTCTTTACGACCATTAAAAACTGGAAGGCCTTTTGGCTTAGTATTGGGGTCTTTGCGATTGGCTTGAGTTTCCTATTTTCTAGTGATCTGGGAGTTCGGATGGGGACTTTAGATTCCTCTATGGAAGAACGCATTTCTATCTGGGATGCTGGTATGGCCTTGTTTAAGCAAAATCCTTTTTGGGGTGAAGGGCCATTGACCTATATGCACTCTTATCCTAGAATAAATGCTCCTTATCATGAACATGCTCATAGTCTTTATATTGATACGATTCTGAGTTACGGAGTTGTGGGGACCATTTTATTAGTTTTGTCTTCTGTTGCTCCTGTTCGCTTGATGATGGATATGAGTCAGGAGTCGGGGAAACGTCCGATTATCGGTCTTTATCTATCTTTCCTTACAGTGGTTGCTGTGCATGGGATCTTTGATTTGGCCCTCTTCTGGATTCAGTCCGGTTTCATTTTCTTGCTAGTTATGTGCAGTATTCCATTGGAGCATCGAACGTTGGTATCGGACATGACGGATTAAGTTTTATAAGATTGAAATCTTCTACTTTGGGTAGGAGATTTTTTTACTGGGGGAAATTATTTCTAAGTCGAAATAGTTGACAGATAGAATGACGAGTGTTACAATTACTTTATTCGTTTCGATATAGAAATAAATTGGAGGTGCCATGAAAGATAGTCATTTGCTAGCCCATCATATTCGTTTGTTGAATGGGAGGATTTTTCAAAAGTTACTTAGTCGGGATCCTGAAGCTCTTTATCGGAGTGAACAGGAAAAGATTTTAGCGGTTTTATGGAATAGTGAGACAGGCTGTGCAACTGCGACAGACATTGCGCTTGCGACTGGGCTTGCTAACAATACGCTGACGACTATGATAAAAAAACTAGAGGAACAAAAGCTTGTAACCATTAGTCCATGTGGAGAAGATAAGCGTAAGAAGTATTTAGTTTTAACAGACTTGGGGCAGTCCCAGAAAGAAGTGGGGCAACGTGTCAGTCAGAAATTGGATACTATCTTTTACAAAGGATTCTCAGAGGAAGAAATTCGTCAGTTTGAAGGTTTTCAAGAAAGAATTTTGGCAAATCTGAAAGAGAAGGAAAATGAGGTGTAAGATAAATCAAATTAGCTGTTTGTAAGCAAAGGTCACTTTTGACTTTGTTTTCCAACTCTTAGGACAAGGAAACTACGTGGTTAGCTCTGGTCAGACTCAGATTGATGGTGATGCCTGTGCCCAGTACGATATCTTCCGTCTAAAAAGCGGGAAAATTGTGGCGTATTGGGATAATAAGGAAGTTTTGCCTAAGATAGAAGCCTTGACCAATAGAGATAAGTTTTAAAAGAGGAAGAACATGATTGAATACAAAAATGTAGCGCTACGCTATACAGAAAAAGATGTCTTGAGAGATGTCAATTTACAGATTGAGAATGGGGAGTTCATGGTTTTAGTAGGGCCTTCTGGCTCAGGTAAGACGACCATGATTAAGATGATTAACCGTCTCTTGGAACCAACTGATGGAAATATTTTTATGGATGGCAAGCGCATCAAAGACTATGATGAGCGTGAACTTCGTCTTTCTACTGGTTATGTTTTACAGGCCATTGCCCTGTTTCCCAATCTAACGGTCGCGGAAAATATTGCCCTGATTCCTGAGATGAAGGGCTGGACTAAGGAAGAAATTGCTAATAAAACTGAAGAGCTTTTGGCTAAGGTTGGTTTACCAGCGGCTGAGTATGGACATCGTTTACCTAGTGAACTATCTGGTGGAGAACAGCAACGGGTTGGTATTGTCCGTGCTATGATTGGTCAGCCTAAGATTCTCCTCATGGATGAACCTTTTTCGGCCTTGGATGCTATTTCTCGCAAGCAGTTGCAGGTTCTGACGAAAGAATTGCATAAAGAGTTTGGGATGACAACGATTTTTGTGACCCATGATACGGATGAAGCCTTGAAATTGGCAGACCGTATTGCTGTCTTGCAGGATGGAGAAATTCGCCAGGTAGCGAATCCCGAGACCATTTTAAAAGCGCCTGCAACAGACTTTGTAGCAGACTTGTTTGGAGGTAGTGTTCATGACTAATTTAATTGCAACTTTTCAGGATCGTTTTGGTGATTGGTTGACAGCCCTATCTCAACATTTGCAGTTGTCACTTTTGACCTTGTTACTAGCTATTTTGCTTGCTATTCCTTTGGCTGTTTATCTTCGCTATCATGAGAAGTTGGCGGATTGGGTCTTACAGATTGCAGGGATTTTCCAGACCATCCCGTCTATGGCCTTGTTGGGGCTCTTTATTCCCTTGATGGGAATTGGGACCTT
Organism: Streptococcus mitis; assembly: GCA_032481955.1. Classification (GTDB taxonomy): domain Bacteria; phylum Bacillota; class Bacilli; order Lactobacillales; family Streptococcaceae; genus Streptococcus; species Streptococcus mitis_DQ. The sequence goes on along the minus strand of JAWERV010000025.1, from coordinate 30,068 downwards.
GCCTGCTTTGACAGCTCTAGTGATTTATGCGATCTTTCCGATTTTACAAAATACCATCACTGGGCTGAAGGGAATTGATCCGAGTCTGCAAGAGGCTGGGATTGCCTTTGGGATGACTAAGTGGGAGCGTCTCAAGAAGTTTGAAATTCCACTTGCCATGCCTGTTATCATGTCTGGGATTCGGACGGCAGCGGTCTTGATTATCGGTACGGCAACCTTGGCGGCCTTGATTGGGGCAGGGGGACTGGGTTCCTTTATCCTTTTGGGGATTGACCGTCATAATGCCAGTCTGATTTTGATTGGGGCCCTTTCTTCTGCAGTGCTGGCCATTGGCTTTAACTTCCTACTAAAAGTGATGGAAAAGGCAAAATTGCGGACAATTTTCTCTGGTTTTGCCTTGGTGACGCTATTACTGGGTCTGTCTTATAGTCCAGCTCTTTTGGCTCAAAAAGAGAAAGAGAACCTGGTTATTGCTGGAAAATTGGGTCCAGAACCAGAAATTTTGGCCAATATGTATAAGTTGCTGATTGAAGAAAATACTAGTATGACTGCGACTGTTAAACCGAATTTTGGGAAGACAAGTTTCCTTTATGAAGCTCTGAAAAAAGGCGATATTGACATCTATCCTGAATTTACTGGTACGGTGACTGAAAGTCTACTTCAACCATCACCGAAAGTGAGTCATGAGCCAGATCAGGTTTATCAGGTGGCGCGTGATGGTATTGCCAAACAGGATCATCTAGCCTATCTCAAACCCATGTCTTATCAAAATACCTATGCTGTAGCTGTTCCGAAAAAGATTGCTCAAGAATATGGCTTGAAGAACATTTCGGACTTGAAAAAAGTGGAAGGGCAGTTGAAGGCAGGCTTTACACTTGAGTTTAACGACCGTGAAGATGGCAATAAGGGCTTGCAATCAATGTACGGTCTTAATCTTAATGTAGCGACCATGGAGCCAGCTCTTCGCTATCAGGCAATTCAGTCAGGCGATATTCAAATCACGGACGCCTATTCAACCGATGCAGAATTGGCGCGTTATGATTTGCAGGTCTTGGAAGATGACAAGCAACTCTTCCCACCTTATCAAGGGGCTCCACTAATGAAAGAAGCTCTTCTCAAGAAACATCCAGAGTTGGAAACAGTTCTTAATAAATTGGCTGGTAAGATTACAGAAAGCCAGATGAGCCAGCTTAACTATCAAGTAGGTGTTGAAGGCAAGTCAGCAGAACAAGTAGCCAAGGAGTTTCTACAAGATCAAGGCTTATTGAAGAAATAGCTTGAAAAGCTAAACTCAACTTGGTTAAACGACTATATAGAAAAATGCTCAGATAAGTTTGTCTGGGCTTTTTTGATGTGAGAATTACTGAATGTCACTTAAAATGGAAAGAAAGAGAAAATTTTCATGATTTTCTAAAATTTTACTGTAAATACACTTGACTATTCACAAAATAGGTGTATAATGTGTTGTGAACTACTTAACAAATAAAGATTTCCAGATCATGTCGACTAAGGTTAGAAATCTTGTGTATAGACAGTTCATTATCTAATAGAGCGTTGCGTCCGAAAGTCTATCTAGACACGGCTCTTTAAAAACAAAAGGAGAAATGATGCATACTTATTTGCAAAAGAAAATTGAAAATATCAAAACAACTTTAGGTGAAATGTCAGGTGGTTACCGTCGTATGGTTACGGCGATGGCTGATTTAGGATTTTCAGGAACTATGAAGGCTATCTGGGATGACCTCTTTGCCCATCGTAGTTTTGCCCAGTGGCTTTATTTGCTGGTTTTAGGAAGTTTTCCTCTCTGGCTGGAGTTGATTTATGAACACCGTATTGTTGACTGGATTGGGATGATTTGTAGCCTAACTGGGATTATCTGTGTTATCTTTGTATCGGAAGGTCGGGCAAGTAATTATCTTTTTGGCTTGATTAACTCTGTTATTTACCTTATTTTGGCCCTACAGAAAGGCTTTTATGGTGAGGTGTTGACGACAATTTACTTCACAGTCATGCAACCGATTGGACTTCTAGTTTGGATTTATCAGGCACAGTTTAAGAAGGAAAAGCAGGAGTTTGTCGCACGTAAACTGGATGGCAAGGGCTGGACCAAGTATCTTTCCATTAGTGTTCTTTGGTGGTTGGCCTTTGGCTTCATTTATCAGTCTATTGGTGCTAATCGTCCCTATCGTGATTCAATCACAGATGCGACCAATGGGGTAGGGCAAATCCTCATGACAGCTGTTTATCGTGAACAATGGATATTCTGGGCAGCTACCAATGTCTTTTCTATCTATCTCTGGTGGGGAGAAAGCCTGCAAATTCAAGGGAAATATCTAATTTATCTCATTAACAGTCTAGTTGGGTGGTATCAATGGAGCAAGGCTGCTAAGCAGAATACTGATTTACCTAACTAGGAAAAGATGTTTGAAAGTACTGTTTTAAGTCTTGGGATAAAACAGATAGAGTTGATAATAAAGGATTTTATATTATGAAAAAGAGGATCGGCGGATCCTCTTTTGTTGTTGAAAAGATAAAAAACTCAGTAACCAAGAAATAAGGCAACTGAGCTCTACTCTGTATTCAATTTTTAGGAATGAGAAGGTCTAGATAAAACTGGACAACTTCCTGTTCTGTGAAATCTTGTCCTTTTTTGAGCCACCAGGTCAATGTTTCGATAAAGTTGGTTACAACTAAGTGTTGGAGATAAGAAGCAGGCAGACTTGGGTGTGCTTCTTTCAAATCATCAACCAGCATGGGGTAGACGTGGTGTTCCAACTCTCTCTGGAGTTGGCGGAGGAAGTAGTCATTCTTGGAGAATAGTAAACTGGTGATATGGTCTTGATTTTTCTGAAAATGCAGAAAGAGGTGGGCGAGGTAATCTTCGGTTGAAATGGCTTGCTCTCTTTCAAAACGATGATGGAATAGGTAGCGGCAAAGCTCGTCCAGAAGCAGCTCCTTGCTCTCATAGTGACAGTAAAAAGTAGAACGTCCCACATCTGCGAGATCAATAATATCCTGAACCGTAGTGGACTCGTAGCCCTTAGTGTTCAAAAGTTGTAGAAAAGCTTGATAGATGGCTTTTTTTGTTTTACTGGTACGGCGGTCAATGTTAGTCATATGGACACTTGAGGCAAATTGTTCAGAACTGAATAAAGCTGACCTTTTGCTTCTATCCTTTCTTTGAGTTTTAGTGGATAATGATAATGAACAAGATGTTCATAAATCTATTATAACAAAGGAATGAGAAATATGAAGGCAAAATATACTGTTTGGCTAGCTTTTTTCTTAAATTTGACTTATGCTATTGTCGAGTTTATCGCTGGTGGAGTGTTTGGTTCCAGTGCAGTTCTTGCTGACTCGGTGCATGACTTGGGAGATGCGATTGCTATTGGGATCGCAGCCTTTTTGGAAAGTATCTCCAATCGTGAAGAAGACAGCCACTATACCTTGGGCTACAAGCGTTTTAGCCTTTTAGGGGCCATGATAACGGCTGTGATTCTTATGACAGGGTCCGTTTTGGTCATTTTGGAAAATATAGCGAAAATCTTTCATCCACAACCGGTCAATGATGAGGGGATTCTCTGGCTAGGAATTATTGCAGTCAGTATCAATGTGCTAGCTAGTCTAGTAGTTCGTAAGGGAAAGACAAAGAACGAGTCAATTCTCAGCCTGCACTTTTTGGAAGATACTCTTGGTTGGCTGGCTGTCATTTTAATGGCAATTATTCTCCGATTTACGGATTGGTATATCCTTGATCCGCTCTTGTCTCTTGCTATTTCCTTCTTTATTCTGTCAAAAGCCCTTCCACGTTTTTGGAGCACGCTCAAGATATTCCTCGATGCAGTGCCAGAAGGAGTAGATATCCAGAAGATTAAGACGGATTTAGCAGAATTGGACCATGTCGCTAGTATCAATCAGCTTAATCTCTGGACTATGGATGGTTTGGAAAAAAATGCCATTGTCCATGTTTGTTTAAAAGAGATGGAGCATATGGAAACTTGTAAAGAATCTATTCGAATTTTCCTCAAAGATTGTGGCTTTCAAAATGTTACCATTGAAGTTGATGCTGACCTAGAAAATCACCAAGCACATAAGCGAAAGGTGTGAGTTGGAGCGGAATCATAGAGATTATTAGAGAAACAGCCTTGCTAGAGGTCGTTTTGTAATTCTAATCATTCCTTGTACTTTCTCTCAGAGTCAGTCTGGTTCCCAGCATGGTCAGGCTTGGAATTTTTCGTCCATGCAAAACTTCCTTATTAAGAATATCCATACCTGCTCGGCCCATCTCCTCAGTATAGACTGTGATGCTAGAGAGGGGAGGATAGACTTGCTTGGTCAGGCTGGTGTCGTTAAAGGAAATAAGACTGACGCGGTCGGGCAGGTTGATTCCAGCTTCTTGGAGGGCACGGAGGGCACCGATAGCTAAACTATCGCTGGCTGCGAAAAAGGCTGGTGGGAGTTGGTCTCCCAAACTCTGAATAGCCTCCTTCATCAAGTCATATCCAGACTGGGCGGTAAAGCTACCTTGAAAGACAAGTTCATCATGATAGATTCCTTTTGTTTGACTGTAGTTCTTAAAATTTTCCAGCCGCTTATCCTCAATGATTTCTTCTTGATCAGTTGTTTCTTCAAGACCTGTTAGAATCCCAATGCGATTCAACCCTTGACTGAGGAAATAATCGACAACCTGTTTCATAGCAGTGTAAAAGTCCGTAATAATGCAGGTATGTCCCAGGGAAAGTGTATCACTGTCTAGAAAGACAAGAGGCTTTTGGTATTCTTCAAAGGCAGAAATCTGTGCTCGGCTAAATTTACCGATACAGAGAATCCCAATCACTTCCTCGCTCAGGGTAAAAGGATGGTCATTAAAATAGCGTAAGATATCATAGTCCAGTTCTTGGGCTCTTTTTTCTATGCCTAGGCGAATCTGGTAGTAGTAGAGGTCGTCCAGCTCCCCTTGTTCGCTGACCCATTGAATAATGGCAATCTTTTGCTTGGGTTTATGGGACTCGCCTGTCTTGAGGTGCTTAGTGTACCCCAGCTCTTCAGCAACAGTTAAAATACGGTGTCTGGTTTCTTCTGTAACAGATAGGCTCTGGTCGCGATTGAGGACACGGGATACGGTCGCGATAGAGACAGAGGCTAACTGTGCAATGTCTTTTAAGGTAGCCATAAATCCTCCTTGATTAGATTAGTATATCATATTTTTCTGCTTTTTACCGATAGTTTAGTAAAATTTTAGTAAAAAGGATTGACCTTGGGAAATCCCTTGGATACAATAGAAGAAAACGATTACACGTTAAGGTGGCTTAACGGACAGTCAAAGGAGAAATCATATGACACAATATCTTACTGCTGAAGCACTTCGCAAAGACTTTTTTGCCGTTTTTGGTCAAGAAGCAGACCAAACATTCTTTTCACCAGGTCGTATCAACTTGATTGGTGAACACACAGACTACAATGGCGGGCACGTTTTTCCTGCTGCTATTTCCTTAGGAACTTATGGGGCTGCTCGCAAGCGTGACGACCAAGTCTTGCGTTTCTACTCAGCTAACTTTGAGGACAAGGGCATCATCGAAGTTCCTCTTGCTGACCTCAAGTTTGAAAAAGAGCACAACTGGACCAACTATCCAAAAGGAGTTCTTCATTTCTTGCAAGAAGCTGGGCACGTGATTGACAAAGGGTTTGATTTTTATGTTTATGGGAATATCCCAAATGGTGCTGGTTTGTCTTCTTCTGCATCTTTGGAACTCTTGACAGGGGTCGTTGCTGAACATCTCTTTGATTTAAAACTAGACCGTTTGGACTTGGTTAAAATCGGAAAACAAACAGAAAACAACTTTATCGGAGTCAACTCTGGTATCATGGACCAGTTTGCTATCGGTATGGGGGCTGACCAACGTGCTATTTACCTAGATACCAACACTCTAGAATACGACTTGGTGCCACTTGATTTAAAAGACAATGTTGTTGTTATCATGAACACCAATAAACGTCGTGAACTAGCAGACTCTAAGTACAATGAACGCCGTGCTGAGTGTGAAAAGGCAGTGGAAGAGTTGCAAGTTGCCTTAGATATTCAGACCTTGGGTGAATTGGACGAGTGGGCCTTTGACCAATATAGCTATCTGATTAAAGATGAAAATCGTTTGAAACGTGCTCGTCATGCAGTGCTTGAAAACCAACGTACCCTTAAAGCTCAAGCAGCTCTTCAAGCAGGTGATTTGGAAACATTTGGTCGCTTGATGAATGCGTCACACGTTTCTCTTGAGCATGATTATGAAGTAACTGGCTTGGAATTGGATACTCTTGTTCACACAGCTTGGGCTCAAGAAGGTGTTCTTGGTGCTCGTATGACAGGAGCAGGTTTTGGTGGCTGTGCCATTGCCTTGGTGCAAAAAGATGCTGTTGAGGCCTTTAAAGCAGCTGTTGGCAAGCACTATGAGGAAGTAGTTGGATACGCTCCAAGCTTCTATATCGCTGAAGTTGCAGGTGGCACTCGCGTCCTTGACTAGTCAAAAGGAGGCTCTATAGTGACCTTAGTAGATAATTTTGTAACCCACGTCATTTCTGAAAGTTCCTTTGAGGAAATGGATCGAATCTACCTGACCAATCGTGTTTTGGCACTAGTGGGCGATGGTGTTTTGGAAATTGAGACGAATCTGGATAAAGTGATTGACCTCAAGGACCAGCTGGTCGAGGAAGCCGTTCGATTAGAGACGATTGAGGATAGTCAGACTGCGCGTGAAATCCTTGGTGCTGAACTGATGGACTTGGTGACTCCTTGTCCGAGTCAGGTTAATCGTGACTTCTGGGAAACCTATGCCCACTCTCCTGAGCAAGCGATAGCGGATTTTTACCAACTCAGTCAGAAGAATGACTACATCAAACTCAAGGCCATTGCTAAAAATATCGCTTATCGTGTTCCATCTGATTACGGTGAACTTGAAATTACCATCAACCTCTCTAAGCCTGAAAAGGATCCCAAAGAGATTGCGGCAACCAAGTTGGTGCAAGCTAGTAATTATCCTCAGTGTCAGCTCTGTATTGAAAATGAAGGCTACCATGGTCGGGTTAATCATCCTGCTCGCAGCAACCACCGTATTATACGTTTTGAAATGGCTGGTCAGGAGTGGGGGTTCCAGTATTCGCCCTATGCTTACTTTAATGAGCATTGTATTTTCTTAGATGGGCAGCATCGTCCCATGGCCATTAGCCGTCAGAGTTTTGAAAGTCTGTTGGCTATCGTAGAGCAGTTTCCAGGCTACTTTGCTGGCTCTAATGCCGACTTGCCGATTGTGGGAGGTTCTATTCTAACTCATGATCATTATCAGGGAGGCCGTCACGTATTTCCTATGGAATTGGCTCCCTTGCAAAAGACTTTCCGATTTGCAGGTTTTGAGCAGGTCAAGGCTGGAATTGTTAAGTGGCCAATGTCAGTGATTCGATTGACCTCGGATTCCAAAGAAGATTTGATCAATTTAGCTGACAAGATTTTGAAGGAATGGCGCCAGTATTCAGATCCAAGGGTACAAGTCTTGGCAGAAAGTAATGGAACACCACACCATACAATTACACCCATTGCCCGCAAACGCGATGGACAGTTTGAGTTGGACTTGGTCTTGCGGGACAATCAGACTTCTACAGAACATCCTGATGGCATCTATCATCCTCACAAGGATGTCCAACATATCAAGAAGGAAAATATCGGCTTGATTGAGGTCATGGGCTTGGCAATTTTGCCACCACGTCTGAAAGCAGAAGTAGAGCAAGTCGCTAGCTATCTTGTAGGAGAGGCTGTTACAATTGCCGATTATCATCAGGAATGGGCAGACCAACTTAGAGCCCAATATCCAGACATAACAGATAAAGAAAAAGCCCTTGAAATCGTAAGGGACTCTGTTGGTGCTATCTTTGCGCGTGTACTTGAGGATGCAGGAGTCTACAAGCAGACGGAACAAGGGCAGACAGCCTTTATGCGCTTTGTGGAGCAGGTCGGAATTTTGCCAGACTAGGAGCTTTCTCCTTGCACAGTCCTATAAAAAGTAGTATCATAGTGTCGTTTGAAATATCAGGAGGAAACGATGAAAGATTTTCATTTTGATGCTATATCTGCCTTTGAAAATTACGAAATTGAACAAATGAGAGATGGTCACGTTGTGGTGACGACCAAAGTAGTGGACTCGTCGCTCAACTACTATGGCAATGCCCATGGTGGCTATCTCTTTACCCTTTGCGACCAGATCAGTGGTTTGGTGGTCATTTCGCTAGGACTAGACGGAGTGACTCTCCAATCCTCTATCAACTACCTCAAAGCAGGAAAACTCGACGATGTGCTGACCATTAAAGGAGAATGCGTCCATCAAGGTCGCACAACCTGTGTCGTGGATGTCGATATCACCAATCAAGAAGGCAGAAATGTCTGCAAGGCAACCTTTACCATGTTTGTCACAGGTCAGCGGTCAGAAGACAGACAGGTAAGGATATAAAGAAACAAAAAAGAGGCTCGCACCTCTTTTTCTTATTTCTTTTTATGATTTAATACGGCATTGAGGACAATGGCGAGTAGGCTGGCTACGACGATTCCGTTTGAGAAGAACATTTGGAAGGCTGTCGGCATGCTGACAAAGAGATTACTGTTGTTGAGTCCGACACCTGCAGCGATTGATACAGCTGCGATGAGGAAGTTGTGTTCATTGTTAGCAAAGTCAACACGAGCGAGGATTTGCATCCCTTGAATCGATACAAAACCAAACATCACCAGCATGGCACCACCGAGGACAGGGCTCGGAATGATTTGGGCAAGGGCGCCAAACTTAGGAAGGAGTCCAAGGAGAACGAGGAAACCAGCTGCGTAGTAGATTGGCAGGCGAGTCTTGATACCTGATAATTTAACCAAACCAACGTTTTGTGAAAATCCTGTGTAAGGGAAGGTGTTAAAGATTCCTCCGAGAAGTACGGCCAAACCTTCTGCGCGGTAACCGTTGCGCAGGCGTGTGCTGTCGATCGGATCTTTTGTGATATCAGACAAGGCTAGGTAAACACCGGTTGATTCAACCATAGATACCGTTGCGATGATACACATCATGACAATCGATGAGATTTCAAAGGTTGGCATCCCAAAGTAGAGTGGAGTTGGGACATGGACAAGTGGTGCTGCCGCAACAGGAGAGAAATCAACCAAGCCCATGCTAGCAGCAATGGCAGTTCCAACAACCAGACCAATCAAAATAGAGATAGACTTGATAAATCCTTTGGTAAAGATGTTAATCAAGAGGATAATCACAACGGTAATAGCTGCAAGCAGAAGACTTTGACCAGTTGGCTCTGGAACGTTATTTCCCATATTTCCAATAGCTACAGGAATCAAGGTTAAACCAATCGTGGTAATAACAGATCCTGTTACGATAGATGGGAAGAGATTGGCCACTTTTGAGAAGATGCCTGAAACAAGAACCACGTAAATACCTGATGCGATAAGGGCACCAAACATAGCACCACTACCATGGCTTTGCCCAATCATAATCAAGGGAGCGACCGACTGGAAAGCAACTCCTAGAACGACTGGTAGCCCAATACCAAAGTATTTGTTGAGTTGGAGTTGGAGGAAGGTTGCCACACCACACATGAAGATATCTGTGGAAATCAGGTAGGTCAACTGCTCAGCTGAATAGCCAAGGGCTGTCGCAATCATGATAGGAACCAGGATGGATCCTGAGTACATGGCTAGTAAGTGCTGCAAGCCAAGAACGGCTGCTTGCGAATGTTTTTCTTGAGTTTGCATTAGAGATCTGCCTCCTTAAAAATAACTTGACCATTTTCAAAACGATCCAAACGAGCGAGTGATAGGACAGGATAGCCTGCTTTTTCAAGCAAATCACGGCCATCTTGGAAAGATTTTTCAATCACAATACCGATAGCTTCGACTGTGGCACCAGCTTGTTCGATGATTTGAATCAAGCCTTTAGCAGCTTGGCCATTAGCAAGGAAATCGTCGATAATCAAGACCTTGTCCTCTGGTGAGAGGAATTTTCCAGCTATAGAAACGGTGCTGGTTACCTGCTTGGTAAAGGAGTAAACTTCGGCAGTTAAGATTCCTTCGTTCATAGTGATGTTTTTAGCTTTTTTAGCGAAAATCATGGGAACGTTTAAGGCTTCAGCTGTAAAAATGGCTGGGGCAATACCTGACGCTTCAATGGTCACGACTTTGGTAATACCAGCAGCAGTAAATTTTTCCGCAAAAACCTTACCAATCTCTCGCATCAAGCTAAAGTCAACTTGGTGGGTTAAAAAGGAATCTACCTTGAGGATGTTGTCACCCAAGATATGCCCATCCTTGAGGATGCGCTCTTCTAATAATTTCATAAGACCTCCTAAAGTCTAAAAGCCAATCCATTTGCTTGTTTATAGTTTCTAGCAAGAAATAGAAAAAGGACCTACTTAATCTCTAAGTAAGTCCCCAAAATAGGCAGGGCAAAAACGACCATACCTCATTTCTGACTTACTTATTGTTAGGTGTTCCGGCACCTTGTAGAAACATCGTGCCAATTCACGACATAAACAAGTAAAACGATATTCAATTTTAAATAGGCTTGAGCCAATGTTTTTATTTTACACTAAATAACTTTATAAATCAAATATTTTGTTAGTGTTTTGGTTTAAAAAACGAACAAATATAATAAAAATAGGAAAAAATTAACTTATTAGCTAACATTTAGAAGGTTTTTCCATCATAAAAGGGCATATTATTAGGTTTTTAAACACCTGACAATATGCCTCTTTCTAACTTTAAAGATTTTTTCCCAATCTTTATTATTCTACTCGCTAAATCTTAAAAAATAGCCATCTGGATCTAGAACTGCAAATTCATGGGGATAGATATACTGTTCACCAACACGAAATTCTCTTTTAGTTAAGGGACGATGGATAGGATAGTTTGCCTCCAGCAGTTTTTGGTGGAGCTGAGGAACATCTGCAATACCAAAGGAAATATTGACACCGCGCCCGAAAGGATAGGTCAGCTGAGCTAATTCTTCTGTGCTGCCTTCTTCTAGCATAAGTTGGCAGTCTTCAAGCGAGAGGAAGAAAAATTTCTCCTCTGGACGCTCGTATTCGACAGAGAATCCTAGCAGGTCGCAGTAGAAGTGGCGTGATTTTTCGATGTCAGATACTACAAATTCAGGAATGACAGCTTGATAGTCCATTCGTTTTCTCCTTAGAGTTCAATCTCCAAGACAATCGGTGTGTGGTCTTGGCGAGCACCTGAGTCAATCATATCAGATTTAGTGACCTTGTTAGCGATGCGGTTACTTGTTAGCCAGTAGTCGATTCTCCAGCCTGTATTGTTGATTTTAGAAGTCTTGCTGCGTTGTGCCCACCAAGTGTAGCGTTCTGGAACATCGCCGTGAATGTGGCGGAAGGTATCAGTAAATCCAGTTGCTAAAAGGTTGGTAAATCCAGCACGTTCCTCGTCGGTAAATCCTGGTGAACGGCGGTTGCTAGCAGGATTTGCAAGGTCGATTTCATTGTGGGCTACGTTGTAGTCACCGGTTGCAAGAACTGGTTTTTCTTTGTCTAGTTCAGCCAAGTACTCCGCATATTTGACATCCCAGACTTGACGTTCTTCCAAGCGTTTGAGGCCATCGCCAGCGTTTGGTGTGTAAACTTGGGTAACGAAAAATTTATCAAATTCTAGAGTGATGATACGACCTTCCAAGTCCATGGTAGAAGGGGCACCGATTTCTGGGAAAGTGACAGTGGGTGTGAGTTCTTTCTTATAGAGGAACATGGTTCCAGCATAGCCTTTACGGGCAGGCTCTTGGGAAGAGCGCCACGTGTTTTCGTAGCCTGGGAAGAGTTCTTCTAAAATTTCCAAGTGTTTCTTTGTAGGCCCTTTGGCAGAAAGCTTGGTTTCTTGGATAGCAATGATATCAGCATTTTCTGCCACAAGGGTTTGTAGGACTTCTTGAGACAATTTAGCACGAGCTGAGTCACTAGTTAGGGCAGCATTGAGGGAATCAATATTCCATGAGATAAGTTTCATAAAGTTACCTTTTTTCATTCAGATTATAGATTTTATTATACCAGAAAAAGGTCTATTTCCCCAACGTATGGTTTGAAAAATCACTCTCTTTCGTTTATAATGAAGGATGATTTTATGAAAAGGAGTGAAAATAAATGAAATTTTACTCATATGACTATGTGCTTAGCCAAATCAGTCAGCAAAATGGAATGATGATTGGCTTTGGGATTGTGCTCCTAGCTATCACAGGATTTTTTGCTTTTAAGGCCTATCGTGATAAAAAGGGGACTAAGTTTCGGGAATTGGTTATGATTTTAGCCTTGACTTTAGTGGCCCTGCTTTTGGTGACAATTTCAAAATACCAGACCAATCAAGCCTCTAACAATCAATTTCAAACTTCCCTTCATTTCATAGAGGTCATTTCCAAAGACTTGGGAGTGGATAAATCAGAAGTTTATGTCAATACTTCTGCAACTACTGATGGAGCACTAATCAAGGTAGGTCCAAATTTCTACCGCGCTATGAACGGGAGCCAACCAGACAAGTATCTTTTAGAGAAATTAGAATTGCATCAAACAAATGCTATTGAATTGGTGGAGGTAAACAAATGACACTCAACTATATGGAAATTTTAATCAAACTGGCCTTGGGTCTTTTCTCGCTTGTTTTTGTTATCAATGTGACTGGGAAGGGAAACTTGGCGCCTAACTCTGCGACAGACCAAATTCAGAACTATGTTCTTGGTGGTATCATCGGTGGTGTGATTTACAATAGTTCTATCAGCATTCTCCAGTATGCAGTGATTTTGATGATGTGGACGATTTTGGTTTTGACCCTCAAGTGGCTCAACAACAATGTTCGTTTTGTCAAACGCTTGATTGATGGGAAACCAACTCTCCTCATTAAAAATGGGCAGATTGACCCAGAAGCCTGCCGTTCGGTTGGCTTGTCTGCGGCAGATGTTGCCCTCAAACTTCGTAGCCAAGGGATTTTCCAGATGAAGCAGGTCAAACGAGCTGTGCAGGAGCAAAATGGCCAACTCATCGTAGTTCAAATGGGAGATGAAAATCCTAAGTATCCAGTTGTGACTGACGGTGTAATCCAAGTCGATGTTTTGGAATCGATTGGTCGTAGCGAAGAGTGGCTGCTTGATAACCTCAGCAAACAAGGGCATGAAAATGTAGCCAATATCTTTATCGCTGAGTATGACAAGGGTGTCGTCTCAGTCGTAACTTATGAATAAGAAAAACCTGGGGTCTTGTACTCTTTGAAAATCTCTTCAAACCGCGTCAACGTCGCCTTGCTGTATGTAGGTTACTGACTTCGTCAGTTCTATCTACAACCTCAAAACAGTGCTTTGAGCAGCCTGCGGCTAGTTTCCTAGTTTGCTCTTTGATTTTCATTGAGTCTTGGCCTCAGGTTTCCATTTGCAATCAGAAAGGGATTTTATGTCCATTATTCAAAAACTTTGGTGGTTTTTCAAGCTAGAAAAGCGCCGTTATCTAGTCGGGATTGTGGCCCTGGTCTTGGTTTCCGTCCTCAATCTCATTCCCCCTATGGTCATGGGGCGGGTCATTGATGCCATCACATCGGGACAATTAACCCAGCAGGACCTCCTTCTTGACCTATTTTATTTGCTTCTTGCAGCTTTGGGTATGTACTATCTGCGTTATGTGTGGCGTATGTATATCCTTGGGACTTCCTACCGTCTGGGACAGATTATGCGGTCTCGTTTGTTTGAGCATTTCACAAAAATGTCGCCAGCCTTTTATCAGACCTATCGAACGGGGGACTTGATGGCACATGCCACCAATGATATCAACGCCTTAACCCGTTTAGCAGGTGGCGGAGTCATGTCTGCGGTGGATGCTTCTATCACGGCGCTGGTGACCTTGCTGACCATGCTTTTTAGCATCTCATGGCAAATGACCCTAGTTGCCATTTTACCCTTACCTTTCATGGCTTATGCGACCAGTCGTCTTGGGAGAAAGACCCACAAGGCCTTTGGCGAATCGCAGGCTGCCTTTTCCGAACTTAATAACAAGGTACAGGAGTCCGTATCAGGTATCAAAGTGACCAAGTCTTTCGGTTATCAGGCGGACGAGCTCAAGTCCTTTCAGGCAGTCAATGAATTGACCTTCCAAAAGAACCTTCAAACCATGAAATACGATAGTCTCTTTGACCCTATGGTTCTCTTGTTTGTTGGTTCCTCCTATGTTTTAACCCTCTTGGTCGGCTCCTTGATGGTTCAGAAAGGGCAGATTACGGTTGGAAATCTGGTTACCTTTATCAGCTATTTGGATATGCTGGTTTGGCCTCTTATGGCTATTGGTTTCCTCTTTAATATCACTCAGCGAGGCAAGGTTTCCTACCAGCGGATTGAGAAACTGTTGTCTCAGAAATCACCTGTACAAGACCCTGAGTTTCCTTTAGATGGCATTGAAAATGGGCGTTTGGAGTACGCTATTGACAGCTTTGCATTTGAAAATGAGGAAACACTGACAAATGTTCACTTTAGTTTGGAAAAAGGGCAAACTCTGGGCTTGGTTGGTCAGACAGGCTCTGGAAAAACGTCCTTGATCAAGCTTCTCTTGCGTGAATACAATGTGGATAAGGGTGCTATTTACCTAAACGGTTATAATATTCGTGACTATCGTCTGACAGACCTTCGTAGTCTTATGGGCTATGTTCCTCAGGACCAGTTTCTCTTTGCGACCTCTATTTTAGACAATATTCGTTTTGGAAATCCTAATTTACCTCTTTCAGCAGTCGAGGAAGCTACCAAGCTAGCTCAAGTTTACCAAGACATTGTAGCCATGCCTCAAGGATTTGATACCTTGATTGGCGAAAAGGGAGTCAGTCTTTCTGGAGGTCAAAAGCAGCGTCTGGCCATGAGTCGGGCTATGATTTTAGATCCAGATATCTTGATTTTAGATGACTCCTTGTCAGCTGTGGATGCCAAGACGGAGTATGCGATTATTGGCAATCTAAAGGAAACGCGTAAGGACAAAACAACCATTATCACTGCCCATCGCCTCAGTGCGGTTGTCCATGCAGATTTGATTTTAGTCCTGCAAAATGGTCAAATCATCGAACGAGGCAGGCACGAAGACTTGCTAGCTTTGGATGGCTGGTATGCCCAAACCTACCAGTCTCAGCAGCTGGAAATGAAAGGAGAAGAAGATGCAGAATAAGAAAGAACAATGGGCTGTATTGAAGCGCTTGATGTCTTATCTCAAGCCCTATGGACTCCTGACTTTTTTGGCACTCAGTTTTCTCCTCGCGACTACGGTCATTAAAAGCGTCATTCCTCTGGTTGCCTCCCACTTTATAGACCAGTATCTCAGAAATCTCAACCAACTCGCTGTGACCGTTTTGCTGGTCTACTATGGCCTTTATATCCTACAAACTGTAGTTCAGTATGTCGGTAATCTTCTCTTTGCGCGCGTGTCCTACAGCATTGTTAGGGATATTCGTCGCGATGCCTTTGCCAATATGGAAAAACTGGGTATGTCTTACTTTGACAAGACGCCAGCAGGCTCCATCGTCTCTCGTTTGACAAATGACACCGAGACTATCAGTGATATGTTTTCGGGGATTTTATCTAGCTTTATCTCAGCAGTTTTCATCTTTCTGACAACCCTTTATACCATGTTGGTGTTGGATTTTCGTTTAACAGTTTTAGTCTTGCTCTTTCTCCCCTTGATTTTTCTTTTGGTCAATCTCTATCGGAAAAAATCAGTGAAAATCATTGAGAAAACCAGAAGTCTCTTGTCAGATATCAATAGCAAGCTGGCTGAAAACATCGAGGGAATCAGGATTATCCAGGCCTTTAATCAAGAGAAGCGCCTGCAGGCAGAATTTGATGAAATCAACCAAGAACACTTGGTCTATGCCAACCGTTCTGTAGCCTTGGATGCCCTCTTTTTGCGCCCTGCCATGAGTTTGCTTAAACTCCTAGGATATGCAGTTTTAATGGCTTATTTTGGCTATCGTGGACTTTATCTGGGAATAACAGCAGGGACCATGTATGCCTTTATCCAGTATATCAATCGCCTCTTTGATCCCTTGATTGAGGTGACGCAAAACTTTTCAACACTTCAAATGTCTATGGTTTCTGCAGGCCGTGTTTTTGCCTTGATTGACGAGAGGACCAATGAGCCCCTTCAAGAAAATGGACAGGCCGAGATCAAAGAAGGCAATATCCGTTTTGAACATGTATGTTTCTCTTATGATGGCAAACATCCGATTCTGGATGACATTTCTTTCTCTGTTAACAGGGGTGAAACCATTGCTTTTGTGGGTCATACAGGTTCTGGGAAATCGTCTATTATCAATGTCCTCATGCGCTTTTATGAATTTCAGTCAGGGCGAGTTCTCTTGGATGATGTGGACATTAGGAACTACAGTCAGGAAGAACTAAGAAAAAACATCGGGCTGGTCTTGCAGGATCCCTTCCTCTATCATGGAACCATCAAATCCAATATCGCCATGTACCAAAATCTTAGTGATGAGCAGGTACAGGCTGCAGCTAGCTTCGTGGATGCAGATTCCTTTATTAAAGATCTTCCGCAGGGTTATGATGCGCCTGTTTCCGAGCGTGGTTCGAGCTTTTCTACTGGACAGCGCCAGCTTCTTGCCTTTGCTAGAACAGTCGCCAGTCAGCCTAAAATCCTGATCTTGGATGAAGCGACAGCCAATATTGACTCTGAAACAGAAAGTCTGGTTCAAGCTTCTCTGGCGAAGATGAGACAGGGGCGGACAACCATTGCCATCGCCCATCGCCTTTCGACCATACAAGACGCCAACTGTATCTACGTATTGGACAAGGGGCGCATTATTGAGAGTGGAACCCATGAGGAACTCTTGGCTCTGGGTGGAACCTACCATAAGATGTATAGTTTGCAGGCAGGGGCTATGTCCTAATACTCTTTGATTTTCATTGAGTGTAAGAAGGAAATCCATCAAATTACAGATTTCTTTCACCGCCTTTTCCATTTTGTGGTATAATGAAAAATGTTGACAAATAGTATAATAAAAACAAAGGAGAAACAGCATGCTGAAATGGGAAGACTTGCCCGTGGAAATGAAATCAAGCGAGGTTGAGTCTTACTACCAGCTTGTCTCTAAAAGGAAGGGTTCGCTGATTTTCAAGCGTTGCTTGGACTGGGTTCTAGCCTTGGTCGTACTAGTTCTGACCTCTCCCATCTTTCTCATCTTGAGCATTTGGATCAAGTTGGATAGCAAGGGGCCAGTCATTTACAAGCAAGAGCGCGTGACCCAGTATAACCGTCGGTTCAAGATTTGGAAGTTCCGTACCATGGTAACGGATGCGGATAAAAAAGGAAGTCTGGTGACTGCTGCTAACGATAGCCGCATTACCAAAGTGGGAAATTTCATCCGCCGTGTCCGTTTGGACGAACTACCTCAGTTGGTCAATGTCCTTAAAGGCGAGATGTCCTTTGTAGGCACAAGACCTGAGGTGCCACGCTACACAGAGCAGTATAGTCCTGAAATGATGGCGACCTTGCTCTTGCCAGCAGGGATTACCTCTCCAGCCAGCATTCACTACAAGGATGAGGACACTATCATCAGTCAAATGACGGAGAAAGGTCTGTCGGTTGACCAAGTCTATGTCGAATACGTCCTTCCTGAAAAGATGCGCTATAACCTCGCCTATCTCCGAGAATTTAGTTTCCTTGGAGACATCAAAATCATGTTTCAAACCGTGTTTGAAGTGCTAAAATAAAGTAGTCATGAGAAAATGAGTACAGATAAAAGGAGCAAATCAATGCCAAATTACAATATTCCATTTTCACCACCCGATATTACAGAAGCAGAAATTGCTGAAGTAGCGGATACTCTTCGTTCTGGTTGGATTACAACTGGTCCTAAGACCAAAGAACTGGAGCGTCGCTTATCTCAATACACACAGACGCCAAAGACTGTCTGCCTAAATTCTGCGACTGCCGCTCTTGAGTTGATTTTGCGTGTGCTTGAAGTGGGTCCTGGTGATGAGGTTATCGTTCCAGCCATGACCTATACAGCTTCATGTAGTGTTATCACTCACGTGGGAGCGACCCCTGTCATGGTGGATATCCAAGCAGATACTTTTGAGATGGATTATGACTTGCTGGAGCAAGCTATCACTGAAAAGACTAAGGTGATTATTCCTGTTGAGCTTGCGGGGATTGTGTGCGACTATGACCGTTTGTTCCAAGTTGTGGAGAAAAAACGTGACCTCTTTACTGCTTCAAGCAAGTGGCAAAAAGCCTTTAACCGTATTGTGATTGTTTCTGATAGTGCCCATGCTTTGGGATCTACTTATAAAGGACAACCTGCTGGTTCTATCGCTGACTTTACTTCCTTCTCATTCCACGCCGTTAAGAACTTTACAACGGCAGAGGGTGGAAGTGCGACTTGGAAAGCCAATCCAGCGATTGATGACGAAGAGATGTACAAGGAATTTCAAATCCTTTCCCTTCACGGTCAAACTAAGGATGCTCTTGCCAAGATGCAACTGGGTTCATGGGAATACGATATCGTCACACCAGCCTACAAGTGCAATATGACCGATATCATGGCTTCCCTTGGTTTGGTACAATTGGACCGCTATCCAAGTTTGTTGCAACGTCGTAAGGACATCGTGGACCGTTATGATAGTGGTTTTGCAGGTTCTCGTATCCATCCATTGGCACACAAGACTGAAACTGTCGAATCTTCACGCCACCTCTACATCACCCATGTAGAAGGAGCAAGTTTAGAAGAGCGCAACCTCATCATCCAAGAATTAGCCAAAGCAGGAATTGCAAGTAACGTACACTACAAACCGCTTCCGCTCTTGACAGCCTATAAGAATCTTGGCTTTGATATGGCGAATTATCCTAAGGCTTATGCCTTCTTTGAAAATGAAATTACGCTCCCTCTTCACACTAAATTAAGCGATGAAGAAGTGGACTATATCATTGAGACTTTCAAAACAGTTTCTGAAAAAGTGCTAACTTCATCAAAAAAATTGTAAAAAAGTCTTGACAAAGAAAAAACAAAGTATTAAAATAAGTTCAACAAATCAGAAAAGTAACTATTTTTGATCTTCAGGGAGCCTGTGGTGATTGTGAACAGGTGGTTGAAAGTAGTGAAAGTGGGCTGATTTTAAAAATGAATTTGAAACAATGAAAATTCGGTGCGCACACCTTACAGTGCAACTTGTTGTTAGACAAGGCAGAGATGTAAAGGGGGATAGTCCCTTTATAATTGAGGTGGCACCGCGTTACCAACGCCCTCACATGGAAGTATTTTCTGTGTGTGGGCTTTTTTCTTTCGGTCATTTTGTTTTTCTTTTATTAGGGCGTTAAGTCGCTTTGATGAACTTAAAGTTCTATCTGCAGCTCCTTGCCTACTACTAAAAGCAAACAAAAGCCGAATTAATATAGAAAGAGGAAAAAATTATGACAACTAAAGGTTATTTTGGACAATTTGGTGGTAGTTTTGTACCAGAGCCGATTCAGGCTTTGTTGGATGAGTTGGAAGTGACATTTGAAAAGTACAAGGATGATCCAGAATTTTTGGCAGAATTTCGTCATTACCTAAAGGACTATTCAGGTCGCGAAACACCGCTCTATTTTGCAGAAAGTTTGACAGAACACCTAGGTGGAGCTAAGATTTATCTCAAACGTGAAGACCTTAACCACCTTGGTTCTCACAAGCTCAACAACGTTTTAGGGCAAATCCTTCTTGCTAAACGTATGGGCAAAAAACGAGTAATCGCAGAAACAGGAGCTGGTCAGCACGGTGTTGCGACAGCAGCGGCTGCAGCCAAGTTTGGTATGGCCTGTGATGTCTACATGGGAGCAGAGGATGTGGAACGTCAACGTCTCAATGTTTTCCGTATGGAGATGATGGGAGCAACTGTTCATGCAGTTGAAACAGGGACTCGTACCCTCAAAGATGCTGTTGATGCAGCCTTTGGAGCATGGATGAATGATTTGGAAGCCTTCTACGTTTTGGGATCTGCTGTAGGACCTCACCCATATCCAACCATTGTTCATGAGTTCCAAAAGGTCATCAGTGAAGAATCTCGCCGTCAAATCTTAGAAAAAGAAGGTCGTTTACCAGACTACGTTATTGCTTGTGTAGGTGGTGGTTCCAATGCCATCGGTGCATTTTCTCAGTATGTGGCTGATGAAGAAGTCAAATTGGTTGGGGTTGAAGCTGCTGGGCACGGACTTGATACAGACAAGCACGCAGCTACTATGACAAAAGGTAGTATCGGAATTGTCGATGGCATGAAGACCTATGCAGTCTTTAAGGAGGACGGAGAGCTAGCTCCAGTTTACTCTATCTCAGCTGGATTGGACTATCCAGGGGTTGGCCCAGAGCACGCCTACTTCAAAGATTCAGGTCGCGTGGAATATGTGGCTGCGACAGACGAAGAAGCTGTTCAGGCTCTCCTCCTTCTCAGCAAGACTGAAGGAATTATCCCAGCGATTGAAAGTTCGCACGCTATCGCAGAAGCAGTTAAACGTGCACCAAAACTAAGTAAAGACGACATTATTATCATCAATGTCTCTGGGCGTGGAGACAAGGACGTAGCTGCGATTGCAGACTACCTAGAAGCTAAAAAATAATAGATGGAAAAATTACAGTCCTTTCTCTCACAGAGAGCTTGTGGTTGCTGGAAACAAGCAGAGAAAACTGTAAGGTTGGGTCCATCTGAAACGAGAGAAAAAAACATAATTCTCAAGGGAGTGCCCTTTATCGCACAGCCTGTTACAGAATCTTTCTAAGACAGGAATGAGAGATAGGAGAAATCCTATAATTGAGGTGGCACCGCGAATTTCGTCCTCACGCAAGTTGTTTTGCGTGGGGATTTTTCATACAGCCGCCGCGGACTAGAAGTAGAACTGAAAGGGAAATACAATGGAACGAATCATTCATGGAGATGTCTTATCGCCAATCTTGGCTTATATGCGCTTAAAAGGGCAACACAAGGTTATTTTAGAGAGTATTCCGAGAGATAAGGAAACAGCTCGTTTTTCTATCCTAGCCTATAATCCAGTTTTTGAGATTAAGTTTGAAAATGGAGTCCTCTATCAAAATGGTCAAGTGATTGATCGGGATCCCTTGGATTTCCTTTATCAAGTGACTCATAAGAGCCAGCACCATTCAGATCTACCTTTTGGTGGGGGAGCCATTGGCTTTGTTGGTTACGATATGATTTCACTTTATGAAGAAATTGGTCAAATTCCTCAAGATACTATTGGAACGCCAGACATGCATTTCTTCGTCTATGAGAGTTACATTGTCTTTGACCACAAAAAGGAAAAAATCCATGTCATCGAGGATGCTCTCTATAGTGAGCGTAGTCAAGAAGACTTGGAAAAAGCCTTGAACCAAGTGCTTGAGGAATTATGCATTCCTGCTCCAAATGAATTTGAAGACTTGGATCTATCTCCGTTAGACTTCAAACCACATATCGCTCCTCAGAAGTTTGAGGAAATGGTGGAAACCGCTCGTGACTTGATTCGTAATGGAGATATGTTCCAATGCGTACTCAGCCAGCGCTTTTCAGCAGAAGTGACTGGAAATCCATTTGACTTCTACAGAAATCTCCGCGTGACTAATCCTTCTAATTACCTTTATTTCTATGATTTTGGTGACTATCAAATCATCGGTGCCAGTCCAGAAAGTTTGGTTTCTGTCAAAAATGGCATCGTGACAACCAATCCGATTGCAGGGACACGACCAAGAGGTGCTACGGATGAAGAGGACAAGGCTTTGGCGACAGACCTGCTTTCGGATGAGAAGGAAACAGCAGAGCATCGCATGTTAGTAGACTTGGGTCGTAATGATATTGGTCGCATCTCTGAAACAGCCAGTGTCCAAGTCACCAAGTATATGGAAGTGGAGCTCTTCCGTTATGTTATGCATTTGACCAGTGTGGTCAAGGGGCGTTTGCTTCCAGAACTCACTGCCATGGATGCCTTGAAAGCAACACTTCCTGCTGGAACAGTTTCAGGAGCACCAAAGATTCGAGCGATGAGACGCATCTATGAACTGGAAACAGAAAAACGGGGTGTATACGCAGGAGCAATCGGCTACTTGTCGGCGACGGGTGATATGGATTTCGCCATTGCCATCCGAACCATGATTCTCAAAAATCAAACAGCCTATGTGCAGGCTGGGGCAGGGATTGTCTACGACTCTATCGCCCAAAACGAATACCAAGAAACCATCAACAAGGCTAAATCTATGACTAGAATTGGAGAACTAAGACCATGATTTTATTGATTGACAACTATGATTCTTTTACCTATAACTTGGCTCAATACATTGGGAATTTTGCAGAAGTACAGGTCTTGAGAAATGATGATCCCAAGCTGTATGAAGAAGCTGAGAACGCAGATGGTCTTGTCTTTTCTCCTGGTCCAGGTTGGCCTGTTGATGCTGGAAAGATGGAAGATATGATTCGTGATTTTGCTGGCAAGAAGCCGATTCTTGGGATTTGTTTGGGCCACCAGGCCATCGCAGAAGTCTTTGGTGGTAAGTTAGGTTTGGCTCCCAAAGTCATGCATGGGAAACAGAGTAATATCAGCTTTGAAGCGCTATCTGTTTTGTATCAAGGCATTGAGGATGGCCGTGCAGTCATGCGTTACCACAGTATTTTGATTGAAGAAATGCCAGAAGATTTTGAAGTGACAGCTCGTTCGACTGATGACCAGGCCATTATGGGAATTCAACATAAAAATCTACCAATTTATGGCTTCCAGTACCATCCAGAGAGCATTGGAACGCCAGATGGCTTGTCTTCTATTCGGAATTTTATCGAGAAGGTTGTAAAGTGAGGAAACTAGGATGAAAGAGATTATTGAAAAACTAGCAAAATTTGAAAATTTATCAGGTGTGGAAATGACGGATGTCATTGAGCGTATCGTAACTGGGCGTGTAACAGAGGCGCAGATTGCTTCTCTCCTTTTGGCTCTTAAGATGAAGGGGGAAACACCTGAAGAACGCACAGCCATTGCACAGGTCATGAGAGGGCATGCCCAACATATTCCAACTGAGATTCATGATGCCATGGACAACTGTGGTACAGGTGGGGACAAGTCTTTCAGTTTTAATATTTCCACAACTGC
Organism: Streptococcus mitis; assembly: GCA_032481955.1. GTDB lineage: Bacteria > Bacillota > Bacilli > Lactobacillales > Streptococcaceae > Streptococcus > Streptococcus mitis_DQ. Next base: position 6,911 of record JAWERV010000025.1, on the reverse strand, counting down.
AGCCTTTGTCTTGGCTGGTGGTGGTGTTCACATGGCAAAACACGGTAACCGCTCGATTTCTTCTAAATCTGGTTCTGCAGATGTCCTCGAAGCCTTGGGTATCAACTTAGACCTCAAACCAGCTGAACTAGGAAAGGTCTTTGATAAAACTGGAATCGTCTTTCTCTTTGCAAAAAATATGCATCCAGCAATGAAATACATCATGCCAGCTCGTTTGGAATTGGGAATTCCAACGATTATGAACTTAACTGGTCCCCTGATTCACCCAATGGCTTTGGAAACACAGCTTCTTGGAATTAGTCGTCCAGAACTGCTAGAAAGTACAGCTCAGGTTTTGAAAAACATGGGTCGCAAACGTGCTATCGTGGTTGCTGGACCAGAAGGATTGGATGAAGCTGGTTTGAATGGAACAACCAAGATTGCTCTTCTTGAAAATGGCGAAATCACCTTGTCAAGCTTCACTCCAGAGGATTTGGGGATGGAACGCTATGCTATCGAAGATATTCGTGGAGGCAATGCTCAGGAAAATGCAGAAATTTTGCTCAGCGTTCTTAAAAATGAACCAAGTCCATTCTTGGAAACTACAGTTTTAAATGCTGGTCTTGGTTTCTATGCTAATGGTAAGGTAGCTAGTATCAAGGAAGGAGTTGCCTTAGCTCGTCAAGTGATTGCTAGTGGCAAGGCCCTTGAAAAACTCAGACTGTTACAGGAGTACCAAAAATGAGTCAGGAATTTTTAGCACGAATTTTGGAGCAGAAAGCGCGTGAGGTCGAGCAGATGGAGCTGGAGGAAATCCAGCCCTTGCGCCAGACCTATCGCTTGGCTGACTTTTTGAAGAATCATCAAGACCGCTTGCAAGTAATTGCTGAAGTTAAGAAAGCTAGTCCTAGTCTGGGAGATATCAATCTCGATGTGGATATTGTGCAACAGGCCCAGACTTATGAAGCAAACGGCGCAGTGATGATTTCGGTTTTGACAGATGAGGTTTTCTTTAAAGGACATTTGGATTATCTACGGGAGATTTCCAGTAAGGTACAGATTCCGACGCTTAACAAGGACTTTATTATCGATGAAAAACAAATCATCCGAGCTCGCAATGCAGGTGCAACAGTCATCCTGCTCATTGTGGCAGCCTTGTCCGAAGAACGCCTCAAGGAACTGTATGACTATGCGACAGAGCTTGGTCTGGAAGTCTTGGTGGAGACTCACAATCTTGCTGAACTAGAAGTGGCCCACAGACTTGGTGCTGAGATTATTGGGGTCAACAATCGCAATTTAACCACGTTTGAAGTTGACTTGCAGACCAGTGTAGACTTGGCTAAACACTTCAAAGATGATTGCTTGTACATTTCTGAATCTGCTATTTTTACAGGACAGGATGCGGAACGAGTAGCCCCATCCTTTAATGGAATTTTAGTTGGGACAGCTCTCATGCAGGCAGAAGATGTAGCCCAGAGAATCAAGGAGTTGCAGATTGACAAAGGTTAAAATTTGCGGATTATCGACCAAAGAAGCGGTGGAAACAGCTGTATCAGCAGGAGCAGACTACATCGGTTTTGTCTTTGCACCTAGTAAAAGACAGGTGACCTTGGAACAGGCTGCTGAGCTATCAAAGCTGATTCCTACAGATGTAAAAAAGGTTGGTGTATTTGTTTCACCAAGTTGGGCAGAACTGCTAGAAGCGATTGACAAAGTTGGCTTGGACTTGGTTCAAGTTCACGGTCAGGTGGCGGATGATTTGTTTGAGAATTTGCCTTGTGCCAGTATTCAGGCTGTGCAGGTGGATGGAGAGGGTCATGTGCCCAATTCTCAGGCAGATTATCTACTCTTTGATGCTCCTGTGGCAGGGAGTGGCCAGACCTTTGACTGGGGGAAATTGGATACGACAGGAATAGCACAGTCCTTCTTTATCGCAGGTGGGCTTAATGAAGACAATGTAGTAAAAGCAATTCAACACTTTACTCCCTATGCAGTAGATGTATCGAGCGGAGTAGAGACAGATGGACAAAAAGATCATGAAAAGATTAGAAGGTTTATAGAGAGGGTAAAGAATGGCATATCAGGAACCAAATAAAGATGGATTTTACGGAAAATTTGGCGGACGTTTTGTCCCAGAAACATTGATGACAGCAGTTTTAGAGTTGGAGAAGGCCTATCGTGAAAGTCAAGCAGACCCAAGTTTCCAAGAGGAATTAAACCAACTCTTACGCCAGTATGTGGGGCGTGAAACTCCTCTTTACTACGCAAAAAACTTGACCCAGCATATTGGCGGAGCCAAGATTTATCTTAAACGTGAAGACCTCAACCATACAGGGGCCCACAAGATTAACAATGCCTTGGGACAAGTTTTGCTTGCTAAACGAATGGGTAAAAAGAAAATTATCGCAGAAACAGGTGCTGGTCAGCACGGTGTGGCAACTGCAACTGCTGCAGCCCTCTTTAACATGGAATGTACCATCTATATGGGTGAGGAAGATGTGAAACGCCAAGCCCTCAATGTCTTCCGTATGGAGCTTTTGGGAGCCAAGGTTGAGGCAGTGACAGACGGTTCGCGCGTGCTCAAGGATGCTGTCAATGCAGCTCTTCGTTCATGGGTAGCTAATATTGATGATACCCACTATATCCTTGGTTCTGCCTTGGGGCCTCATCCTTTCCCAGAAATCGTTCGTGACTTCCAAAGTGTCATTGGACGAGAAGCTAAACAACAGTACCGTGACTTGACAGGACAAGATCTGCCAGATGCCCTAGTAGCCTGTGTTGGTGGTGGTTCAAATGCCATTGGGCTCTTCTATCCATTTGTAGAGGATGAGTCTGTAGCTATGTATGGAGCTGAAGCGGCTGGACTTGGTGTAGATACGGAGCACCACGCAGCCACCTTGACTAAGGGGCGTCCAGGTGTTCTTCACGGTTCCCTCATGGATGTGCTCCAAGATGCTCATGGTCAAATTCTTGAAGCCTTCTCTATCTCAGCAGGTTTGGACTACTCTGGTATCGGTCCAGAACATTCTCACTACCACGATATTAAACGTGCCAGCTATGTTCCTGTGACTGACGAGGAAGCCTTGGAAGGATTCCAGCTCTTGTCTCGTGTGGAAGGGATTATCCCAGCCTTAGAATCTAGCCATGCTATCGCTTTTGCAGTGAAATTGGCCAAAGAACTTGGACCAGACAAATCCATGATTGTCTGTCTATCAGGTCGTGGGGATAAGGATGTGGTTCAAGTCAAAGACCGCTTGGAAGCAGATGTAGCAAAGAAGGGAGAAGCTCATGCCTAAGACACTAACAGAAAAATTGAATGCTATAAAAGCAGCTGGAAAAGGAATTTTTGTTCCCTATATCATGGCTGGAGACCATGAAAAAGGTTTGGATGGACTCGGTGAAACAATCCACTTTTTAGAAGATTTGGGTGTCTCTGCAATTGAAGTGGGTATTCCCTTTTCAGACCCTGTCGCAGATGGACCTGTTATTGAAGAAGCAGGCTTGCGCAGTTTAGCCCACGGGACTTCGACACAAGCTTTGGTTGAAACCTTGAAAACCATTGAAACAGAGGTTCCGCTGGTCATCATGACCTACTTCAACCCCCTCTTTCAGTACGGTGTGGAGAAATTTGTCAAAGATGTGGCAGATACAGCAGTTAAGGGCTTGATTATTCCAGACCTGCCTCATGAGCATGCCAACTTTGTAGAACCATTTTTGGCAGATACAGACATGGCCTTGATTCCTTTAGTAAGCTTGACCACAGGGATTGAGCGTCAGAAAGAATTAATTAAAGGGGCAGAAGGATTTGTCTATGCGGTTGCCATCAATGGAGTGACTGGGGAATCTGGCAATTACCGTGCAGACTTGGACAAGCACTTGGTACAATTGCATCAAGTGGCCGATATCCCAGTCTTGACAGGTTTTGGCGTATCTAGTCAAGCCGATGTAGAACGCTTCAATGCGGTGTCAGATGGCGTTATCGTCGGTTCAAAAATTGTAAAAGCTCTCCATGAGGGAGAGCCGATTCAGGACTTTATCAAACAAGCAGTAGCTTACCAAAAATAATCACACAAGCAGCGAGTAAGAGGAAAGGCACAAAAGGAAGTCTTTCCTTTTTCTTTTGTAGGAGAAAGGCTAGAATCCCCGTCGCAGAAGCAAACTGAATCAAGATCAGTAATTCGGTCGCGCTAAAGACGAGAGCACAGGAAGCTAGAAATAGAAAATCCCCTGCGCCCATGCGGATATCGATAAAATGAGCTAAAATCCCAAGAACAAGGAAGAAGACCATGACCAGATTCCAGCCAGAGGAAGTCATGAGGAGTATATGGAAAGTCATCCAGACCAGTAAGGGATATTCCTGATGGCGAAAGTCGTAGATACCTAAGGTCAAACCAGCGGTGATTAGGACGACTTGCCCCAAGGAAAGCAATTCCCAAGACCAAGCCAGAAAGAGGAGTCCTAAGCCTAGTTCAAAGAGGGCATACCAGACAGGATATGTAGCCTTGCAGTAGCGACAGCGAAAGCGATTGAAGACCTGTGAGAGAATCGGAATCAAATCTAAGGGACGCAAGCGAGTCTGACAGGAATCGCAGTGACTGGCTGGGCTGATAATGGATTGCTCTGGAAAACGGTCAATAACCAAACCAAGAAAGGAAGCGAGAATGCTCCCGACAAGAAAAAAATAAAAATCAATCATACTTATCTATTCGTAAAAAATAGGAGAAGTAGTATAATGGAGAAACATAGATAAGATGGTGAGGCAAAGATGATGATTTGTTTTGAAGAAAATGTGGGCACAGAAAATGCTCAGCTCGTCTGCCAATGGTCCAACTCCCTTGGCAAAGTTTTTCAAGAACAATGGATGGGAACAATGATTCCTTTTCCACTGACCCTTCAAACTTTGCAAGACTTGGAAGGAGTTTTTTCTATCTTTGAAGGAGAAGAGTTTGTGGGGCTTATTCAGAAAATCAGGCTAGAAGACAGTAATCTTCATATCGGGAGATTTTTTATCAATCCCCAGAAACAGGGGCAAGGCTTAGGTAGCCAGGCTTTAAGGAAATTTCTTAGTTTGGTCTTTGAAAATGGAGACATAGATAGTATTTCTCTAAATGTCTACGAGGCAAATCAAAGAGCTCAGAATCTTTACCAAAAAGAAGGATTTGAAATCGTTCAGATAGTTGAAGAACCTATACGAAAATACATTATGAAAAAGTTTAGATAGAAAGTAAAAAAGCCTTGGTTCCCAAAGCTTTTTAATGTTATAAACTCATTAAAATAACTCCCAGTTAGATTTGGAATATTTTTTATTCTGTGTCATATAAAAATAAATAAAATGAATGGCTATAGCTAGAGCTAAAATGGTTGTTATACTCACTACTATTATAGGATTAGAAGCAAAGATTAAAGAGAGAATAAAGGCAGCCAGATAGAGTGTCGCTTGGACACAGTAGTAACTTTTCGAATAGCGAAGATAGTGTTTGTTATAGGGCCCATTTACTAGGACAGCAGCTTGAAAGAGGCCAAATCCGATATAAGAGAAGCTGGTTGCAAAGAGACGATTAGCTTCAGGATTCTGAAGAAAACTCATCGATACAGTCATCATCATAAGTCCAATGAAAATAGGATAGTGACTGTAAATTAGAAATAGTCCCTTTTGATTAGATTTTTCATCAATAGCATGGTCGAATTGACCAAAATAAAACAAGAACAGAGAAATTATAATAATGAGATAAAGAACCGAATAAATCGAGAAATTCTCGATTGTAAAGAAGTTAGCTAGATTCGTAATCATCTCTCCAAACGTAATAATGACAAGAAGGGAGATGCGCTCGATTAAATGGGGGAGATTTACCTGGTAATGCTTATCTTTATTAAGCAAGATACTTGGCATAATAAAGATAAACAGAATACTAGCAAAGAAGATATAGACTCTAACGTAAATAGGAAGAAGAGCTGCTAGATAGACTCCTAAACTTCCTAGACCTGTTATCCATAGAAAACCTTTGATACTTTCCCGTTCAACATCATCGGTTGATTTTCTAAAAAATTCAACCAAATATTGAAAAAATAAGGTAAGGGTTAATGTACCAATAGCCCAACAGAGATAATGAAAATATTGTTGCCAATCAGGTCCAATCATATTGGCTATAAAGAGTAAAAGTCCCATTTTGATAAACATGATTACCATGTTAAATAAAGAGTTCTTTCCATAGCGATTGGTATAATCGGTTTGAATCATCCAGGAATCGATGAGAACCAAAATAGCAATGAAAAAATCAAGGAAAGAATTCCAAGTCAAAATACCGTTATGAAGATGGTCGATTAAAGTAGTTACTTTTGAAATTGCAAAAACAAAAACTAAGTCATAAAAAAGTTCTGAAAATTCTACACGTTTATGTTTAATAAGAGTTGTCATCTTAAGACCTTTCTATTTTAGAAGTACAATTTATTATAACAGAAAATGGTAATGAGAGAAAAGGATATGCTTAAATAACTTTATGTGGCGCAGTTCAGAAGGGGCGTTTTTTCTATCGTTTTTTAGTTCTAAGACTACACAAAAAAGCCTTGATTCCAAGGCTTTTTCCTGTTGATTTAGATGCCCCCTACAGGGATTTGGAAAGGACTTTCATATTGAGAGCAATTAAAAATATTGAAATATAAGTGATTTTAGGTATTTTCAATGTCATGATTTAAAAATGGGACAAAAGTGGGGCAAAAACCATACAGATTCTAAACTGTATGGTTCTTTTTTTATCTAACCAAGAAAGGTTAAAACTTATTAAAACAAATGCAATCAACTGTTGAAAACTTTTTAGTCCGTGTAATATAAAAACAAGTAAAAAGTTGAACTATAGGGAATATTGTGTCATAATAGGTAATAGATGAATAATTAATAGATTGGAAATAATGCTTTCTTACCTTAACAAGTTGAA
>JAWERV010000024.1:0-33559 GCA_032481955.1 Streptococcus mitis | reverse complement strand
AACTATGAGCCTTTTGTGCCATATTTTTCTCCTTTCGCTTTACAATTGGCTTGAACACCTTTATTGTATCGCGTTTGGAGTTTTTGGGGTATAACCTTCAACGCACACCCGCATAGCGGGTGGTTTTTTTGTCTCGCACCTAACAGAGCGAGACGGACTAATAGTCGCATAATAAAAAAGATTTGCTTCTCACAGAATCAAATCTTTTTTACTATCTTAGAAACGAATTATCTCGCGTGTCTTTTCATATGAAGTAACGAAACGGTTGGTTACACCAGGTTCTGCGACTTCCAAAGCTTGCGAAATCTTATCAAATGAAGCATGGTAATCAAATTCTTTTTCAAAAATTTCTAATGATTCATTAAAGGCTTCCTGAATTCGTTCATCAAATGAGCGGTAACGGTTAGAATATTGCAAGAGTTGCTCTGTTAAGGTTGCATACTGTACAATATTATAAGTTTCCGTTTCTAAAGCTTCCATATCATTCGTTGCAATTTCAAGAACTCGGGTAACAGATTCAATGTTAATCATTTTCTGTTCTAACTCAACCATTAAATCCTCGGTATTATTGCTTGCCGTAAAGAATAACTTCAAGAAAGTTTGTGGAATACCTGGCAGATTGCGTTTTTCCATGTATCGCTTGATAGTATGGAGACGATTGACATAAACATTTGCCTTTTGGCGAGCATTGATATCATCTTTTTCAATCTGAGCAAGACGTTGACTAAGTTCAACTTGCTCATCCTCAATTTCTTTCAAAGTCGCTTGTAAGTTTTCCAAACGTTCTTCAAGTAATGAATATGGCTCAGAATGTTCCTCTTGTTCTGAAGTTAATTCTAATACAGATTCTTCCAAAGAGTCTAATTCAGTTTGCAATCTATGAACATGACTAACATCTGTTTCAGAAAGTAGATAATTCTGACTCAATCGTTTAATATCTTCGACTAAAACAGCATTACTATCTTTCATGTGTTGCAGATAAGTAGGAAGTGTTGCTACTAAAGCTTCTACAACTTTCTGAGCAGCAATTTCTCGTGTAAAAATATCATAAAGTGCATTAATCTCTTCTTGGATTTGAGTATTTTCGTACTCAGCATTATCCAATTCTAATTGCGCAATATTCTCATGATTTTTCTTAAGAGCTTCATGAAGCAATTGGAAACGAGCTTCAATATCCGTTTCAGCAAAATGATAGTTAGCATCTAAAAGCTTACGGTAACCATCCTCCAAATCTTCTAGCTGATCAGGTAGCTCTTTAGATAGTGTAGTTACAACTGCTGGTATACGATCAACAATATGTGTCAAAGCCAAGATATGATTTTCAGCATTATCTAAAATCACAGCAGCTTCTACTGGGTCACCAGACGAATTTAAAGTTACAAACTGAGAAAACTCTGATTGGATATTTTCCAATTGTTTTTCGATTTCAGACAAACCTTGTCCATATTCTTCAGAATGATCAGCAACTCGGTGTTGCAACTCTTCAAACAAGTCCAAGGTATGGAGAACACGTCCACTATTTTTAGACTCTTGTTTCTCCAAATCTGCCAAGGCATTGCGAATTGCTGCAATATCTTCTTCAATCAAGGTAATTTGGCTCTCGATTTGGTCAATTTGATGACTGGCCTTGAAAAAACGGAATGAGTTGTTATAGCCTTCTGCCTCGAAAAGATTATTTTCGATATCTGCAAAAGAATTAAGAGATAGGTCAACCCATTTTTGATTCCATTCGCGGAAAGTCACTTGACTTTGTCCAATCAAGTGCATGTTTTTTACTGCTTCAACTTCATCATTAACTGGAAGATTGTACAACTCTTCTTTTTTCTCTTCTAAAATTGCTAATTTACTTTCATTGCGTTTTCGTACGTAGATTGCAATAGCATAAGCAATCACGAAGAAAACTGCAACTGCAATTGCAAGATAAATTACTAGTCTAGCAGACATATTAAACTCCTTTTTTACTTGAAACAATCGTAATGATTATATCATATTTTTTAGACCAAGGGAACTACTTCTCCCGATTTTTAGACATCCAGTGTACTATAGACGGCATTTTCTTCGATAAATTCACGACGAGGCTCTACTCGATCCCCCATCAACATATCAAAGATTTTATCTGCTTCTGCAGCATCATCCACAGAAACTCTGGCCATCAAGCGATGCTCGGGATCCATGGTTGTTTCCCATAACTGATGGTCATCCATTTCACCTAGCCCCTTATAACGCTGAATGGTCGGTTTAGTACGACCTTCACTATAACGGGCTAAAGCTTCTTGGAGTTTGATTTCTTGATCTGCACCTGGCTGGATATATTCTTTAATCTCACTTCCAACCTTGACACCATAGATTGGTGGTTGGGCAATATAAACATAACCAGCTTCTAGGATTGGTTTCATATAACGATAAATCAAGGTTAAAAGAAGGGTACGAATGTGGGCTCCATCGACATCGGCATCGGTCATCAGAACTAGTTTTTGGTAACGGGCTTTCGAAACATCAAATTCTGCACCAAATCCTGTTCCCATAGCTGTGAAAAGACTACGAATTTCTTCGTTAGCAAGAATCTTATCCATACTAGCTTTTTCAACGTTCAAAATCTTACCACGAATTGGCAGGATTGCTTGAAATTCACGGTTACGACCAGATTTAGCTGATCCACCAGCTGAGTCTCCTTCGACGATGAAGAGTTCTGTTTCAGCAGGATTGTTAGAAGAGCAGTCTGCTAGTTTACCTGGAAGGTTGGAAATTTCCAAACCAGATTTTTTACGAGTGACTTCACGCGCACGCTTGGCAGCCACACGAGCCTTAGCAGCCAGAATCCCTTTTTCTACGATACGTTTGGCAATCTGTGGATTTTCCATAAGGAAATCAGAGAAGGCATCGCTGAAGAGACGATTGGTAATCTTAACCACTTCACTGTTGCCCAATTTGGTCTTAGTTTGTCCTTCAAACTGTGGATTTGGGTGCTTAACTGAAATTACCGCAGTTAATCCTTCTCGGACATCTTCCCCTGTTAGGTTGTCTTCATTGTCTTTCAATAACTTATTTTTTCTAGCATAATCGTTGATGACACGTGTCAAGGCTGTACGGAAACCTTGTTCATGCGTTCCACCTTCATGGGTATGAATATTGTTGGCAAAACTCATGACATTTTCATGATAACCCGTTGTGTACTGCATGGCTACTTCAACTGTGATATCATCCATCTCACCGTCAGTATAGATCGGTGTATCAAAGATCACATCCTTGTTCTCATTGATGTATTCAACGTAACTAGCAATCCCACCTTCATAATGGTAATGCTTGGTTTGTTCCAAACCTTCGCGCTTATCTGTGATGGAAATTCGTAAACCACGATTTAAAAAGGCCAACTCTTGAATCCGTTTATTTAATTTATCAAAATCAAAGGTTGTTGTTTCAGTGAAGATTTCTGGGTCTGGTGTGAAGTGAACCGTTGTTCCAGTTCTATCTGTATCTCCAACCACCTCAAGATCCGCAACAACATGACCACGGCGGTACTCTTGATAATGAATCTTGCCATTTTTGTGGACATGAACATCTAATTGAGTGGAAAGGGCATTAACTACTGATGACCCTACTCCGTGAAGACCACCTGAAACCTTGTAGCCGCCACCGCCAAACTTTCCTCCGGCATGAAGGACAGTAAAGACAGTTTCTACGGCAGGTCGACCTGTTTTTTCCTGAATATCGACTGGGATACCACGTCCATCATCGACAACAGTGATCGAATTATCTGGCTCAATAAAAACTTGAATATGGTTGGCAAATCCTGCCAAGGCCTCATCAATTGAGTTATCAACAATTTCCCAAACTAGATGGTGAAGACCTTCTTTTGACGTTGATCCGATATACATCCCTGGACGCATACGGACAGCCTCTAAGCCTTCTAAAACTTGAATTTGACTGGCATCATAATCTTGTGCCTGCAGATTTTTGATTTCTTCTGTCATCTTATTCCTTTTCTTACATGTCTAATACTTGTCTTAAATTCACGATACTGGTAAACAAATGGGTAGATAGTCCAGCAGCTTGCCCGGCTTCAATATCAATCGGTCGATCACCAATGACTAAGCCAGAGCTAATCTGATACTTTTCTCTTAAATAAATCATGGACTCAGGATCTGGTTTTCTCTTAAAACCTGAGCTAGAAGTCACCACTTCTGTAAAGTAGGTTGCTATAGAGGTTTTTTCTAAAATTTCTAAGACCTGATCATTTCTGTGAGAAACCAAGAAATGACGCCCACCTTGATTTGAAATGTCTTCCAATAAGTCAGAAACTCCATCAAACAAAATCGGATGTTCTAGCTCTCTGGCTTCATTTTCCTTGTACTTTTCTAAAAAATTCTCTAAGTTAGGAGCGAATGTCTCAATCGCAAAATCAGTAGAAACCTTTAAAGCTTGATAGACACTGTCATGATCTTGTGTGATACCATACAGCGCTAATGTTTCAACAAATGCAGCTGTTGAAGTTTCATAATTATCTAGTAAAGTTCCACCTAAATCCCAGATATAATCGTGATATTTCATAGCTTTCATTATACCATTTTTTCCTTAAAAAAGCGATGATTTCCTAGATTTTTCCAAGTAAAAAAACGAGAGTTTTACTCCCGTTTTACTGATTGTTACCAAAGACATCTCGATAGAGCATTCCTGTTCGTAAACTCTCTGCGTCTCCTCCTAATTGCTCTACCAACTCGTAGGCAAAGGCAAGGGCTGTAGAGGGACCTCGACTGGTTGTCAAATGACCATCTACCACTACTGTTTCCTTGACGTATTGACCATCAAGGATTTGCTCTTGAACGCCGTCATAGCAGGTGTACTGCTTATTTTTCAATAGCCCTGCTTGATTGAGAGCAATTGGTGCCGCACAAATGGCTGCCAGTTTCTTCCCTTCTTGCTCGAAACTTTGCAATTCTTGAATCAAGGCCTGATTATCGCGCAAATGTGCAGATCCAGGCATCCCTCCAGGAAGGACAATCATATCATAGTCTGATAAATCTCCATCAAAGACACGATCTGCTCTTACTTGGATTGCATGCGAACCCGTCACTTGCTCCTCAAATCCTACCATATCACAAGTGATATTTGCACGACGCAAGACATCTACAACTGTCAAAGCTTCAATTTCTTCAAAACCCTGAGCTAACATAACGGCTACTTTAACCATGATTTTCTCCTTATTTGATTCGTTTTAATACAACCTTTTTCCGCTTGAATGGGACTTTTCCACTCTTTTCTTCAGCTAGATTAGTCTGGTAACTCATCGATAAAAGCAAGCCAACACCAATCAAGTTACTGATAATAGCCGATCCCCCTTGAGAAATGAATGGCAAGGGAATCCCAGTCAAGGGAAGCAAGCCAGTCACAGCACCGATATTCTCAAAAATATGGAAGAGTAACATCATAATCAAACCTGTGGAAATATAGGTGTAGAACTGGTTATTTGATTTAAGAGTAACCTTCAACATACGGTAAATCAGCATGAGATAAAGGGCGATAACAAGGACAGAGCCAATAAAGCCAAAATCTTCTGCAATGACCGTGAAAATCATATCCGACTCTCGAACTGGAATAAGCAGATTAGAAGCATTAAAACCTTGACCAAATAAGCCACCGCTCCCAATAGCAATTTGTCCTTGAGCCTGCTGGTAAGTGGTTGTTTGGGCAAAATCAAACGGATTGAGCCAAGCCAAAATACGATTGATTTGGTAGGTCGGCATTCCCAGTTGATGGAGAAAAGCACGACCATCCTTGCTGATAAAAATGGCTAGAAAACCAGCAATTCCTGTTACAGCAGTCACAAATACTGGGATAATAATTTTCCAAGAAACCCCTGATAATAAAACGATTCCTGAGAAAATAGCCACAAAAACCAAAGCCGTCCCCAAGTCACTTTGAAGTGCCAAAAGAACTAGGACTGGAATGGTAAAGAGAATCATCCAAAAAATCAACAAGAAGTCCAGTGGAACTGTTCGTCTCCATTCCTTATGTTTTTTTGTAAACTGGACAATCACACGAGCCAACATGAGGATATAGGATATCTTCATAAATTCTGACGGCTGGAACAAGGTAACACCATTTATCGATACCCAGTTTTTGGCACCTGTTGATGCCACTAGGCTTGGATTATAAAAGACAATCGGCAAGACCATAAGTCCCAAGCCTAAAATATACAGAAAGGGGGTCACTTTCCAAAGAAATTCTGTATTAAAGAGCATGACCACAAAACCAATCACAAGCCCCAAGACAATCCAGGCAACCTGCTGCCCTAAAATGGGTAAAATATTGTTTGGATAATCATGACTAACAGCTATATAAATAGCCACCACACCGATAACCAGTAGAAAAAATACTGGCAATAGCAAACTATAATCGACTCTAGAGTCGAGAGAACGTTTCATATATACTAACCTTATACTTTCATACTACACTATTTATCAAAGTTCATTTAAAAATTTATCAATAGCTTCATTAACTTCAGACCGAGAGAGGGTTTTAACAGTCGCTTCTTTTGCGAGAGATGCCACTATTTGTTTGCCATATCTCTTTCCGATAATTCTCCTATCCAGAATGAGAGTTAAGGAACGTTGGTGTTCGCGTCTCATACTTCTTCCCAAAGCCTGTTTTAAACGAATAATAGCCATTGGCAATTGATAATCATAAAAGGCATTTTTTCCTTCTTGAATTAATTCCTGATTGATTTTTTTCGTCAAGGGCTCTTGTGGATTTTGGAAAGGGAGTCTTGGTACAACTTGAATTACAAAAGGATGGCTTGAAAAATCAACTCCCTCCCAGAAACTTACTGCACCAAGCAGGATTTGTTGTTCACCTTTTTCAAAGCGCTTCTTAAGCTGATGAACATCCCCATTTTTATACTGGGCCAGATGGCTAACTGGAAGTAAATCCGATACTGCTAGAAGCATGTCTTTGGCAGTAAAGAGAACCAAAATTGGTTGTTGGAAAGCTTGAACTCCCATCAGCAAATCAGCTACCTCCTTAGCATAGACTTCTAAGGAAGTTTCTGTTACTAGAGGAAAATCTTTGACCAAGACCACTTCTTGATCCTGTTTTTTACAAGCTTCAATCTTAACAAATTTAGCTTCGGGATAGCCTAACAGGTCTGCCAAAGAAACTCTTTGACTAATCTCAAGAGTGGCCGACACTCCCAAGACTTGACATGAATCAGGCACTAAGGAAGATAGAAGAATACGGCCTGATTTCGTAGAAGAAATCTGAATTTTCTTTTGACTCGTTTCAGTTGCTTCAAGCCAGTAATCTCGGTCAGCTGTAAAATAGCGAACCAACTCCTCAAAGCCTTCTACTTCTAATTCTGAAAAATACTGGTGGAGATTGGCAAGAGAATCTAAGATATTTTTCTTAGATTTGCCAGACTGAAATTGTTCTATCAAGTAGAGGCACTCAAAGCGAATACTTTCTAGTATTCGTTGCTGGACCTTATTTTGCTCCTCCAGTAAAGCCTTATCAAGCAAATCGATAATAGACTGGATATCGTAGGTCTCTTGAAGCAGATTTTCTAGAGCCAACAAAATCTTTTGAACTTCATCAATAATCAATAAACGGTCACTGACAAATTCAGGATTATCTTCAAGTCTGGTTACAAGATAGGCATGATTGGTCACTAAAAGCTTGCAGGTTTGTGCCTTTTCTTGACTACGTTTCCAAAAATCTTCCGTCACAAATAAACTCTTGGATGATAAATTCCCATCATGACGAAGGTCTGTTAGAAAATGTTGGTAACGGTAGAGTTGCCCAATTTCATCCAAATCTCCTGTCTCTGTCTCAGTCAGCCAGACCAAGAGTTGCATTTTAAAGCGTCTAAATAAGCGATTTTCATCATTTTCCTGCAAGGAACGATAAAAGGCATCCAGCTTCAGATAATTTTGAGGCCCCTTTAAACTATAAATATCTGTATGGAACACTTCCTTAAGACGTCTACCTTCTTCTTCCGTGATTTGATTTTGAAGAATCTTTGTCGGAACGCTAAGGACAATTTGACGCTCTTTCATTTGAGATAAAGCGGGTAAGAGATAGCCATAGGTTTTCCCAATCCCTGTCGGTGCTTGAATCAGAGAGACAGTCTCATCTTTCAATAGCAAGCCAACCTCTTTAGCAAAACTTTCTTGCTTCTCCCTCACTTCAAGGTTCAACAAAGAAATATTCTTAGAAAAATCTTGAGATAATTTTCGTGGCTCATTGGGAACTGCAAGTTTCTTGAAATATAGTCCTTGAACTTCGACCAAGTCTGAAGAAGTCAAGATAGATTGGTTGCGATAAATTTCCTCAATAACCAAGTAGGATTCATATAAGAGAGCGTCAGCCATCTCCAGCAAACGTTCCAAGAGACCTTTCGGAAGTTGAGCCATCTTTTCTCTTAAAAATAAGAGTAATTCTGCAGTAGCTTGGGCATCTGAAAGGGCTGTGTGGGCGTGTTTTAGAGGAATTCCTAATTCCTGACACAAAATAGGCAAGCTATATTTTTCCAGTTCAGGGAAAAAGACCTGAGCTAATTCGACCGTGTCAACACGAGGATTTCTTAGCTCATATCCTTCGAAAAATAAATTTTCCGCCAAGAGATTGGCATCAAACTGAACATTATGGGCTACAAAAATCCCATCCTCCACCAAGTCAAAAATTTTTCTGGCAACTTGCGAAAAATCAGGTGCTTGCGCCAGACGTTTGTCTGTCAGTCCTGTCAGTTCTTTGATATGAGCATCCAAGGGTTCATGTGGATTGACATCCGTCGTATAGTGATCGACGATTTTTCCGTCCTCAATCACGACAATTCCCACTTGGATAATTTTAGCCTTACTACCTGTGCTAGTTGCCTCTAAATCCACCACAACATAGCGATTACCAATCGTTTTCATTATAAAAAATTATACCAAAAAAAGGGCCATTTGGCACCTGCAAACATGGGATAATTTTCAAACATAAGAAGGTCACTTTTCTTAAAAATCTCAGTAAACAGAGCATACTAGCCTGCTGATTTTTTGAAAATAGTGAAGAAATAAGAAAAATTGAGAGAAGAAATTTTAAATATTCCTTCTCTCAATGAATCATTTACTTTATTTAACCATATCAGGATCGTAGTCATAGAATCCTGTATCAAGGAAACGGTTTTTAGGGTGAAGTTTACGAACTTCTTCATCCAGCAAGAAGGCTTGGTCATGGCTAAAGTTTCCCTCTTGAATCAAGCTACGCGCTTGGATAAAGAGTTTTGCAATCTCAACAAAGTTCTGACCAGGAGTGTAGAGCCCTTCTAATTTCCAGTGAGTAAAACCATGCTCTACCAATTCTGTCAATTTGGTCATCAGATCAAGGTCATTGTTGGCAAAGATGTGGGTACCATGATTGTCTTCAAAGATAGAGTAATGGCTTTCAGGATCGCTTGGCTCAGCCAAGAAAAGGTCACGCTTACGGGTCTTTTCATCATCGATATGCGTAAAGTTATAGTAGTTTTGCAAGAGTGGACGTTTAGAATGATGGATGACACTAGCACCGTACACCAAAACTTCGGCAGGAATTTCCAAAATCTCAGGCATCTTGAAGAGCTCAGCAGATGGAATTTCACGTGCCAAAACAGCCTCAGATGCACCAGCCTTTTGTCCCCAGAAGTTGATCTGACGACTGCTTGTTACCATTGTAGAAGCATCGTAGATGGTCTTAAATGAATAACCATCGCGATTGACCACATAAAAGACGCCTGCATCCCCAATCGTAATGTAGTCTGTCTTGATTTCTTCCAAGAAATCTAAGAAAGGCTTGATACTGTCCATCATATCTTGGTGCATGAGGGCATTAACTGCAACAATCAATTCCTTACCAGCATCATGAACCAACTCAGCGATTTCGCGCAATTGGTCATAACTAAAGGTCGTTGGCAGACGAAGGCCAAAATCTTTCTCACCGACATAGATACGATCTACGCCAGCCTCGAGCAGTTGTTTAACTTGTTCAATACTTTCAGCAGTTGCTGTAATGATAATCTTTTCCATAAGGAAAATTATACCATATTTCTCAAAAATCAGCTATTCTTTGAAAATGAAAAGGGACTTTATTCTTTTTGTAACCTTTCTGTAATAATTCTCTGCTGAAAAAATGATAAAATAGGTATGTACTGTTAAGGAGAGAATAATGCCCGTAAGAAAATTACAATCCTATGAGGTAGACTATCAAGAAGAATTAAACCATCAGGTTCCTCGCTATCAAGATTATACACCTGAAGCGCAATCTGATGCCAATCTCAAGGAAATCCTATTTTTTGTTAATATCGCTGTTTTTTGTATCTGTATTGCTATCTTTAGTTTTATCTTTTTAGCATTAAAATTATCAACTGCTCTTGCCTTTGCCGCAGCAATCGGATCCAGCTTACTTGTTTTAAAAGTACAACGATCTATTATCAAACGAAAGCGTAGAAGATAAATCCAAAATATCGCCCCAACTGGAGCGATATTTTTATTTTTTCTTTTTAGATGGTGTGTGGATGGCAATCTTCACTTCAAAGATTGTTCCCTTTGGTTTATTATCTTTAACAGTAATGCTTCCTTTTAAGGCATCTACAATTTGCTTGGCTAGAGATAATCCTAGACCAAAACCACCTTTTTGACGGGTTCTAGCCTTATCCACTCGATAAAAACGGTCAAAAATTTTCTTCTTATCTTCTGCGGAAATACCAACTCCGTTATCCGAAACCAGTAAATACAGATTACGATCAGTCGCTGAAATCATAAAATCAATTTCACCATCCTCTTCAGTATACTTGACAGCATTATCAAATAAGATGGTCATCAACTGCTTCAATAGAAGCTGATCTGTGACAATCGTTCGATGGATACGATTTTCAAAACGGAAGACACGGTCATTTTCCGAAGCAATCATCTCATAATTTGTGAAAGTTGTATTAAAAAAGCTAGTTGGAACTTCTCCAAGTTCTGGCTTAATCCCATCATCTCTACGTGCTAAATTCAACAAGTTTGTCGTCAAAAACCGCATATTTCGGACTTCTTCCAAACTAGATGCAATACTTTCGCTCACATCCATAATGGTAGCTTCTGGCTTACGGAAAAGGGTTTCTAAGCGATTTTGCAAAACAGCAAGTGGAGTTCGTAACTCATGACTGGCATTTTCCACAAAGGACTGTTGCTTCTGCATGCTCTCAAGCAGGGGCCGAACACTGACCCTAGCTAGATAGAGACTGGCAAGCAAAGACAGAATCCAGAAACTTGCCATCACAACCACAATCAATCGCTCATGCTTTTGACTAGCTTGCTCCAACTGACTGGTATTAATCAAGACAGCCGCATACTTGATATTGGTTGAAACAGAACTGATATTGGTTTCCATCAAAATCATGCGATAGATTTCTTCCTGTCCATAGCTATTAAAAACCTGAATCTGGTAGATATGGCCTAGTTCTTTTTTCTCTAACTTAATCTTATCCAAGCCCAAAAATCGATTTCCAGAAAGGAGCTGAGTAAAATTCTTATCAAAAAGAATAACCTCTGTATTGGAACTGACATTGGGTTTTATCTCAGTCTTGCTAGAATCTGTAGCAGCATTCTCCAAATCTTTAATCTCTTCTGTCGCCCTATTTACCGCAAGCTGAATAACTGCCTGAGGATTTTCACTCAGTCCATAAAGCTTATCATCCACCGAAGTATAAAGACTCGAGTGCATGACCTGCAAAATAATCAGAGTCATAGTAGAGAAAATCAGAGTGAAGACACCAAAGTTGCGGATAAAATAACTAAAGTCATCCGCATACCATGTTTTTTTTAGTTTACTGAACATCTTTTAAAATATACCCAACACTGCGCAAGGTTTGCAAATTCTCTGCAAAAGTGGTTCCTTTTAATTTCTTACGGACTTTTGAAACATAGACTTCGACAACTGAAATCGTTGTATCACTATCAAATCCCCATAGACGATCAAAAATCTGAGTCTTCGGTAAAATAACATTTTGATTTTGCAGGAAATAAACTAATAAATCAAACTCTTTCCCCAGCAATTCGACAGGAGTATCTTCAACTTTAACGGTATTTGTTGACAAATTAACTACAATATTTCCATAGGTCAAGGTGTTTTCATTAAATTTACCTGAACGTTTGAGAAGGGCTTGAATCCGCATTTTGAGTTCTTCTAGGTAGAAAGGCTTGGTCAGATAATCATCTGCTCCTAGTTCAAAACCATGTCCCTTATCATCCAAACTTTCCTTGGCAGTCATGATCAGAACTGGTGTCGTAATTCCCTTTTCACGCAATTCTTTCAATACTTGGAAACCATTTTTTTCAGGCAACATTAAATCGAGCAAAATCAAGTCATAGACGCCACTCTCAGCTTCGTAGAGACCTTCTTCCCCATCAAATACCTGCATGACATCCGCAAAATCGTCTAAAAAGTCAAATACTGAATTTGATAGGCCTAGGTCATCTTCAACCAATAAGATTTTTATCATGAGAAACTCCTCCTTATTAAAACCATTATACCAAATTTGCCTTAAAAAAAACTCAACTCTCTGCATTTTACATGAGATAGCTGAGTTTTCTTTTTATTTTAGGCTTATTTATGCATTTCCGTATTGAAGAACGACTGCTTCCACTGCAGCTTTTTCACGGTTAATCAAGTCAACACGCGCTGCAATTTCCTTGATTCCCATACCGATGTTACGGCTAAGAGCAAGGTCAGAAAGTTGTGGTTCAAAGAATTCCTTGTACTCTGCCAAGCGTTGCTGAGTTTTAAAGATGTGTGATGGGAAGATAACAAAACTATCAAAACTCATATCACCACCAAGAGCTGCCTTAATCCAAGCCCAGTTTTCACGCGCCCATACCCAAACAGTTTCTTGAGTAGCTTGGTGTCCGAGGAAGTGGAGATACCATGAAGAAAGGTCTTGTGGCTTGACGACAAATTTGTCCTTCCAAGTTGCAAGAAGAGTTTGAATGTTTTCTGCATCTATGCTGTAGGCAAGAGCTCCTGCCAACTGGCGTTTAAAGACTGCATCTGTTGCATGAGTGTAGAGGTCAAGATAAGTTGCTACCAAATCCTTGGTCTCATGATGTTTCATCTCATTGATGAGAACTTGTGAGCGGATGGCTGCTGGAAGTCCTGCAAGATTCTCCTTGTGAGCTTCGAAGATTTGGCTAGCGACTTGACTCGCTTCTGCATCATTTGAGCGAATCATCATCGAAACAGCCAACTGACGAACCAATTCATCCTCATCTGATTCGCCATCTTTAGCTTCAAAACCAAGACGGTCATAATTGTGACGAGCCAATTTAGCAACCAGACTGTTAAAGGCTTTCTCAGCTTCTGTTCCTTCATCGATAAAGCGCTCAAGAGCAGAAATTACTTGAGAAACAGCTGAAACGACAAGGTAAGACTCTTCCTCTGCAAGTTTATCAAGGACTGGGAGCAAGTCAGCATAAGAAATGTGTCCTGCTTCAGCAAGCAAACGACGTTCTTGGACGATTTGCAGTTTACTTGTGTTATCAAGCTCAACTAGGTCAGCAAGAACTGCATCCAACAAGTCTCCTTGATAGTCGGTAATGTAGTGGGCTGTATTTTCAGTGTTGAGACGAAGAGCTCCTTCATTTTCAGCAAGAAGAGCTGCGTAGCCAGGGATTTCGATGCTTTCAGTTTCGAGTGTATCAGGCAAGCCTTTCCAGTTGCTGTTTAGTGGCACAACCCAGAGACGGTTCTTGTCTTCGTGCTCACCGATGAAGAATTGTTTTTGTGAAATCTTCAAGACATCATTTTCAACTTTGACAGTGAGAACTGGATAACCAGGCTGTTCCAACCAAGAATCCATAAAGGCTGCGACATCACGACCTGATGCTTGACCTAGGGCTTCCCAAAGATCACGACCAATGGTATTGCTGTACTGATGTTTTTCAAAGTAGGCATGCAAACCTTTAGCAAAATCCGCATCACCTAGCCAACGACGAAGCATGTGCATAAGACGGCTTCCTTTGGCATAGACGATAGCTCCGTCAAAGAGCGTATTGATTTCATCTGGGTGTTTGACTTCCACATGAACAGACTGAACACCATCAGTAGCATCACGTTTCAAGGCAGACGGAACACCACCTGTTTGGAAATCTTCAAAGATATTCCAGCTTGGTTCAATAGCATCCACACAGACGTATTCCATCATGTTAGCGAAGCTTTCATTGAGCCAGAGGTCATCCCACCATTTCATCGTTACGAGATTACCAAACCACTGGTGAGCCAATTCATGGGCTACAACAAGGGCAACTTGTTGACGGCTGGCAAAGGTAGAGTTCTCATCCACAACCAAGTAAACTTCACGGTAGGTCACAAGACCCCAGTTTTCCATGGCACCTGATGAAAAATCAGGAAGAGCGATGTGGAGAGATTGTGGAATTGGGTATTTCACTCCGTAATAATCTTCGTAAAACTCAATGGAACGAACAGCGATATCTAGTGAGAAATCAAGGTTAGATAATGGGTGAGCTTTGGTTGAGTAAACACCTACAAGGGTACCGTTTTTAGTTTTAGCCGTCACACCTTGCAAATCACCCGCAACAAAGGCTAACAAGTAAGAAGACATGCGAGGTGTTGTATCAAACTTCCAGATACCTGTTTCCTTACGGTTTTCCACTTCGATTTCTGGCATGTTAGACAAGGCTAACTCACCTTCTGCTTGGTCAAAACGCAGAGAGAGGTCAAAAGTTGCTTTGGCTTCTGGCTCATCCACACATGGGAAGGCTTCGCGCGCAAAATGGCTCTCGAACTGAGTAGACAAAACTTCCTTCTTCACTCCATCAACTGTGTAGTAAGATGGGTAAATCCCTGTCATGTTGTCTGTAATTTTTCCTGAAAAAGCGATAACCACTTCAACTTGACCAGCCTCAGCTAATTCAATATGAAGGGCTTCATTGTCATGGTCAACCGTAAATGGGCGAGCTTGACCTGCAACTTCTACAGAGGCGATTTCCAAGTCTTTTTGATGAAGTGAAATACGGTCACTCTGTGCTTGACCAGTGATGGTCACCTTCCCAGAAAAGGTCTTGGTCTCACGACTCAAGTCTAAAAATAAATCATAGTGTTCAGGAACAAATTTGCTAATAAAATGTTCAACTGCTTGCATAGTTTTCTCCTATTCTAAGTTTAAGAGCTAGAGCTCTTCTTCAAACAAACTTATTATATCATGTTTTGCTTGAGAAAAAAGGATTAGACGATCATTTCCAAAACTTTCTTCCTTCTAACAGTTTACAAGGGGTAGACCTTGCGAAATTCTTCTAAAACAACCTTGCTGTCAGGCGTAAAAGTTAGTCCTGCTTCTCTCAGCCACTCGGCGAAACAATCCTCATGAACCTGACGCCAATAGGCCAAGGATTTGTCACCTTCCCCTTCCTTGAAGGCATGTTGAGCAGAAACTTGATTGAAGGGCTGGACAGAAACCTTTGTAATTTCAACAATACAGACAGCCTGGTTTTGACTATCTAAAATAACATCAAAAGTTCCTTCTTGTGGAAGGGGTTCGTCTTCTAGTGCGTAGAGGTCGTAGGCCGAGGCGGTTGCTGTCTTTTCTCCTTTTAAAACCAAATCTGCCAAGAAATCGGTATCTACTCCAAAAGCCCAAGCATCGATTTCATCTCCGATCGAAGGATTGATTTTCTTGTAGGCATTCCACATTTCTTGCGGTGTCATAGGTTCTCCTTTGTAATTTTTTACTTTCTTCTTTTATGTATTTGAGATGGTCTGGATGGTCAATTTCTAAATCAAAAATCTCCGGAATAGAGCTGTAATGGAGAATGCATTTGATACCCATCTGATTCATTTTTTGTATGAAAGAAGTATTCAGATAGCCTGCTACAGCAAAGTCAATATTTTTAATCCTTGCTTTATCCTGCATGTGTCTCAGCATATCTAACATTATTGGACTTTCCATATCATGCCACTGACTGTTTCTCACAGTGGCAAAAACAAAAGAAGTCAAATCATTCATTCCAACTATAATCTTTGAAATGCCCGTTTCCAGTATCCTGTCTAAGTCAAAATATGCTGACGGTAATTCAATCATCGTGGCAATTTTCCCAATAAAACCATGCTGACGTAATACTGTAATAGCTTGCTTTAACTGCTCAGCATCATTGACAAAAGGAAAGATAACAGACAGATTGGGATTGGTTTGATAAACTTCTATAACGACATTTGCCTCAGCCTGAAATTCATCCGGACACGCGAGTAAACGTCTAGTTCCTCTATAACCAAACAAGGGATGATCTTCATCAAAGTACTCTTTAGTCCCCTCTAAACAATTGGCTTCTGTATTCGTTAATTCAGAAAAACGATACCAGACATCTTCATCCGAGTACAAGGAGCAAATAGTGGATAGATAATCTTTTACAAATTGCTGACAACTTGGTAATAGGATGTTTTTATTGAGCTCTCTCAACAAATATTCCCCACGAATCATGCCAATGTGGTGAAATAGTTGAGGATAAACTTTTTCAATAATTTTTTCTCCACTAAGAGCTAGTTGGTTTCTCATCATTCACCTTCCAATTCATGTAAGAGGTCTTGTCCAGTTCTGGAAATCCTAATAGTTCAGACTTAACCTTCAAGACTAATGGTGATGCATTTTCTTCTGTGATTTCTTGAATATCCATCCAAATATATCCAAGTGAATCATTCGCACCATCAGACACAGCTTCCGAAATCGTAACTTGAGGTGCACTCTCATTCATTTCAACATCATACAAGGCCATGACATGGTGAACCATAAAGTTTTTTAACTCTTCCCTGACGAAAACATCGTAGATTCGAGGATTAGAGTAGTTTCTAACAGTAAATCCCGTCTCTTCCATAACTTCTCTAGTCAGCGTTTCCGTCAGTCCTTCACCAAGTTGCTGACTGCCTCCAGGTAGATCATACCGATGTTGATAAGGGCCTCTCGTTTTTTCAATGCAGAGTAACTTCCCATTTTTAAAGCAAACAGCATAGACTCCAAAGTGATTTTTGATTTCCATCCAACTACTCCTACTTCAAAGACCAGCCACCATCCACAGTCAGAATTTGTCCCTGCATGGCAGATGCCTTTCCACTTGCCAAAAAGAGACTGACTTCTGCCACTTCCTCTGGTTCAATCCAGCGTTTGATTGGGGTTTCACTAGCCACCCAGTCAGCCAATCCACCTGGCTCAAAATCGGCAGCGGTCATAGCTGTCTTGACTGCTCCTGGAGCGATACCAAATACCTGAATTCCAGTTTCAGCATAGTCTAGAGCCAACTGCTTGGTAAAGCCTGCCACGGCGTGCTTCGAAGAAGTATAGGCATGTCCACCGCCACCTGCTAGGCTAGAAGCAATAGAGCACATGTTGATGATGATTCCTTTTTTATTTTCCAGCATTTGTGTCAAATAATAGCGAGTCAACTCAACAGGCGTCACATAGTTGATTTCAAAAATCTCTTGAATTTCCTGCGCTGTTTGTTCCAACAGTGGTTTGTAATCATCTAAAACTCCTGCAGTATTACACAAAACATCCACCTGATGACACCAGTCAAAAATAGGTTCCAAGTCCAAGGTCAAATCTCTCTGTAAAAAGTGGAAATCACCCTGTAAGGATGGATTTTCTCCTTGATCCACTCCGTAAACTTGATAGCCCTTCTCTAAAAAGAGTCGAGCCTGAGCTAGTCCGATCCCTGAACTCACTCCCGTAATCAATACACGTCTAGTCATGCACTTCTACCCAATCCGTCGCCAAAACATCACAAGGTGTCGGACTCCACATGGAAAAACCTTCACCTTCTCCAGACACGTTGATTAAGAAGTAGGGTGTCACTTCAAGTGCAACCCCATTTTGCTCGATAGTGTCAAAAAGTTGGACATAGTTTTCAGCACCTCCCCAACCAGTTCGTACATATTTTTTCTTAGCCTTTAACCCAGGCAGAATCTCTTCAAATGTCATGTTTTTCTCCTTTAATATCAATAATTCTCCCCTTCATTATAACAAAAAAACCGCTTGACAACGGCTTTTTGACTGTGATTTATTCAAATCTGCTTCTACTTACGGCAAATTATTCCCTGCTGCAAGATAAATTTCATACCATTCTTTTCTTGTTAAGCTAAAGTTTGCCGCTTGGCTAACTTCTCTCAAGTGCTTAGGATTTGTTGTACCTACGACTGCCTGCATTTTTGCTGGATAACGCAATATCCAAGAAATGGCAATAGTTGAAGAGGTTACTCCATATTTAATAGCTAAACGATCAAGTACTTGATTTAAAACTTGAAATTTCTCATTCCCAACAAAATTCCCTTTAAAATACCCGAATTGTAAGACAGACCATGCTTGAATGACCACATCGTGTAATTTACAATATTCAAAAATGCTACCATCTCGCATAGCTGCTTGACTATCTTCCATATTAACATGAAAGCCTGATTCGAATCCTGGTGTAAAAGCCGCACTCAGTTGTAGCTGATTAACAGCTAACGGCTGCTTGACATCTTTTTTAAGCAACTCCATCATCATAGGATTTTGATTAGAAACTCCAAAATTTCGAACCTTACCTTGTTTATAAAGGAGATCAAAGGCTTCTGCTACTTGGTCAGATTCCATCAAAGCATCTGGTCGATGAAGGAGCAAGCTATCTAGATGATCTATCTTCAATCTTTGCAAAATTCCGTCAACTGATTGTAATATATACTCTTTTGAAAAATCAAAATAGGTAAATTCTTCAATGCGAATGCCACATTTTGACTGAATCCACATCTCTTCTCTTAAATCTGGACGATTTTTTAGGACAAGACCTAACAGTTCTTCACAACGACCACGACCATATATATCAGCCAAGTCAAAAGCATTGATTCCAACAGAAAGTGCTGTTTCTACAAGCTCTTCAACTTCTTTTACAGACTTATCTTTTATTCTCATCATTCCGAGAACAATTTCTGATAATTCTTTGTCATCTTGACCAAGAGTTATGTATCTCATCAAATTTTTCTCCTTAAATTTCTAACATTCTTCCCTTCATTATAACAAAAAACCGCTTTGCAACGGCTTTTTGACTATATTTCACTCCATTTTATCTTCTTAAACCCACGGAACAAGAGAAAGATTCCAATAAAGAGAACTGCTAAAGGAATAATCTTTGTGAGGAAAACATTTGAAATGCCCATCCACGCATAATAACGGAGCAGAGAGCCTACAACAAGATGGGCAACAATCATACTGACAAAGGGACGAAAGACCGCTTCTTTCCAATTCCAAATACTGATGACTAGAGAAAGCGTAAAGACAAGGAAACTATCCCAGGGAGCAGGAAGATAAAAGGCTCCTTCTTGTATGAAGCTTGTCATTCCTACATATCCCAGAACAACTAGCAGAACAAGAATCCCAACGACAATATAAGTGACAATTTTCATCTTAGGAGAATCTTGGACTAGCCCCCAACGTAAGATTGTGGCAACAAGTCCAAATCCAATCAGAAAAAGAAGAAGTTGCCCTAAAAATGTGAGCAAATTGACTGTTAAGAGAGAACCTTTAGAAAAATCACTTAGTAGTTGATAATAACGTAATACCGCTAGGACAAGAATTGGCGTCAAAAAGGACTCCTTGATAGAACTACGTGGCGCTTCCTTAAGAATCTCTTTCATTATTTTTTTAGGATTCTTACCTAGATAATCCTCTGCACTCATGCCATCTCGTTCTGCTTCTGAGAAATCTAGCATCATCAAATAGATCTGCTCTCTGAGATAGACCTCATCATAGAGAAATCCAGCAAGATTAAAACTATCCCACAACTCCTCAAAATACTTCTGATTCTCCTCAGAAAACTGATGCAACAAAGCGCTTGTTTCTTCATAATACTTCATTTTCGTCATGGTTTACCCTCCATTCTTAATTCCTTCTACTTTTTGACTCAAATCGTCCCATTGTTGCCAAAAGACCGAGACACGCTCTTCTCCTTCTTTCGTTAACGAAAAATACTTCCGATCTGGACCATCTGGCGACGGACGCATGTTGCCTCTTATCCATTGATTTTTTTCTAACTTTTGCAACAAAGGATAAATAGTTCCTGGAACAATAGTGTCAAATCCAGCCTCTCGCAAAGTCTGAACCAACTCATAACCATACCGCTCTTTTTGACCAATCATATCCAAGACACAACCTTCCAGAATACCTTTTAATAGTTGAGTTTCCTTCATTCCTTTCCCCTTCTATCTATTTTGTAATACCTACTAGTAGCTTCATCTATAGTATACTACTTTCACACTAGTTTGTAAAGCATAATAGTTAATGCTCTTCGAAAATCTCTTCAAACCACGTCAGCGTCGCCTTACCGTAGGTATGGTTACTGACTTCGTCAGTTCTATCCACAACCTCAAAACAGTGTTTTGAGCTGACTTCGTCAGTTTCATCTACAACCTCAAAGCAATGCTTTGAGCAACCTGCGACTAGCTTCCTAGTTTGCTCTTTGATTTTCATTGAGTATAAATAAAAAACAGAACTAGCATGAACTAGTCCTGTCTATTGTTACCCAATCACACTTCCGTTCGGTACAGCTGGATCAACTGTGAGAAGGGTTAATTGTCCATCATGTTCAGCTGAGAGGATCATCCCTTGACTGACATATTTTTTCATCATTTTACGTGGTTTGAGGTTAGCAACGATTTGAACTTTCTTGCCGACCAATTCTTGTTCGTTTGGATAGTATTTTGCAATTCCTGAGAGGATTTGACGATCTTCACCATCACCTGCATCTAGGCGGAATTGAAGCAACTTATCAGAACCTTCTACTTTAGACACTTCTTTGACTTCTGCGACACGGATTTCAACCTTGTCAAAGTCTTCAAACTTGATTTCATCCTTGTTTAGTTTGAGTTCAACTTCGTCTGGGTTCCACTCTTTTTCGACTGCTGGTTTGTTGCCTTCCATTTGTTCCTTAATATAGGCGATTTCTTCTTCCATATCGAGACGTGGGAAGATTGGTGTTCCTTTGGCAACTACATTCACACCTGCAGGGAAATCAGCCAAGCTCAAGTTCTCAAGGCTCATTACTTCATCCAAACCAAGTTGATTCAAAACTGCACGACTGTTTTCCATCATAAATGGCTCAATCAAGTGAGCGACGACACGAAGGCTAGCTGCCAAGTGACTCATGACACTTGCCAATTGATTGCGGAGTGCTTCATCTTTTGCCAAGACCCATGGAGCTGTCTCGTCAATGTATTTGTTAGTACGAGAGATAAGAGTCCAGACTGCTTCAAGCGCACGTGGATAGTCAACTGCTTCCATGTGTGTATGGTAATCAGCGATTGATTGTTCTGCGACCTGAGCAAGAGCATTGTCAAATTCAGTCACGCCTTCTACATAGGCAGGTACTTGACCATCAAAGTACTTGTTAATCATTGAGACCGTACGGTTGAGGAGGTTACCAAGGTCATTTGCCAGTTCATAGTTGATACGGCCTACATAGTCCTCAGGAGTGAAGGTTCCGTCTGAACCAACTGGAAGACTACGCATGAGGTAGTAACGAAGTGGATCTAGTCCATAACGCTCTACCAACATTTCAGGGTAAACGACATTCCCTTTAGACTTAGACATCTTACCGTCTTTCATGACGAACCAACCATGGGCAATCAAACGATCTGGCAATTTGATATCCAACATCATAAGAAGGATTGGCCAGTAGATGGAGTGGAAACGAAGAATGTCTTTTCCAACCATGTGGAAGACTGTTCCGTTCCAGAACTTGTCAAAGTTTCCATGTTCATCTTGACCGTAGCCAAGTGCTGTCGCATAGTTAAGAAGGGCATCAATCCAAACATAGACAACGTGTTTAGGATTGGATGGGACAGGCACTCCCCATGTAAAGGTTGTACGAGATACCGCCAAGTCTTCTAAACCTGGCTCGATGAAGTTGCGAAGCATTTCATTCAGACGACCATCTGGAGTGATAAATTCAGGATGGGATTTGAAAAATTCGACCAAACGATCTTGGTATTTGCTGAGGCGAAGGAAGTATGATTCTTCTGAAACCCACTCAACCTCGTGACCTGATGGAGCGATTCCACCTGTCACGTTTCCAGCTTCATCACGGAATACTTCTGCAAGCTGGCTTTCTGTAAAGAACTCTTCATCCGAGACTGAGTACCAACCAGAATATTCACCTAAATAGATGTCATCTTGAGCAAGCAAGCGCTCAAAGACCTGTGCGACAACTTTTTCATGGTAGTCATCAGTTGTACGGATAAATTTATCGTATGAGATATCGAGTAATTGCCAGAGTTCTTTAACTCCGACTGCCATTCCATCAACATAGGCTTGAGGGGTGATTCCAGCTTCTTCTGCTTTTTGTTGAATCTTTTGACCATGCTCATCAAGACCTGTCAAATAAAAGACATCGTAGCCCATCAGGCGTTTGTAACGAGCTAAGACATCACAGGCGATGGTTGTGTAGGCAGATCCAATATGAAGTTTACCAGATGGATAGTAAATCGGCGTTGTAATATAAAAATTCTTTTCAGACATAATTTTTCCTTTCCAGGCAAATGAAACCTGTTTTTCTAACACTTCATTATATCACATTTTTAAGGATTTTCGATAGGGAAATCCATACAAAAACAAGATAGACGAGTGTCCATCTTGTTTATCTTATTCATAACGAAGGGATTCAATTGGATCAAGTTTCGATGCCTTGTTGGCTGGCAAGACTCCAAAGATCATACCCACACTAGCCGAAACTGCAAGACTAAATAGGGCAACTGGGATTGATACTCCCACTTCTATACCCGCAATCAAACCTTGCAGTAACAAACCTGCTAAGGCAGTTAAACCACTTGCAATTGTCAAGCCAATCAAGCCACCTAACAAGGTCAAAATCATGGATTCAATCAAAAACTGGATTAAAATATTGGCACGTGTTGCACCCAAAGCCTTACGAAGACCAATCTCACGGGTACGCTCTGTCACCGAAACTAGCATAATGTTCATAACACCAGTTCCTCCAACAAAGAGAGAAATTCCTGCAATGGCGCTAATAACCGTCGTCATAAAACTAAACGATTTTTGAACTTCTGCAAATGCAGCTGACTCATCTGCCACTTGATATTCTCCCTGTTGCAAGCCAGCAAGCTCTGTCATTTTTCGTGCTAATTCTGGACCCAAAGTTTGAGTTAAGCTTGTGTCATTCACTCGAAAGACAATACTAGCAATTTCATCTACATTAAAATTCGCAGCAAGGGAGATATTTGTGGTAATAGGCAAGCCACCAAGACCATACATTTTTGAATTTTTAGATTCTGGGCTAGTATAAACACCAATGACTCGATAACTAAAACCATTGACTTCCACAACCTTGTTAATAGCCTCTTGAGGAGATCCAAATAAACTAATGGATAATTCTTCATCAAGCAAAATGACACTTGCAAATTCTTTGAAATCTTGTTCTCTCAGGCTACGACCTGCAAGAATTTCATTGTTAACAGCCTCCATATAAGTTCTGTTTCCACCTGTCAAATTGGCATTTTCAACCTTTTTATCTTTATAAGTCAATATGGCGTTCGTTGAGTTGGTTACATAGTAGTTATCCACTCCCTTCAGTTTGGCTGCCTCCTTGACCCAAGATTCTTGCGGTTTTGGTGGTTCAACATGAACTTCCTCTTCTTTTCCAGAAACCGTAAAAGCTGATTGTTTCTGAGTAAAAGATCCATCTTTACTTTTTTTAGAAGAGAAAAAGACACTGATATTTTTTTGAGATCTGGTCATATTTTTATTGAGATATCGAGACATGGAATCACCCAGAGCCATAATCACAACAACCGATGAAACACCGATAATAATCCCAATCATGGTAAGCAAAGAACGCATCTTGTGAGCCATGATAGATGAAAAGGCAAATTTCAGATTCTGCATCTTAGTTTTCCTCCTTCTCTAACTGCGCACTGTCAGACGAAATAACTCCATCTCGAATGACAATCTGACGTTTGGCATAAGCAGCTATTTCAGGCTCATGCGTTACCATGATAATGGTTTTTCCTTCTTTGTTCAAGTCAACCAATAGTTGCATAATTTGATTCCCTGTTTTGGTATCCAAGGCTCCTGTCGGTTCGTCTGCTAGGATAATAGAAGGATTGTTTACCAAGGCACGCGCAATAGCCACACGTTGCTTTTGACCACCAGATAATTCTGAAGGTAAATGGTGACTACGCTCAGTCAATTCAACCTTATCTAGATATTCCTCAGCTAACTTGCGACGTTTTGAAGACGAAACTCCTGCATAAATCAAGGGCAATTCTACATTTTGCAGAGCATTGAGTTTGGATAGAAGAAAGAACTGCTGAAAGACAAATCCGATTTGTTGGTTGCGAACCTTGGCTAGTTGTTTTTCACCTAATCCAGCCACTTCTTGACCTTCAAGATAATACTCTCCACTACTTGGTGTATCCAACATGCCAATCGTATTCATGAGAGTGGACTTCCCAGAACCAGATGGTCCCATGATGGCAACAAATTCACCCTCATTCACTTCTAGGTTGATATTTTTGAGAACCTGCAGTTCTTGGTCACCGTTACGGTAGCTTCTGCAGATATTTTTTAGACTAATTAGTTGCTTCATCAGCCTTCACCTCTTTTCCTTCCTCTAGAGAAGACGTTGGGTTACTGATGACCTTGACTCCATTTGTCAGACCTGAAGTGATTTCTTGGTTGTCTGCATCAGCATTACCCAAACCAACTTCCACTTTCTTGGCCTTTTTCTGCTCGTCAAGCACCCAGACATAGTTCTTATCATTTTCAGTCACAACACTTGTTAGAGGAACCAAAATGGCTTTAGTCTTGTTCTTCACCTCAACACTTACTGAGAATCCTTGTTTCAAGTCACCGATTTCACTTGTAACATCAATGGTATATGGATATTTAGAACCAGAATTACCAGCAGCTGCGGTAGCTGTACTTGCTGCTTCGCCATTGTTTTTAGGGTAATCAGAGATATAGCTAATCTTACCAGTCCATCTCTTATCTTGATAAACTTTAGAAGTAAAGGTTACTTCTTGACCTACAGATAGGTTTGCAAGATTGTATTCAGATAATTCCCCCTTAACTTGCAAGTTTTCATTACTTACGACATGCACTACCACCTGGCTAGCTCCAGTTGGAGATTTAGAAACATTACGGTTGACTTCAACCACAGTTCCCTCTAAGGTACTGAGAACCGTCATTGCATCCAACTGACTTTGAGCTTTGCTTAATTGCGCTGCTGCATCTGCACGAGCATCACGAGCATCACCTAGTTGTGCATCAATAGAGGATACCGAATTTCCTGAGACTGGAGCTTGAGTTTGGGCTGCAGCTCCTTCGCCTCCTGCTGGTACTGGTAACTGGGGAGCTAAAGCGGCTTCATTTCGCGCTTGGTTGAGTTCGTTGATATGACGATCTGCCTTAGCTACTGCTCGACTCGCTGAATCATAGGCCGCCTGTGCTTCTGAACTACTGTACTTGACTAATGCCTGTCCTTCACTGACTTTATCACCCACAGAAACAAGGATTTCATCTAAATCACCCTTACTAGCATCAAAATAAACATATTGTTCATTTTTTGCTGTTACTGTCCCTGACAATAAAACAGAGGATGCCACGCTTCCTTCCTTGGCAACGACAAGATGAGTAGCCTCATCTTTTACAGCAGTCTGAGAAGGTTGTCTAAAGAGCAAAATGCCCCCAGCACCCAATACAACTACACTGGCAGCACCAACTGCTGCATACAATTGCCACTTTTTAGCTTTACCATTCTTTTTCATAATGAAACTCCTTTTTGATTTAAAGTTCTTAACAATATTATACAAAAATTATCAATTTGAAACAATAACATTTTAGAACGAAATAATGACATTTCAGGATTCACTTATTGTTCGGAATTTATTTACAATCATTGTACTAGTTATAGCATACACTTTATTTTTCCTTTTTGCAAGCCTTTTCTTTAATTTTTTTGAACGTAGCAGATTTTTGCAATCAAATCAAAAAAAAGATAGAATATGACTATCAAAAAATGACACTCTACTATTCAAAAGAGTACAAAGGAGTTTTCAATGAGAGAATATGATATCATTGCTATCGGTGGTGGTAGCGGAGGAATTGCTACTATGAACCGTGCTGGTGAACACGGAGCCAAAGCAGCCGTTATTGAGGAAAAGAAATTAGGTGGAACCTGCGTCAACGTCGGATGTGTTCCCAAAAAAATCATGTGGTACGGGGCGCAAATCGCTGAGACTTTCCATCAATTTGGAGAAGACTACGGCTTTAAAACTACTGATCTTAACTTTGACTTTGCAACCCTACGTCGCAATCGTGAAGCCTACATTGATCGCGCTCGTTCTTCTTATGATGGCAGTTTTAAACGCAACGGTGTAGACTTGATTGAAGGTCATGCTGAATTTGTAGATTCTCATACTGTCAGCGTAAATGGTGAACTGATTCGTGCTAAACATATCGTGATTGCTACTGGTGCCCATCCAAGTATTCCAAATATTCCTGGTGCTGAACTAGGTGGCTCTTCTGATGATGTATTTGCCTGGGAAGAATTGCCAGAGTCAGTTGCTATTCTAGGCGCTGGTTATATCGCTGTTGAATTGGCTGGAGTACTCCACACTTTTGGTGTCAAGACAGACCTATTTGTTCGCCGCGATCGTCCTTTACGTGGTTTTGATGCTTACATCGTTGAAGGTCTGGTCAAGGAAATGGAAAGAACAAACTTGCCACTTCATACTCACAAAGTACCTGTCAAGTTAGAAAAAACTACTGATGGCATTACCATTCATTTCGAAGATGGTACTAGTCACACAGCTAGCCAAGTTATCTGGGCTACTGG
Source organism: Streptococcus mitis (assembly GCA_032481955.1). Taxonomy (GTDB): domain Bacteria; phylum Bacillota; class Bacilli; order Lactobacillales; family Streptococcaceae; genus Streptococcus; species Streptococcus mitis_DQ. The sequence continues at coordinate 6,683 of JAWERV010000024.1, read as the reverse complement.
CCGCCGTCCAAACGTTAAGGGATTGCAACTTGAAAAAGCTGGAGTAACTCTGAACGAACGTGGCTTTATCCAAGTGGATGAATACCAAAATACTGTTGTTGAAGGAATCTACGCTCTAGGTGATGTAACAGGCGAAAAAGAACTAACTCCAGTTGCTATCAAGGCTGGACGTACTTTGTCTGAACGTCTCTTTAACGGCAAAACAACTGCTAAAATGGACTACTCAACTATTCCAACCGTTGTCTTTTCACACCCTGCTATCGGAACGGTTGGATTGACCGAAGAGCAAGCTATTAAAGAATACGGTCAAGACCAAATCAAGATTTACAAATCAAGCTTTACTTCTATGTACTCTGCTTGCACTTGCAACCGTCAAGAAACTCGTTTCAAATTAATAACAGCTGGTTCAGAAGAAAAAGTTGTCGGACTTCATGGAATTGGATACGGTGTTGATGAAATGATTCAAGGATTTGCTGTTGCTATCAAAATGGGAGCAACCAAGGCAGACTTTGATGCAACTGTGGCGATTCACCCAACTGCATCCGAAGAATTTGTAACCATGCGTTAATCGAAACAAAAGAAGCTGATACAAATATGTCGGCTTCTTTTTTGATGATTTACGAATCGATGAAAACAACTTACCCAGTCAGCAAAATCGGCCGTTACAGTTTTTTTGTTACCTTTGTTATAAAAATAGGTTGACAATGATATTAAATTAAGTATAATAGTTACTATACATAAGAAAAGAGGTTAACTATTTTGAAAAAAGCTCACGTTTATGCTATCCCTGCTATTGGGGCTGCTCTCATTGCTGTTTTAGCACAAATCAGTCTTCCAATTGGACCTGTTCCCTTCACTCTGCAGAACTTTGCAATCGGCCTGATTGCTACTGTCTTTAGACCGAGAGAGGCTGTACTTTCTGTTGGACTCTATCTTCTTCTAGGTGCTATCGGTCTTCCTGTCTTTGCAGGAGGTGGAGCTGGATTTCATGCTTTGATTGGTCCTACTGCAGGCTATCTTTGGTTTTATCTTGTTTATTCTGGACTTACCTCTTCTCTAACTAACAGTGATAGTGGTTTTGTCAGAATTTTTCTAGCAAATCTCTTGGGAGATACACTTGTTTTTGTTGGTGGGATCATTGGATTACATTTCCTAGCTGGAATGCCATTTGAAAAAGCTCTTGCTGTGGGGGTATTTCCCTTTATTATCCCAGACCTTGGTAAAATTATTGCTATTAGTTTTATTAGCCGTCCATTACTTCAACGCCTTAAAAATCAGGCTTACTTTGCTAACTAAAAAAGGATATCGAGTTGTCATAACTCAATATCCTTTTCTTTCATTTTGAAAACCTAGTTGCTTTTAAAGGCATCCACCATTGTTTGAAATTCTTCATTGGAGAGAGTAATCCCTTTGCCCATTTTAGTATGATCTGGACTCCAAGCACGAATATCAAACTTTGCAGGGGCACCATTAAAGCTCACCCGGTTGATTTCCTTAGTCCAACCTTTTTCGTTTTCAGAAAGAGTCAACAAGTGCTCTTCGATTTCAAATGTAAATTCTGCCATTTTCTTCTCCTTTTTTAGCTTTCATTAGTTTATTCGTAAAATCTTGTAGATTTTAGGAAAATTTTATATAATATTGATATAAAAGAAGGGAGGCCAATATGAAACATAAATTCCATCAAGTTCTAGATAAAATACATGACTTTTTAAATGGACATGACCAACCTGACCAGACTGAAACCAACTCCCTTACAGCCACTATTGAAGAGGCTATCCAGAAACAAACCGCTGTTCACCTTATCTTGTCTGAGACAAGCTTTACAGGTGACATCATCAAATACGATCAGCAACGCCAGCAAATTATCGTGAAAAATTTTGCCAAAAATGTGACCCGTATTATCCGCATAAGCGATATTCAACGCCTGCGATTTGTCCCTTCAACCGTCCAAACAGCCCAAAAAAATAGATTTAAGAAAGAGTGAGATGTAGTTGCTTCATCCCACTCTTTTTCTTAGCGAATTTGTTCAAAATGTAAATGAACAGCGATATGGTCTCCATAACCACTTCTTTCCAAGTCACGTTGTAGACGATAGGAAATGTAGTGTTCTGCAATGGTAATGTAACCTGCACCCAGTAAACGATGTTCAACCAAAGACTGAATCATGCTGATGGTAGCACGTTCCACCTTGGCTTCTTCCAAATCCAAAACCACTTTCTTAGTGACTTGTGCAAGGTTTTGACGCAAATCATCTGTCAATACATAGACAGTCTGGGCTGCCTTTAAGATAGCTTGGTAAATCTTGTCTGGATTAAATTCAGCAATTTCTCCATCACGTTTGATTACTTGCATAGGTTTCTCCTTTATTCTTTGTTTTCTTTGATTTCTGCCAGTATTTTTTCTTCTTCTGCTGTCAGTTGATAATGTTCAAGCAAATCCGGTCTGCGCTCGTAGGTTTTCTTTAAACTCTCATACAGTCGCCACTGACGAATCTTTTCATGGTGCCCGCTCATCAGAACATCTGGTACAACCATGCCTCGGTAATCATAGGGCCGTGTGTACTGGGGGTATTCTAGAAGGCCTGAAGAAAAACTATCATCTTGATGGCTGGACTCCTTGCCAATCACTTCTGGGATCAGGCGAACCGTAGCATCAATCATGGTCATAGCCGCCAACTCTCCACCAGTCAGGACATAGTCACCCAAAGAAATCTCATCCGTTACCAAGGTCTTAATGCGCTCGTCATACCCCTCGTAGTGACCACAGATAAAGATCAGTTCCTCTTCTTTGGCCAAATCCTCAGCATAAGCCTGATCAAACTGCTTTCCAGCAGGATCGAGGAGAATAACGCGCGGATTTTTCTTTTCAATAGCATCAAAGGCATCAAAAATGGGTTGGGCTCGGAGCAACATCCCCTGACCGCCTCCGTAGGGCTCATCGTCGACATGGCGAGCCTTTTCAGCATATTCTCGAAAATTATGATACTGGATATCCAAGAGCCCTTTTTCACGTGCCTTTCCAACGATTGAGTGCTCTAGCGGAGAAAACATCTCTGGAAAGAGGGTTAAAATATCAATCTTCATCGTCTAACCCTTCTAAGATTTCCACATCGACGCGGTTATTTGGAATATCAACATTGAGAACCACTGGTGGGATATAAGGCAAGAGCAAGTCACGTTTACCTTTTCGCTTGACCACCCAGACATCGTTGGCACCTGGTTGCAGGATTTCTTTGATGGTTCCAATCAAGTTATCACCCTCATAGACTTCCAAACCAATAATCTCGTGATAGTAGAATTCACCATCGTCTAGGTCATTCAAATCTTCCTCAGCAACCTTGAGACTGTATCCCTTGTACTTTTCAATAGCATTGATATGGTACATATCTTTGAATTTAATAATGTCAAAGTTCTTCTGTTTACGGTGGCTAGCGATGGTCACTGTTTGGACAAACTGATCTTTTTCATCAAACAAGGCTAGCTCAGCCCCTTTTTTAAACCGTTCTTCTGCAAAATCTGTCACAGACAAGACTCGCATCTCACCCTGCAACCCCTGCGTATTGACGATTTTCCCAACATTAAAGTAGTCCATCTTGTCTCCTGTAGTCTATTTCTTTCCATCTTATTCTGACAATTCTCGAATAATAGTCGCAATTTTTTCTGATTCTGACCATTGTAAATAATGGTGCTTCCCTCCTAAAATGAGTTTAGTATTGGAAGTCCAATATTCTGATTCTCTGTACTCTTTTTCTCTATAAGCCTGACAAAAAATAAATACAGGGACATGAGATTGTATTGATAAATTCTCAAAATCTTCCTCAGTAATCTCTCCAGATATCTGAAATTCTGGATCTTGATTTTCCAACTCTAAGCCTTTTTCTTGCATTATTTCCCAGATTTCTTTATTAATTTCAGGGCTAAATGTAGCTTGAGTTAAGTTCTTAAAATAAAATTCAGGACCACACTCCTCAATCAGTCTCATCTGCTCTTCCATTTCTGGATAAGGATTTTCTGAAAAATCAGCAAACATGACGTTTTTAGTTGTCGGTTCAATTGCTAGTAAAGCCTGACACTTATTTGGTTTCTTGAGTAATTTGCAAGCTAAAATTCCACTCAAACTATGTGCACAAAGTATATATTCAGAAATCCCTAATTCTTCAAGTACTTCATAAACCGCATCTGCAAGATTATCTAGATTTTTTCCAGCTTGGTCATGAATCAGACTCCTACCTGTGTTCGGAAAATCAATTGTCAAATAACCAATTGTAGGAGGAAGTTTTTCAAGTATAAGTGAAAAATTTTCATAACTTGGTAGCAAACCTGCGCCACTTAAACAAACTAGCATTTTCTTTTGCTTTTGATAAGCAACAGAAAGACTTCCAATTTCTGTAGATACTTCAATCCTCTTCATAAAGAAATCCACTCATTCTATATAATGAATTATTAAAAATCCTTATCCTTTATTTTAACACGTTCCAAGGATTTTCTCAAGTTGGAGGAAAATACATAGAGGGCCCGCTATAGTCAAAAAAGTGCTAATATTTTCCTCTTTAATGTTAATTTATATTTGAAAGATGAGATATTTACATTCCCGTTATACATATTGCTATAAAATGTATATTACCCAATTTCATCTTGACTTGTTTTCCATTTCATTCTTAAACTAGGCATATTCTCTGGTAAATTTGTATGAATCAATAAGCATGTATAATTCTTTAAATTTTTAACTGTATGCAGTTTATTATTTACAATCAAACAATCGTTTCTTGAATCATAGTTTAAAGAATAAAATTCTACTATTTCAATATCAACTTCTTTGGGATAAAAAATCAAATGATTAAAAGGTTTGCTACTTATATTATGTGTAAATTCATGAATATAGTGAAAATTTGTATGTAAAGATTCAAACTCGAATGGTATAATTTCCTTGATTTCAATATTATTGATATAAACCTTATTTTAGAACGTTATCTTTATAATCACAGCAATAAATGTCGCAATTTGTAAAATTCGTAATAGCCAATCAATATACATTGACCAATCTATGTTAAAAACACAATCAATATTCATTCTTTTTTCAGTTTTCTTTCAAAAATCCTTCCAAATCACGTTCATGCTGATATTTGATAGCCGCCTTTTTGTCTTTTTCAAAAATGGTCTTGGTTAGATCTATGTCGTTGATGGCTGCGATTGCGACGGTGTAGTGAATGACATCAGCCAGTTCTTTTGCTAGTTCCTTGTTAGAATCCTGAACGCCCTCTTTTCTACCGGAACGACCATTCAAAACCTCAGCTACTTCTCCGACTTCCTCCACTAACTTCATAAAGAGACCTTCCTCAGTCCGAAACGGCTGGTAATGTTCGAGTAGGTAGTATTGTAATTGTCTAAACGTTAAATCCTTCATATCCTGCTCCTTGCAAAAAAAGCGAGACATCCGTCCCGCCCTTCTTATTTTTCGTCAATAACGATTCTTACTTTTTTGTCTTCAGTTGGGACAGAGTAGACAATCGTTCTTATCGCAGAAATAGTGCGACCCTTACGACCGATTACACGACCCACATCGCTTTGATCAAGATCCAAATGATATTCCAAAAATTCTGGCGTATCTTCAATCTTGATAGTTAAGGCATCTGGTTGTGAAATCAAGGGTTTCACAATCGCAATAATGAGATTTTCAATCGTATCCATCTGTCAACCTACTTTAAACTTATTTTGAGAATTTAGAATCGTGGAATTTCTTCAATACACCTTCTTTTGAAAGGATGTTGCGAACTGTATCTGAAGGTTGAGCTCCATCAGCCAACCATGCAAGAACGCGGTCTTCTTTCAAAGTTACTTGGTTTTCAGCAACAAGTGGGTTGTATGTTCCAACTGTTTCGATGAAACGTCCGTCACGTGGTGAACGTGAATCTGCTACGTTGATACGGTAGAAAGGTTTTTTCTTAGAACCCATACGAGTCAAACGGATTTTAACTGCCATTTTTAAAGTCTCTTTTCTTATTTTTTATTTGAGTGAAATAGCTAAGCTATTTAGCACATGTTCTATTATAGCAGATTTCTGGCAGGTGTCAAGAAAAAAACTTGACAGACTATAAAATTCTTAAACCTTTTAGAAATTTGTTATATTTTTAAAGAAAAATCAGAAAGAGAATGCCATAAATACTATTTTAGAAACATTTTATAAATAAACCCTTCATCTCTCCTGAACGAGATTTGGATACTTGGCTCCTAAATCCTAAGCCCGTTCCCAAACGAAATATCAAGGATTTTAAGAACGATATCTACTAATTATTTATAAAATATGAAGTAATAGATTCTAAATAGGGGAATAATTTAGTTCTGTAAAAATTAACTTCTACACCTATAACGCTTATTCTGACAGACTTTATAACAGTCTAAGAAAAAAAGTAGAGATTCATACAGTATCTAGATTTTCCAAAAATTCTTTAGTTGTTTGACTAGCGAGGGCTTTTATTAAAAAATTTTTTCAAATAATTGCCACCTTGGCACATAAATTCTTGCTTTCTAAATTTAAATGTGATATATTTATAACATAAAATTTAAGTGTTATATATTTATAACACAAAAAAGGAGTCTATCATGAAAAAAAGTCAAAAAATGCGTGGCCTCATTGCAATGATTGCCGTAGCTCTCTTTATTGATTTTATTGTTTTATTTGGTTCT
>JAWERV010000023.1:0-34165 GCA_032481955.1 Streptococcus mitis | reverse complement strand
CAGTGGAACTTACCCTGACACGGAATTCTACTGGTTTTTATGATTTTTATCAGACTAACTTCCACTTGGATTAGCAGTGGAACTTAGTTTGGGAATTTAGCCTTTTTTAAATTTTACTATTTTATCCCAATAGTAAACTCTTTAAACACTATGCTTTTTCTCTTTTTTATCAGCTTTACAACAGCTTCAGTTCGAGCGGTATGTGGGAACATATCGACCGACTGGATATAATGAAGATCATAGACTTCTACCAAACGCACCAAATCCCGTGCTAAGGTTGAAACATTACATGAAATATAAACCATTTTTTCTGGCACATAGGTAAGAATAGTGTCTAACAACTTATCATCCAGACCTGTACGCGGTGGATCCACAATCAGTGCATCTGCTCTGTATCCTTCCTTATACCATCGAGGAATAATCTCTTCTGCTGTCCCCGCTTCGTAATGTGTATTCTCAAATCCCATTCTTTTAGCATTTCGCTTGGCATCTTCAATAGCTTCTGGAATAATATCCATACCTCTAAGTGTTTTTACTTTCTTTGCGAAGGCAAATCCAATCGTTCCAACTCCACAATAAGCGTCAATCAAATGGTCTTCTTTATCAACATCCAGCGCTTTTATCGCCTCACTATAGAGAACTTCTGTTTGTTCAGGATTTAGTTGATAGAAAGCTCGAGGGGATAGTGAAAATTCATAATCAAGAACACCTTCTTGAATACTCTCTTGACCCCAGATAATCTCTGTCTTTTCTCCATAAATCTCACTGGTTTTAGCTGTATTTGTATTCACAGCTACTGTCACAACTTCTGGAAAATCTTTAACCAAGTCTTTTACCAGTTGGTTTAAATTAAGCTGCCGATTTGTAACAATAATAATCTGAACCTGTCCAGTCTTTCTAGCTCGTCGGACCATTATTGTTCTAACACCTAGAACTTTTCTCTCATCCGTGATTGGAATCTGGTGATAAGTAAGTAATTCTGCTAGACGATTAGCAATCACTTGGGTTTCCTTATCTTGGACCAGGCAGTCTTTCAACTCTACTAAATAGTGAGAGTTTTGTGCATATAAGCCCGCCTTGACTTGATTTTTAAATTTTCGAGTCTGAAATTGTAACTTAGCACGATAGTACCTGGGCTCCTGCATTCCAATAGTTGGACGAATTTCATAGTTTTCATATCCTGCAGGAGCGAATTTTTTCAGCGCTTGGTGAAGTAAGTCCGTCTTGAACTCCAGCTGCTTATCATAATGCAGGTGCATGATTTGGCAGCCTCCACATTCATTGTAAATAGTACAAGCTGGTACAACTCGAAATTTAGATTTCTTGTTGACCTTTAGTAATTTTGCTTCAACAAAATTGCGTCTAATGGAAGTAATCTGACAATAGATATCTTCTCCTTTTAAAGCTCCAGGTACAAAGACTAATGTTTTTTGGTAAAAACCGATTCCCTCACCATTAATTCCCATGCGCTTGATTTTTAACGGTATTTTTTGTTTCACTTTCAGATTCATACCCCTATCTTATCACATTTTGAGTTATAATAGAACTATGAAAATCACAAAACTTGAAAAGAAAAAAAGACTCTATCTGATGGAGCTTGATAATGACAATAGATGCTATATTACTGAAGATACAATTGTTCGTTTTATGTTATCAAGAGATAAGGTGATAAGCGAAGAGGAATTGAAAGAGATACAAGACTTTGCTCAATTTTCTTATGGTAAGAATCTAGCCCTCTACCACCTATCCTTTAAAGCACGCACTGAAAAAGAAGTCAGAGAATATCTGAAAAAATACAATATTGATGAAAACATAGTTTCTCAAGTCATTGCTAATCTTAAAAAGGATAATTGGATTAATGATGGCCAGTACGCTTATGCTATCATCAATGCCAATCAACTTTCAGGAGACAAGGGGCCTTATGTACTGATTCAGAAACTAACACAAAAAGGGATTTCAAAATCTACTACAGAAGAGATTTTAAATGATTTTGATTTTTCGGAAGTTGCTCAACGTGTAGCCAATAAACTATTGAAGAAATATGAAGGAAAACTTCCAGCTCGTGCCTTGCAAGATAAGATTATACAGAACTTGACCAACAAGGGTTTTTCCTACTCTGATGCTAAAATTGCCTTTGACGACTTGGATAGTCAAGTTGATGAAGAAACGACTCAGGAACTCATCTTCAAGGAACTTGACAAGCAATATGCTAAGTATGCTCGGAAATATGAAGGATACGAACTTAAACAGCGTTTAACCCAAGTTTTAGCACGAAAAGGCTACGATTTTTCGGATATAGCAAGCGCTCTCAGAGAATATCTTTAATATTTTCATGTAAAATTCACAGATTTTAGGCATTTTTATGGTACAATAGTAAATGATAAACTTATAAATTGTAGAAAGTTGGTTAGTTATGAAGCTTCCAAAAGAAGGCGACTTTATTACAATTCAAAGTTATAAGCATGATGGGAGTCTCCACCGAACTTGGCGGGACACCATGGTACTAAAAACAACAGAAAACGCCATTATTGGTGTCAACGATCATACACTGGTTACCGAAAGTGATGGTCGTCGTTGGGTCACTCGAGAACCGGCTATTGTTTACTTTCACAAGAAATATTGGTTTAATATCATTGCCATGATTCGCGATAATGGAATTTCCTACTATTGCAATATGGCTAGCCCCTACTATCTGGATGAAGAAGCACTGAAGTATATTGATTACGATTTGGATGTTAAAATTTTTACAGATGGAGAGAAACGTCTCTTGGACGTTGAGGAGTATGAGCGTCACAAACGCAAAATGAATTATTCTGATGACTTGGACTATATTTTAAAAGAACATGTCAAAATTCTTGTTGATTGGATTAATAATGGACGTGGTCCTTTCTCAGAAGCCTATGTAAACATTTGGTACAAGCGCTATGTAGAACTAAAGAATCGGTAAAGTTGTCAAAGGTCAGGAATAAAATCCTGACCTTGTTTTTTTGATAGTGTAAAATAAGTTGTGTAGACACAAAAAAGGAATAAATCCATTATAGTAGAGTTACAACACATTACTAGAAAGAGATTTATGCAGAATTCGCGAAATATATACAACAAATAGATATACTGATATTTTTAATATCTTTGTTCCTTGTAAATTTACAATAAACTTATATCGTTTAATACAAAATACGGTGGTAATTAGTATAAAAAATACAGTTCAACTTCGTGTCAAATAATTTATTTTTTGTATTTCCACCTAGCATCAATCATTTAGTACAACATTTTAAAAACAATATCTCGACAGAGAAAATGCTATTTAATCTACCAGCTCATTTAATCGTTTTTGAAAATATAAAGCAATATTTTTAGACTCAATAAACTCAAAATATTTTATGACATTGTTCATTTGCTTAACTCCAGATTCTTTAGATTCTGTCAGATATATTTTATATCCTTCTACAAATTTGAATGTAGATTTTTCAAAAACTTTTGTATCATCTTTTAATAATTTTTTTAATTTCATTTCAAAGTAGTCTGCATATATTAGATGTGAATTTTCAAGGCAACAGAACCAAAAATTTAAACAAGCTGACACAACTAAATTTCTATTCTTGCCGATTTTTTCGTAATAATGTGTACGCTCTAGTATTTCTTTTCCGACCCTGTAAATATAATCTATTTCAAAAAGATGATATAAATTACCAATCAGCGTTATCTCATAGAACTCCCATCGTTCTTTCTGAAATAAATAGTCATATACTAAATTTAGATCATCTCTACTAACTACATAATTACAATCTATCTGATTTAATAATCCCTGGACCATTATTGTATTTATTTTATGAGTTTTTCCCCACTCTTCTCAAAAAGTTTTTGTTGCTCATTTTTTATTTCCTCCAATCCTTTAGTATTCAAACTATAAAAATTTGGAGATAAGTTAACCAAAAAATCATCAAGTTCCGATCTTTTATAATGTTCTAAGTAATTACAAAAATTCTCTATCGAAACATTGATATTTGATAATAATTTAAAGAACGTTGAAAGAGAAATTTCATTTTCTCCTCTTTCAAATCTAGAAAGTTGAGATTTTGATATAGAATCAGCTGCAGCATACTCCAAAGAATATCCGTTTAATTTTCTAAAATATCGAAAAGCTTCTCCATAATTTTTCACAATTTCGTTCCCTTAACTTTCTTTTCGAGCGATAAACATACCATATTCTTTAGGAATGATCAACATACCATTATTAAACTCACTTTCCAATCTTTTACGTATTATTTCCTCTTCTAGTGAACCTATTTCTGAAATTCCTTTAAACGATTGGATGTATTTAACTAGGTCATCTATACTAGTTACCTGTAACTCATCATCATAGAGTAATGTATCGACAGAGTTAAAATACCTACTCAGGTACCTTTTACCATTTTGTAAAGTAAACGTTTTATTTTCTAAATCTTGATTAACCTCATCTTTAAATAAATTTGCCAAATAATTTACAACTCCATTTTCACCAAATGTAGCACAGTAAAAAATGCCTTCGGTTTTTAATACCCTATTCACCTCAGAGAGAGCTTTAGGAATATCATTCACATGATGTAGAAGCATATTAGCAATAACAATATCAAAAGTTTCATTCTCAAAAGAAAACTTTTGAATATCCATTATCTCATAGTTGACATTGTCTCTATTTCCAATCACTGACTTCGTTTATTTTACCATATCTTTAGAAAAATCTGTAACAATCAACTGCTTCATTTTATCTATAGAATCACTATTACTTTTCCATAGTTCTCCTGTACCACATCCCAATTCCAGAACCTTTACTTCATCAGTGATTTGGTAGTTAGAAAATATCCAATTATTAAATCCCAATTTATTTTTTGAATACTTCTTATGCAATTCTACTCGAATATCAAGATTATCATGACTTTTATATTGTTCAATTACTTTATCAATCATTTTAAATGACCTCCACTCTATAATTTGACATTATATCACAAGAATAAAGATAGTGTAAAAAAAGTTGTATAAATGCAAAAAAGGAATATTCCATTATAGTAGAGTTGCAACACATTTCTATAAAGAAATTTATTCCTACGACTCAGTTTAGCGTGCTTAACTTCCTAACTCAAAAACAAAGCATCGATTAATTTATCCGTTCTTCTTTGGAAACAGGTTTGAACTGATAATTGCTCGTTTTGATTTAAAAAGCTCCTTTTAGTAAAACTTCATTTTTTAAGAGTCCTAGCCTTATTGAAGTCTCGCAAGTCATGGACTAGGAATTCATAGATTGGTCCATCGACTTCTCTCCATCACCTTTTCCTAGCAAAAAACCTGCCTCGAGGCAGGTTTTCGTTTAAATATCTAATTTCGTAACAGTAAATTTAATGTGGGAATAATCTTTTTCAACATCCTTATCCAGCAAGAACGCTGTGGCGTCCTTCTTAACTTGAACCAAGTCAATATTCTGGGCTTGAGCTGCATAGACGCATCCACAATAACATTGACGGTAGATATCATACTCTTCACACATCTCCACTGAACGTTTGTAGCCTTGATTTTTCTTGAAATCACTTGGAAGATAGTGGGTTGTGTAAATTTTTTGCACATCGATTCCGATGCTGTTGATGGTTTGAGAATTCTTATGAGGACTGATGGTCAAGGCTGAACCAAAGTAGTCAAAGCCCAAATCCATAGCCACTTGCGCTGTCTTATCCAGTCGGTAGTCAAAACAAACCTTACAACGGTCGCCACCTTCTGGCTCTTCCTCTAGTCCTCTAACTAATTTTCGGTATTCATTTGGCTCGTAGGAAGCTTCTAGGTACTGGACTGTATTTCCTGTACGCTCATTGAAATCACTGACAAATTTCTTAGTAACATAGGCACGCTTATGGTATTCTGCCTTGGGATGGATATTGGAATTGGCAAAATAGATGGTCACATCAGCGTATTTGGTCAAATATTCTAGGGTATAGGTACTGCAAGGGGCACAGCAAACATGCATGAGAATGGTTGGCCGTTGCTCATTTTTTTCCCATACTTGGACCATCTTCTGCATGACGCGGTCATAATTAATCTTCTGATTGGGGTTCATCTTGCTCAGAATTTCTTCTACATCGATCATGTTCTTCTCCTTTTTCTAATCTTATTTTATCATATAAGTTAGGAGAGCTCAAATCAATTTAGAAATGAACATCATAAAAAGGAGGGATAGGCATTCCCTCCTTTTGTGTTTTCTATAGAAAGCTTACATCATACCGCCCATCATGCTTGGATCCATTGCTGGAGCTGGGGCTACTGGTTCTGGTTTATTGGCTACAACTGCTTCTGTAGTCAAAATCAAGCTTGCTACAGATGCTGCATTTTGTAAGGCTGAACGACTCACTTTAACTGGGTCGATAATCCCTTGATCAATCATGTTAACCCACTCACCAGTTGCTGCGTTGAATCCTGTACCAACTTCAGCATTTTTCAAACGATCGATAACGATTGAACCTTCAAATCCTGCATTGTGGGCGATTTGACGAACAGGTTCTTCCAAGGCACGGAGAACAATATTGCGTCCTGTTGCTTCGTCTCCTGTCAATTCCAAATCAGCTACGGCAGGTATAACATTTACAAGGGCTGTTCCACCACCTGCAACGATTCCTTCTTCAACTGCTGCACGAGTAGCGTTGAGGGCATCTTCAATGCGGAGTTTCATTTCTTTCAACTCAGTTTCAGTTGCAGCTCCGACCTTAATAACCGCTACACCACCTGACAATTTTGCCAAGCGTTCTTGCAATTTTTCACGGTCAAATTCAGAAGTTGTAGTTTCGATTTGAGACTTGATAACTGCAACACGGTGAGAAATCGCTTCAGGATTTCCAGCACCTTCTACGATAACCGTACTATCTTTGTCCACAGTCACTCTCGCTGCTTGACCAAGTGCTTCAATTGTCGCATCTTTCAACTCAAGACCAAGGTCTTCTGTGATAACTGTTCCACCTGTCAAGATGGCGATATCTTCAAGCATGGCTTTGCGACGGTCACCAAAGCCAGGTGCCTTGACTGCTACCACGTTGAAGGTTCCACGAATCTTATTCAATACAAGAGTTGGAAGAGCTTCACCATCCACATCATCTGCAATAATCAAAAGTGGACGATTGCTTTGGAGAATGCTTTCGAGGAGTGGCAAAATTTCTTGGATATTTGAAATCTTCTTGTCGGTAATTAAGATGTACGGATTTTCAAGGTCAGCCACCATTTTTTCGCTATCTGTCACCATGTACTGTGAAAGGTAACCACGGTCAAACTGCATTCCTTCTACGACTTCAAGCTCTGTTTCCATACCACGTGACTCTTCGATAGTGATGACTCCGTCTTTGCCAACTTTTTCCATGGCTTCAGAGATGTACTCACCAACTTTTTCAGAACGAGAAGAGACAGCGGCAACCTGAGCGATAGCTTCTTTGTTGGCAACAGGGATGGCGTTGTTTTTCAAAGCTTCTACTGCTGCAGCAACTGCTGTTTCAATCCCACGACGAATACCGATTGGATTTGCACCTGCTGTGACATTTTTGATTCCTTCGCGGACAATTGCTTGAGTCAAGACTGTTGCAGTTGTCGTTCCGTCACCTGCGATATCGTTGGTTTTTGAAGCTACTTCTGATACCAATTTGGCACCCATATTTTCAAAATGGTCTTCCAATTCGATTTCTTTGGCAATAGTTACACCGTCATTGGTGATGAGTGGTGAACCGAATGATTTTTCAAGAACAACATTGCGGCCCTTTGGTCCCAAGGTTACTTTAACAGTGTCTGCAAGGATATCGACACCACGGACCATAGCTGAACGGGCAGCTGATGAAAATTTAATTTCTTTTGACATACTTACTTTCTCCTTCTATTCTTCAATGATTGCCAAGATGTTAGCTTCGCCTACGATGACGTACTTTTCATCGCCATCTTTGACATCAAGACCTGCGTGAGCTTCAACTAAGACACGATCTCCAGGCTTAACACTTGGAGCTACCAAGTCACCGTTCAAGGTACGAACACCTTGTCCAGTAGCCACAACTTGAGCTGTTTTTGTTTTTTCTTGAGCTGAACCCGCAAGGACAAAGCCTCCAACAGTTTGTTCTTTTTCTTCTACTTTTAAGACCACACGGTCCCCTAATGGTTTCAACATCTGATTTCCTCCATGATAAACTACATATTATTAGCACTCTTTATACCTGAGTGCTAATTTATAGTTCTATTGTATCACTTGGTCAGAAATAGTCAAGAAAAAAGTCTGACTTTCTCAAGATAAAAAGCCTGAGAGGAACTCAGACTTTTTAATGTTTAAAATGGCAATTCCTCCTCTTCCAAAACCAAATCTGCCAAATCTTGGCCTGCATTATTTTCACGCATGGCACGTTGAGCACGACTTTCCAAGAGTTGGAATCCTGTGGCAAGTACTTCGGTCACGTAGTTCATTTGACCATTTTTCTCAAAGCGACGGGTACGCAATTCTCCATCCACAGAAATAAGACTACCTTTGGTTGCGTAACTTGCCAAGGTTTCTGCTAATCTGCCCCATAGGACCATATTGACAAAGTCAGCTTCACGTTCCCCATTTTGGTCTTTGTAACGACGGTTCACAGCGATGGTTGCTCGCGCTACTGACTTGTCATTATTGGTTTTGTGCAATTCTGGTGTAGACGTCAAGCGTCCGATTAAGATAACTTTATTATACATTTTTCTTCCTCCTACTTATCTATTCGTAGGAAATCAAAAAAAGTTACAGAAATTTGTAACTTTTCGAGGAAATTTTTTACTTTTTATGAACCATGAAACCTGTCGCTTGTTGATTTGCCATAATGGTCATATCTGTAATCTGCACACGACGAGGTTGACTGGTCACATAGACTACTGTATCTGCAATATCCTGAGCTTGCAAGGCTTCTATTCCTTGGTAAACGGACGTAGCTCGCTCTTTGTCACCATGAAAACGCACTGTAGAAAAATCTGTTTCGACAATTCCAGGCTGAATGGTTGTCACCTTGATGTCTGTTGCGATGGTATCGATTCGAAGCCCATCCGAAAAGGTCTTAACTGCTGCCTTGGTAGCTGAATAAACTGCTGCACCAGCATAGGCATAAATTCCTGCGGTTGAGCCCATATTGATGATATGTCCTTGATTGGCTTTTACCATTACTGGCAAGAAACAGCGAGTGACTGCCATCAAACCTTTGACATTGGTATCCAGCATGGTCAACATATCCAACTCTTCATAGTCCTGATAAGGTGCTAAACCTAGAGCCAGGCCTGCATTGTTGACCAGAATATCAATCTGACCTATCGTTTCTAAAATATCAGAGCAGACAGTCTTTACCATGTTCATATCCGTGACATCTAGTGGAAAGGTCCAGACAGTTTGATTTGGGAAGGCTTCTGCAAACTCCGACTTGAGGATTTCTAGTCTGTCTATCCGTCGTCCAGTTAGAACGACATTCTCACCCTGCTCCAGATAAGCACGCGCAATCGCTTCACCAATTCCTGATGTCGCTCCTGTAATCACAACATTTTTTGCCATCTTATTTCCTTCTATCTGGTGGTTCAGATGCTGATAAGTTCCTAGGCAGTCCAGTGCTTAGCTGGGTCGAAGGCCGTACCAACAACTTGGTCCTCTGATAACTCAATAACACCACGTTTTTGCGGAGCATTTGGGAGGTGCAATTCACGAGGACTGCACATCATTCCAAAACTCTTTTCGCCACGAAGTTCTCCTGGGAAAATAAGATTGCCTTTGGGCATCATAGCTCCAGGAAGAGCCACAATGGTTTTCAACCCCACACGCGCATTAGGAGCCCCTGCAACGATTTGTACTGTCTTGTCACTTGCAACTGCAACTTGGCAGATGTTGAGGTGGTCACTATCTGGATGAGCTACCATCTCGACAATCTCACCAACAACAAACTTAGGTTCCTTGTCATTGACAATTTCTTCTGTAAATCCTTCCACCTGCAATTCTTGGTTCAAACGAGCGACTTGCTCATCTGATAAAAAGACTTGACCGCGCTCTGCAATTCTAAACAAACTTGAAACTTCAAAAATATTCCATGCCACTGTTTCCCCATTATCTTTGAGGAAAACACGAGCTACCTTGCCTTTGCGCTCCACATCTAGTTTGGCATCTCCGCTATTTTTCACGATGACCATAAGGACATCACCGACATGTTCTTTGTTATATGTAAAAATCATTGTTTCCTTTTCTCCTATTTCAGTCCTGCTAAAAAGTCATCAATTTGTTGCTTGCTTTTACGGTCGCGATTAACAAAACGACCAATTTCCTTGTCTTTTTCTAGAACAACAAGGCTAGGAATTCCGTAAACATCCCAGAGTTTAGCTAGATCCATATATTGGTCTCGATCCACTCGAATAAAGGTGAACTCTGGATTAGTCTCCTCAATTTCTGGCAAGGCAGGATAAATATAACGGCAATCGCCACACCAGTCTGCTACAAAAAGAAAGACCTTCTTGCCATCTTTTTCTACTAAGGAGGCTAATTCTTCTAAACTTGCTGGCTGTATCATAAGACTTCCTCCTCATAGACTAGGTCTTCATTTTCATAGATAAAGGTATAATGACGGCCATCCTCAAAAATGACGCCACCAACCAAGCTCTCTAGACTGCTTTCATAGACTTGAACATAGAGGGTCGCAATTTCCCCCATGTCTGAAAAATGGTCTCGTACAATCGCTGTCAACTCTTCCTGAGTCTTCATGAGCTTATGGTCGTCTGCAACTTTTTTCGTAGCAAGGACAAGGCTCCCAATACCAAGCAGAGCCAGACCTGCCATCCACATTTTTTTAGCTTTCATACCATTCATTTTAACACAAAAAAGGCTTTAGGACAAATGAGGAAGCAGCAGAAAAGCAAGTAAAAAGCCTCTTCCTTTAAGAAAAAGGACTTCTTATGCTCAATGAAAATCAAAGAGCAAACTAGGAAGCTAGTCGCAGGTTGCTCAAAGCACTGCTTTGAGGTTGTAGATAGAACTGACGAAGTCAGCTCAAAACAGTGTTTTGAGGTTGTGGATGAAGCTGACGTGGTTTGAAGAGGTTTTTGAAGAATGTTATGTTAACTATATCACTATGTTTTTAATTTGCAAATATTCTCCTAATTATGCTATCAAAAAACCTCTGAGATTGTTCTCAAAGGTTCTGATTTTGCTAATTGCTGTTCTCAACTGCTGCAGTGACAAAGGCAGTGTAGAGTTCTTCTGGGCGGTTTGGACGGCTTGACAGTTCAGGGTGATACTGACAAGCTACAAAGAATTTATTTTCAGGAATTTCCACGATTTCTACCAAGCGATTGTCTGGAGAAACTCCTGAAAAGACAAAGCCTGCTGCCTCAAACTGCTCACGGAAGGCATTATTAAACTCATAGCGGTGACGGTGGCGGCGTTGGACCACTTCTTGATTGTGATAAGCAGCCGCAGCCTTAGATCCACGTTTCAACTTAGACGGGTAAAGTCCCAAGCGAAGGGTTCCCCCCATATCCTCAACATCAATCTGATCACGCATGATATCAATGATAGGGTATTTTGTTTCTGGTGCAAGCTCTGCAGAATTGGCACCTTCAAGACTCAAAACGTGACGAGCAAACTCGATACAAGTCAACTGCATTCCCAAGCAGACACCTAACATTGGAACATCATTTTCACGCGCATAGCGGATGGCTTGGATTTTCCCTTCCGTACCACGTTGGCCAAAACCGCCTGGTACGATGATTCCGTCCGCATCAGACAAAAGCTCTGCTACATTCTCTGCTGTCACATCATTAGCATTGATCCAATTGATTTTAACTTCTGCGTCGTTGGCATAACCAGAGTGTTTCAAGGCTTCGACAACAGAGATGTAAGCATCTTGCAACTCCACATACTTACCGACAAGGGAAATCTTGACTTGCTTCTTGAGGTTCATGACCTTGTCCACCATAGCTGACCATTCTGTCATATCCGCTACTGGTGCGTCTAGTTTCAGGTGCTCACAAACAATTTGGTCCATGCCTTGTGCCTGCAAGTTCAGTGGAATTTGGTAAAGATGTTCGACATCCAATGATTCGATAACGGCTTCTGGTGCCACATCACAGAACTGGGCCAGTTTGTTTTTAATTCCTTGACCCACCGGCTCTTCTGTACGAATAACCAACATATTTGGTTGGATTCCCAATCCACGCAATTCTTTGACAGAATGTTGAGTTGGTTTGGTCTTCATTTCACCAGCGGCCTTGAGGTAAGGAAGCAAGGTTGTATGAATGTACATGACATTGTCCGCACCCACATCTGCCTTCATCTGACGAAGGGCCTCTAGGAATGGCAAGGACTCGATATCCCCGACAGTTCCACCGACTTCTGTGATAATGACATCAGAGTCAGTCGTTAGAGCGGCACGCTTGATTTTCTCTTTCAAAGCATCTGTGATATGAGGAATGACTTGAACAGTTGCCCCAAGGTATTCTCCACGGCGTTCCTTTCGAAGAACTTCACTGTAAATTTTACCAGTTGTCACGTTGGAATATTTGTTAAGATTGATATCGATGAAACGTTCATAGTGACCCAAGTCCAAATCTGTCTCAGCTCCATCATCTGTCACAAATACTTCTCCGTGCTGGTAAGGACTCATGGTTCCCGGATCAATATTGATATAAGGGTCAAATTTTTGAATGGTTACTTTGAGACCACGATTTTTCAAGAGACGGCCCAGACTTGCTGCTACAATCCCTTTCCCAATAGACGATACCACACCACCAGTTACAAAAATATATTTCGTAGACATAGATTCCTCTTTCTAAAATGCTCAAGGTCTTGTTAATTACGAGGGGACATAAAAAACAAGACCCTACTAATAAGAATAATCTGGGATGACTGCACCAGATTCACAACCAATACTCTTCGAAAACCTCTTCAAACCGCGTCAACGTCGCCTTGCCGTATATATGTTACTGACTTCGTCAGTTCTATCTACAACCTCAAAGCAGTGCTTTGAGCAACCTGCGGCTAGTTTCCTAGTTTGCTCTTTGATTTTCATTGAGTATAAAATACAAGAAGATAACTTCTTGAAAAAACAAAAATAGCTCCCTAAGAACTAGGGAGCCCTGACCTCTAAAAGAGGTGCCCGAACAATATGATACCTAAAAATAGGGCAATTGTCAATAGCTTACCTTTTATTCCACGATGTTTTCAGCATCATCATCTGAAAACTCATCGTCTTCTTCGTTGAGATCCACGTCTTCACCCAAGTCATCAGGAGCGATTTCGTTGATTTCTGCATCGTAAGCTTCCACTTCATTTTTCTCATCATCTGGATTTTCATCATCGTATGAAAGAGCTGGATCTGCTTCGTATGCATCTTCATCTTCTGGATCATCCGCATTGTAATCAATGGCATCTGAATCACCATCCATGAAGGCATTGACACGTTTTTTCTTAGTTTTTGGTGCTACTTCATCGTCGTCGTTTTCTTCAAGAGCGATGATTTCTTCGTCGATTTCGTCCACACCATACCATGAACGAAGCCCCCATTTGTTGTCTCCAAGTGAGATGAAGCTACCGTCAAAGTTCAACTCTGTGTAGAACAAAGGCAAAGCTTCACGTATATCGCTATTTGATGTTCCAAGGTAGTTTTGAATTTCGTTTACAAGATCGCTAAAATGCATCTCATGGTCGCGACCACGAAGTTCCAAGATAGCACGCGCTACCTCAATCATAGATAGTTCACTTTTTTCTTGCCCAGCAAATACTTCTAATTCCAAAGCGTTTCTCCTCATTTATACTACTATCGCCAGAGCGAACAGACTCTGACCTCATTTTATCATTTACTCTTTATTTTACGATAATTTTACGGAATAGTCAAAGGTTAAGGGGGAGAAAGTTAGTTGATTTGAACTGGGTAACTTCTCACAGTAACTTCCACTTGCCCAACCAAAGTGGAAATTAGTCTAAAACGGATTTTTATTTCTTTGCTACCCAGCCGATGGTGTCGATTGGCGGATTTTCGGTATCAATCCAGATGAATTCAATCCCGATTTCGCCATTATTAAACTTGGTAAAACGAATTTCGTTGATTTCCAGTTCATTTAAACATTGACCTGTCAAGACTTCTCGTTCTTTCAAAATGAAAATCATACATAGAAATTTTTAAACATTTTCTCTATCGTAAACCTGCCACTATTTCAGAAACTATACCAGCTGATTCCAAACGTAATATGGTCATTTCATCTACCTTCCCTAATAATGGCATTGCGCCATACCAAACAATGGTCTTGTTCACCAAAAGAATAGGCGTGACTATTTTTGATTGAGTAAAAGACACTTTAATTTTCTTACTCTTCAACTGGTCTAGCCATGCTTTATTTGCAACCGTCTCTGGTATACATATCTCAATTTGACTAATCCTAAATTCTTTTAGAAAATTCATCAGTTTTGTCTGGTTCACATAAGGTAAAATAAGCATACACTCCTGTCTTTCCCCTGCTAAGTCCTCTCTCAACACATTCTCATATCTACTATCAACATAAACGAATTGTTTCTCCTCACCCTCAATGACACTATAATCCATCTTTCGATAAGCTACTTGTCGTTTCTGAAACATCTTTTCTAAGTAAGGGACATGAATATCCACATAATCGAAAATACGTACCAAAGACTTATCCTTGTAGTTTCTATGAATCCGACCTGCATACTGAATCAAATTATTTTTCCAAGAAAAGGGCGCTGCCAAGATAAGCGTGTCCAACTGAGGTAAATCAAAACCTTCACCAATGTATTTTCCAGTAGACAATAAAACAAACCCTTTATCTAACTGTTCTAACGTCTCCAGTAAACTTGTTCTATCTCGGACTTTGGTTTTTCCGCTAATAATATAACAGTCATCAACCTCTTTCTCTTTTAATAACTTTTCAAAGACATCTATCTGTTGAATTCGATTGACTAAAACCAAGATATTCCGTCCTTCTGCCACTTGGTCTAGAATATCCTTGAGAATCATCTGATTCCTCACTGAGTCAGTAGCAATCCAATCACTAAGCTGTATAAAATTACTTGCTTTGGTCTTTTCAATCTCCAAATGACCAAAAGAAGTGAATCTTAATTGCAATTGCCGTTTAAAATCCGTTTCCCTCTTATCAGCAGTATGGAGTATCTCACCAATTCTCTGAAAAACGATAGGCTCATGACCATTCTTACGCTCAGGCGTAGCCGTCAAACCGTAAAGATACTTCCCTCTAAACTGAGCAACAACTTTTTCAAACATCAAGGCAGAGACATGATGACACTCATCCACAATCATCATCTCATACTCATCCAAAAGACTTTGACTATTTTCCAACTTAAATAGAGATTGAATCATAACAACATCAACCAGTTTACTCAGCCATTTCTTAGTCCCACCGTACTGCCCAACATAGCCTATTACCTTTTCACGACCTGATGGCGTATAACGGGTAGCTTCTTCCTCTTCGAAAGTCAAAAAATGGTTTAAACGATCCAGCCATTGGTCTAAGAGTTGCTTATTATGGACTAGGATAATTGTTTTGGTCTTCCGTTCAGAGACGAGAGCAGCACCTAAAACGGTCTTCCCAAAACCAGTCTCCGCATGGAGTAAACCATTTTCTTTGGAAATCATATCTGACAGGGCTAACTCTTGCTCAAAAGTGAGTTCTCCCTTAAATTCCACTCTAATAGACCTTTGTACCTTTCTCCTATCTTCCACAGACACCTGCTTAAATTTATCTTGCAATGGATATAGCAAGCCTCTTGGCAGCCATAAATAATAATCGGATTCTCCAAATAAATACATTCTCTCAGGAATTTGATAGGTTGGCTGTCGCATAGCCTGCTTTAAATAAAATTCGGGATTAGAAAAGGAAGCCATATTTTTCAAGAAAAAAAGTGTCTTGGGAGTCACAGACGATTTTTCAAGTTGGATAGTATTGGATAAAACGACCTGCAACTCCTTATCCAATTCTTCCTTACCTAACTCCTCTCGGATTAACAGTGCCACTTTAGCAGTTGAAATCTTCTGAATTCCTTGCAGGTACTTCCATTGGTCTTCATAAGGTTGAAACTGTTCATCCACAAAGACCGTTCGCCCTTGATGATAAGCTTCTCCTTGAAAAGGCAAGGCAATCAAATTACCAAATCCACCCTTAGGAAGGACATCCTGATTCGGAAACATGCGATCAAAAGAATCAAAGGACAGTTGCATACTTTCCTGCATAGCCAATTCTAATAGTTTCTTTCCAAACAAGCGAGCCTCTCGACACGGAATCGCTTCCTCAAAGAAGAACCAAATATGGGGTCCTTGACCCGAACGAGAAATCTCTAGATGGCCTTCTATCTGGTGTTCCCTGGCTATTCTATGAATAGTTAAACCGGCTTCTTTCCAATCTCCTTCATCCAAATCCAGTACCAAAAAATAACAGATATCATCTAAGTGCATAGGAAAGATACCGATAGCTATCTCCCCACGAAAATGAGATTTCAAAACAGAGTCCGTCAATATCTGGAAACTCCGTTTTTCAGGTGGCAACTGCTTCCAACCATAATCATAGGAAGGAAAATACTGAATTTTCCCTTGATCATTGATAAAACTCTTAGCATAAACATCATAACGGCCAGCAAACACAGAGGTAAACAATTGTAATTTTTCTTGTGTCGTCAAGCGACTACTTTGAAGTTGGAACATCTCCTCGAACCGAGAGCGTTCCATCACAAACTGACTCTTGTCTTTAAGACGTTTACACAAGAAAAACTCACTATCCCCATTAAAAGAAGAAAAGACATCAAGTACTTCTACCACAATTCCATCCAAAGACACAAAAACAGCCATAAAAGTCGCCTCCTTGATTCCTATAGGCTGATTATAACAAGAATAGCTGAAATTGTACACGAAAATAAAATCCGAATAGCACTGAAAGTACGAGATAAATAGAGTTTAAACGAGCAATCTATAAAATTAAAAAAACGCATATTATCAAGCGACACTAACACTTTGATGATATACGTTTTCTTATTAGAATATTTACTTCATTTTTGCATAAAATTCAATGTTTACTCAGTATTAGGATTATGAAAAATCGAGGTCTAAATCTAGATACATTTTTTCTGAAGACAAATCATTTTGACCACCGAGCAAGAGATTTTCAAAAAAAGCTGTTAAAAACTCAGGACGTCGCTGTAAAATCTTTGCATTATCTAATACTAAGGCATCACGAAAATACTTGGAATGTTGCTGAAATGGTGTATTATCAATATCAAAACCAAACTCACGAAGATACTGAATCAAAAAGACCGTTACTGTCCGAGTGTTTCCTTCGCGAAATGGATGAATCTGCCAGATTCCTGAAATAAAATGCTGGATTTGTTTAACCACATCCGCCTGAGTTAGTGTCGCATATGCAACTTGTTTTTCCTGATTAAAATCATAATCCAAGGTCATTTGAATCATGGAGTAATCAGAGTACACAACACTTTCACCATTCAAAACAGGTTCATTCTTTGTGATATTGGTCTGACGAAATTGCCCCACCGAAATAGAGGGTTCAAATATATCTTGAAACAACTCCTTATGAATAGCAAGTAAGGTCGCAGGACTGAAGCTAAAGCCTCTTCGAGATAATAACTCCACGATACGCAAAGAAACCAAGTCTGCCTCCTCCGTACTTGCATCGATAGTATGATGATAATTTGTTGCATCTTCATAAACCTGCTCGTAAGTCAGTTCACCCCGGGACTGTTTCTCAGCCAAAGATTCCATATACTCTGATGGCACTAGATTGTCAACTTTCTGCAGACCAAAACCTATCCGCCATAAGTCACGCTTAGCTTCATAAGACAAGTTTGGATTGTCAATGTTGTAAGTTGGTTGCATAGAAATATCCTTTCAATTGTTTTTCTGTGTCATCGATAAATGGTGAAATGAGTATGGAATTGGCGTAAATTATAAAAATCCTTCACAATAAGTGCTATGAAGAGACATAATGAAAAAGTTATATTCAAGATTCCATGCACTCATCTGAAATGTCCGTTGGACGAATGGTTTGATTAAACGAATAAATCTTGCGCACATACTTATCAAATTCATTGGTATACACCACTCTGAACTCGTTGATCTGTTCAAATCCAAACTCAATTTCCCAACACCTGAGAAGAATGCTGCAAACTTGTACTTCTAAGAGCGGTTCGAACTTAGAGGTTTGTTGTATAGTAACCTGCTTTCTAAAATATTAGTTATTTTAAACTTTATTCGTACAAATCATTAAAAATAATTAATTTCTAATTCTTCTAGTAAGTTAATAGAGAGCAACTGATTCTTTATCAATATCTCTTTAATTTCATTTGTATTTTTATTATCAATAATTGATTTGTTTTGTATCTTGTAAAGAAAATTAATGATATCGCTTATATATTCAGGATAATCATTAACTAGTTCTATTAAGATATCTACATTTTCCCATTTTCTTTTTTTCAATTCAATTGAATTACTAATCAACTTCGAATTTATTAGTTTATATATTTCTGAATAATTTTTTAAAGAATAGAATTCTTTAAAATCTCTCATTGCTTTAGTACTACTTTTTAAATCAGTAATTTTCAGATTTTCATGGGAAAATATTGATAATAACTTCACCATTAATTTTAAATTGCTTGAATTAACTTTTTTTAAATTATTACAAATATGTGCTAAGAGAAGTACATCAAAATCAACCCTAGGTTCTTTCCCTTTTTTATTACTGTTGGTTGATGGCTCATATACTTCAAAAATAACATTTTCCATATCAAGCAATTCTCTGTTTATTTCAGATTTTACTTCATTCCAGTTTAAACCACCATTCCCAGCTCCTAAAGGAGGAATTGCAACTGACTTAATGTCTCTTTTAACGATCTCTTCTTTTAATTTTTTCAGACCATTAATGATATATTCTATCTTAGATTTTTCACGCCACTTATTCTTTGTCGGGAAATTGATTATTAAAAATTTATTTTCTTGATAAATGTGTAATTTCCCAGGATACAATTCCCCGTGTTCACAAACTTTAACGTAGTCTTGTTCCATTTCAGGGAATTTCTTCTTAAACTGATAAGCTAATCCTTTTCCCATTTTACCTTCACAATTAACTGTATTTATAATAGCTTGACATTTGGAATCGAAGATATCTCCTTGTGTATATTTAATCATCATTTAACCAGATCCCTCTTTGAATTTTATCAGCTAGCATTGGGTACCTAGTCTTTAAATATTCAACATTATTTTCATTACAATAAATATAAGCAAAATTTTGTGGTAAAACAGGCTCACTACTTATGCACTCAGCCATTTTAACCTCCTTCGCATAACCTTGATTAATGGGATCAATCTCGTTCATTTTCTGCTCCATAGTTTCCCAATCAATTCTATTCATTCCTTCGTTATAACCACAAAGCTCAAACTCACCATTCAACGGGTGCCGTGGAACTATTTGAAATCTATTTTCTTCCGCGTATGTTCTATAAACAGTTATATATACAAAATTTTCTGCACCATATTCACCCCGAACAGCATTATCGAATGCTGTATTGGGATAGAAATGAAATAATAGGTAATCATCTAAGTAATTGAGTTGACGACTTTCTAGAATATCGTGATTGGCTATATCTTGATTTAACAACCCTCTCTGAATCACTTGATTTCTAGATAGCAAACCATTTTCAATAATACTGTCTAAATTGTCAATATGAGTTAAATGATATAATAATTTTCCGTCTTTTATTTTCATAAGTTTTACCTCAAGCATTTTTCTATTATTATACCAAAAACCCCAGCAAATTGCCGAGGTTTATAGTTTATTTCACCAACTTCTTCATCTCATCAATACGTGCGACGGTCGCGTCGTATTTCGCTTGGTAGTCGGCTTGTTTGTCGCGTTCTTTTTGGACGACTTCTGGTTTGGCGTTGGCTACGAAGCGTTCGTTAGAGAGCTTCTTGCCAACCATGTCCAGTTCTTTTTGCCATTTAGCAAGTTCCTTGTCGAGACGAGCCAGTTCTTCTTCGACATTGAGTAGGTCTGCCAGTGGCAGGTAGATTTCTGCTCCTGTGATGACGCTTGACATAGCCAGTTCAGGCGCAGGGATGGTTGATGCGATTTCCAAGTGTTCTGGATTTGTGAAGCGTTTGATGTAGTTAACATTGCTGTTAAAGAAGGTTTCCAAGTCACTATCGCTTGTCTTAACAAGGATGGTGATTGGCTTGCTTGGTGCTACGTTTACTTCCGCACGCGCATTACGAACGGCACGGATCAAGTCTTTAAGGCTTTCCACACCAGTGTGGGCAACAAGGTCTTCAAAGGCTGGATTGACAGTTGGGTATTCCGCTGTAACAATAGAGCCTTCTGAAATTTGTCCAAAGATTTCCTCTGTCACGAATGGCATGATTGGGTGGAGGAGACGAAGGATCTTGTCCAAAGTGTAAAGGAGAACAGAACGTGTGATGACTTTCTCTTCTTCGTTGTCGCTATAAAGGACTTCCTTGGTCAATTCAACGTACCAGTCCGCAAACTCGTCCCAGATGAAGTTGTAGAGGATATGTCCAGCCACACCAAATTCAAACTTATCAAAGTTGGCAGTCGCTTTTCCGATGGTTTCATTGAGGTTGTGGAGAATCCAGCGGTCTGTGACATTTCCAGCTTCCTTGTTGACAACTTTTTC
Organism: Streptococcus mitis; assembly: GCA_032481955.1. Classification (GTDB taxonomy): domain Bacteria; phylum Bacillota; class Bacilli; order Lactobacillales; family Streptococcaceae; genus Streptococcus; species Streptococcus mitis_DQ. Next base: position 13,467 of record JAWERV010000023.1, on the reverse strand, counting down.
CACATTGACAGTAGCTTGCTCAAGGGTCAAACCTTCATTGTTCATGAGGATGTAGCGAGAGATGTTCCAGATCTTGTTAATGAAGTTCCATGAAGCATCCATTTTCTCGTAAGAGAAGCGCACGTCTTGACCTGGTGCAGAACCATTTGAAAGGAACCAACGAAGGCTATCTGTTCCGTACTTATCAATAACATCCATTGGATCAATCCCGTTACCAAGAGATTTCGACATCTTGCGTCCTTGCTCATCACGAATGAGACCATGAATCAAGGCATTTTTGAATGGCGACTTGCCAGTAAATTCCAAACCTTGGAAAATCATTCGAGATACCCAGAACGGGATAATATCATAACCAGTCACCAAAGTTGATGTTGGATAATAACGTTTGAAGTCTGCTGAGTCGACATCAGGCCAGCCCATGGTTGAGAATGGCCAAAGAGCAGAACTGAACCACGTATCCAAAACATCTTCGTCCTGAGTCCAACCGTCACCTTCTGGAGCTTCTTCGCCGACGTACATTTCACCATCAGCATTGTACCAAGCAGGAATTTGGTGACCCCACCAGAGCTGACGAGAGATAACCCAGTCGTGAACATTTTCCATCCATTGAAGGAAGGTATCGTTGAAACGTGGAGGGTAGAATTCAACTTTGTCCTCTGTGTCTTGATTGGCAATAGCATTTTTCGCCAATTGATCCATCTTAACGAACCATTGAGTAGACAAGCGTGGTTCAACCACTACACCTGTACGCTCTGAGTGACCAACACTGTGAACACGTTTTTCGATTTTAACGAGGGCACCGATTTCTTCCAACTTGGCAACGACTGCCTTACGAGCTTCAAAACGGTCCATGCCTGCAAATTCGAAGGCCAAGTCATTCATAGTACCGTCGTCGTTCATGACGTTGACTTGCGGCAAGTTGTGGCGTTGACCAACCAAGAAGTCGTTTGGATCGTGGGCAGGTGTGATTTTCACGACACCAGTACCAAACTCAGGGTCGGCGTGTTCATCCGCAACGATTGGGATGAGTTTATTAGCGATTGGAAGGATGACATTTTTGCCAATCAGGTCCTTGTAGCGTGGGTCTTCTGGATTGACCGCAACGGCAACGTCCCCAAACATGGTCTCAGGACGAGTTGTCGCAACTTCAAGGGCGCGTGAGCCATCTTCCAGCATGTAGTTCATATGGTAGAAGGCACCTTCGACATCCTTGTGGATAACTTCAATATCAGAAAGAGCTGTGCGAGCTGCTGGGTCCCAGTTGATAATAAATTCACCACGGTAAATCCAGCCTTTCTTATAAAGGTCCACAAAGACCTTACGAACAGCTTTTGACAAACCTTCGTCAAGAGTGAAACGCTCACGAGAATAGTCTACAGAGAGCCCCATCTTGCCCCATTGTTCCTTGATAGTAGTGGCATATTCGTCTTTCCATTCCCAGACTTTATCTAGGAATTTTTCACGACCGAGGTCATAACGGCTAATGCCCTCACCACGTAAGCGCTCCTCAACCTTAGCTTGAGTGGCAATACCAGCGTGGTCCATACCAGGAAGCCAAAGGGTATCAAAACCTTGCATGCGTTTTTGACGGATTATAATATCCTGCAAAGTCGTATCCCAAGCGTGACCAAGGTGAAGTTTACCAGTTACGTTTGGTGGCGGAATCACGATTGAATAAGGCTTAGCCTTTTGATCGCCTGAAGGCTTGAAAACATCCGCATCAAGCCATTTTTGGTAACGACCAGCCTCAACTTCGGCTGGATTGTATTTAGGTGAAAGTTCTTTAGACATGTGTTTGTCCTTTCTCTATTTTGTTCATTTTATCTTGAATCTGCTTAGCAACTTCTTCTGCAGACAGATTCGTATTATTTATTTTAAGATAGTGGTGCAACTCATTCGGTTGATGTTGGGAATTTAATTGAAGTGTTTCAGTAGTCTCCAAAATTTCTCTTTCAGATACCTCAATATGTCGTTTTAAGGGTTTGTGCTTTAATCGATTCTCCGTTCGATTTCGACGTATGCGCTCTTCAAGACTTGTTTCCAACTCAACAAAAAGAATCTCTTGATGATAGTCATTCAACAAACCTTGAATTTGCTTCAAATACAGCAGCTGGTACTGATTTGAAAAATCAATTACGTCAGTTAAAATTACTGATCGCTGATTTCTTGCACTTGCTCCAAGGAAAGAAAAGGTGATTCCACGAACAAATTCCCACATTTCCTCTGTAAAGTCCTGATAGATTTCTAGTGCAAAATCGATGGCTTGATGGTTATAAAAGAGGGTAGAATCCGTCAGTCGAGATAGTTCTTGAGCAATGGTCATTTTTCCAGAAGCCGGAGCACCAATGATGAAAAGATGCATCAAATTACCTCCCACTCACTTCTCAGCAAACCATATATCAGACTGTCACAGCGGCTTCCTTGAACATCCTTTCTGTCTCTTATTCGAGCTTCGAGGGTAAATCCAAGCTTCTCTGCAACTCGTTGACTTTGGATATTGTAACCAAAGCAAGTCAGCTCAATCTTATGAAGCCCCAGTTCTTTAAATCCTAAGTCAATCAAAGTACGCGCTGCTTCTGGTACATAACCGCGTCCCCAATAGTCTGGGTGCAAGGTATAGCCAATCTCCAGTACATCGTCTTCGTGCCGATGGTTGAAATCAACAGAGCCGATGACTTTATCGGTTCCTTTGACGACAATCCCATAGCCTGCTGGAAGATTTTCCTTTTGATTGCGTTCGGGAAGGATATGCTCTAGATAGTAAACCTCATCTTCCAAGGTCTTGACTGGAGGAAAGCCTGCTGGATAGGCGACCTCTGGCAAACTAGCATAGTCAAAGATATCCTCAGCATCCGCCACGGTGCGGACTCGTAAAACGAGACATTCTGTTTCCAATCGTTCTGGTAATTCAGCTTTTGGCATCCTTCTTCCTCGCTTTTTTGATGAAACTGCCTTTCATATCTACACGCTTGTCCAGATAGCGATAAACGCGCTGATAACCATCTCCCATGAAATAGGTTGGGGCAAACAGTTTATTTTTAAAATGCCCCTTTTCATCCAAAAGTTCTGGGTCAACAAGTCGCTCAACAATCTTAGCGAAAATATGACAAATTCCCTCTTCCTCAACAATCCTATCTACCTGACAATCCAAAACGACTGGACAATCCTCTAAAATCGGTGCCTGAGTTCGTTCAGAAATTTCATAATGCACTCCCAAACGTTCCAATTTCTCCTGATGACTGATAAAACCAGCCTGCTCCATCTCGAGCATGAGATTTTCATCAGGGATATTCACAGTAAATTTTTGATAATGTTTAATTTGCTCTGCGACATTCTCTCTCGCAACGACTCCAACCACAATCCAATCTCCTAGACTATAAGAGGAACTACAGGTCGTGATGTTATATCCAAAATTCTGATCTTGATATCCTAAAATAAAAACAGGAAAGCCATAGTATAGTTTATTAGTTTTAAATGATTGTTTCATAACAACCTCCTTTGACTAAGACGCAAAAGAAAAGCCCTGCCATCTACATGACAGGGACGAATGTATTTATCCGCGGTACCACCCAATTTCGGGCAGTTGCCCGCAACTCTCGTCTTTAAAACAAAAAGACACTTTTATTTCAATTTTTCATCCATTAGCAACTAGTTTTGACACATTTGTGGACTTCTCAGCACCGCCACTTTCTGTAAAATGCGGGATTCAAAACACCTCTAATGGCTCTATTGTAGCAAGTTTTTCTTGGAATTGCAAGGGACAAGAAATATTACTTGAACTTGATTCCATTTTCCTTCAATTTCTTGATGGTGGCTGGGCCGATTCCTTTCAAGGCAAGGAGTTCTTTTTCAGTCCAGTTTTTGAAATCTGACGCAGACTTAATTCCTTCATCATAGAAAGTTTTGGCACGATCAAGTGGAAGTCCACCCAAGTTTGCTGCAAAATCTTCTACAGAATTGGCTACTTTTTGAGCTTGCTCTTTGGTAGCTTCTACTGCTTGCTCAACTTTTTTAGAAACAGCCTTACCAGCTTGGCTTGCTGACTGTTCTGCACGTTTCACGACTTTTTTTGTCTCTTCTACAACCTTAGTCACAGTACTTGAAAAGGCACCTGCGCGACGGAGGCTATTTCGTAATTGTTTTTTACGATTGAGTTTCTTTGACATGATAAAATCCTTTCAATAAAAAACCCCTGCTCTGACAAGGATTTAATATAAATATTCTATCAAGATTTTAGTGAAAAATCAAGAACCTTTCTTGTTTAATAATTTCGCTCACCAAACAAGCCTTCTGGCAAGTCATGGAATCCCTTGCCTGCTTTAAAGTTTTCAAACTTACCAAGCAAGAACTGATAAGCATCCAAACGACTTTCGTAGCGAATCATGGCATCTTTGGCACGCTCGTCCTGGTCTTCTTCGTAAACTTTTTGACTTTCCTTGTGCGCCATGTCGTTGATCATGATTTGGGTATTGATCCAAGTTTCAAATTCCTTCATAAATTCTTGTTCGTAACTCATTTTTTCTCCTTATTCTAATCCACGGAAATAGTCCGTATCAATCTCACGGTAGTGCTGAATGTCCTGAACGTATTCCAGTACACCTTGGAATTCTCCGTTTTCATCGTGCACTGCTGCGTAGGTGATGTGGACAAACTTGCCTCGTGACTCAGATTTGAACCACATTTCATACTTGTCTTTACTTCCCTCACGAAGCCCCTTCATGATAGTTTTGACCTTGTCCAAGTACTTAGGTGGATGGCAAAGTTCGACATTACGTCCGACTTGGGAAGGTGTCCGTTTGAAAATCATCTCATCAGCTGGCGTATTGTCATTGTAATACTGGAAAATATCGTCCTTATTAACAAAGGTAATCTCCATAGGGAGATGATTGAGGATGAGATTGGCCTGCTCGACCGAGAGATAGCCATTGCCAAAAGCCTGTTGACTATGGCGGTCCAAAGCTGATTCCTTTTCCTTAGGGGTAAAGGTAATGGTAAACTGTCCTTCTGGCGTATCGATAACCTGCTGAACTTGTCCCTCTGCCGTATCTAGCTGAATAGGCTCCTCTGCAATCTTTTCCTCAACAAAACGCTGCCGTTCTGGCACCCATTTCTCAGACGGACGGATGATGGCATATCCGTAGGAATCGCTCTCCTCCGCAATCTGAAGCCAGTCATCCTGAGTAAAGGACTCAAGGAGAATCATGAGAAGGATGGACTCTTCCTTGAAAATCATACTTTCAAACTCTGTCGCAAAGGCTTCAAAAGCTTCTTTTACAGTGGAAATCGACACTTCAGGTAGTGACTTGGCTGTCGCTAAAGCTGTTTGAAAGAGTTCCCTAATCTGATCATCCACTCCCCACATAACTTTGGGAGGTGAATCGTGTCCATAGCGCTCCATGATAGGAAAGAAGAGTTCTTCTTTACGTTGGTAATGGATGTCAAATTGCCCCACAAGTCCCATCTGACGCACCAAACCCTTACGCATCTCCGCCAGCATTTCCTCATCTTCCATAGACTCATAGGTATCTAACAATCTCCGAATGCGAATCAAGGCCGCACGGAGAGCCAGATTTTCTTCTTTAAATACCCGAACTGGGTGACCTGGGTGCTCGGTATCTGCAACTTCGACATCCTTAACAGCATTTTTAAAAAGATTGGCATGAACATCACAGAGTTCCATGACATCTTCAAAGGTGACACCTGAGTCTGAGTTCATCAGCTCGTGCTCCATGAGAGAAATCTCGATAGCTGAAACGCCTGTAAAGGTCGCATCAAAACGCTCCTGAACCGACTCAGGAGAGGCGCCATTATGCAATTCTAACAAAATATCCCGTAGGACATGAATCCTTTCATCTGCCATTAGTCTAATCCAATCACTTCGTAGCCATTCGCTTCCAGTGTGCGGACAATCTTGTCCATAGGGGTTCCTTCTAGCTTAGAACCCTGTTTGAGCGATACTTTGCGACCGATAGTATTACGCATCAAGGGATTAGCAAGGGGTTTAAAACCTAGCTCCACTAGGATTTCCAAGACTTCTGGATGCTTATCCACCACTTCTGCAACAGGAATTGACACATCGATGATATTATCCATGACGACCTCCATTATCGTTTATAAATGATATTATTTATTTTATTATACCATAAGGAAAGAGATTAAAAAACTAGCAGTACAAGACTTGCTAGTTCCCCACGACTTGGATTACCATCTAAATAAGTTTAAAGAGCCAATCCAATATTTTAAATAATAGCTTGTAAAACAGCAATTGGATTGCAAAATAGATGATCATCCACAGGAATTTCACAATTCCAATAATCGGTTTGATAAAAATAATGGCAAGAAGACCCCAGAAAAATTTCATTTTCTATCCTCTGGCTTGATGAGCCACCGAGCCGTATCCATTAGCTTGTCTGCAATAAAAAGTTTTCCCAGACCGACAACGGCATGGTCATCTTTCTTTATCGTTTTCATTACTTTTACACTTTGCATGGTCAAAAAGTAGTTCCCGTAAGTTTTAGCTAGAATTTTTATGAGTCCCATATCACTCTCCTTCGATGATTTCAGCCTCTTTTCGGATTGTTTCAACATCTTCTTGATATTGAACTTCAGTATAATTGACTAGCTTGGATAATTCTTTCTGCAAGCTTTCCCCCATTGGTTTCATAGTTGCAAAGGTTAAACCACCTGAAATGATACCACCCAAGATAGGAATGAATTTCCCCATTCCTTTGGCCAGCCCTCCCTTGGTCAGATTCACACCAAATATTCTTAAGACTTTTTTCAAAATAGGGTACCAAAGCGTCTTTGTTAACGCTTTATTAGGTACTGTTTTCATTACCTGTTTGGCAATTGTTATACCACCAGCACGTAGCAAGGCAGCGGTTCCATTTACCCCCAACATGACGCCTAGATAAAGCAAGAGGGTATTTTGAGCATCTTCACTCAACTCCTCGCGTGAAGCCCAAAAATCCTCATAGCCATAAATATAACCTAATTCTTGAGCCAATTTCAAAGAGAAACCATAAAATTGAGCCACATCAGCTGGAATAGTAATTGCCATAGCAATCCCTCCAGGTAATCCTGCCAAAACAGAAGTTCCACTCGCTAATAAAACATTATCCCTAATACAGGCATTAGCCACTCGATCTAATATTTCTTGAGATAAGAGAGACGTTGGGCCTTGTTCTAATAAAGTAGGAACGTCCTGTGGATCCAATTCTTTGGAAAACTTATCCACTAAAAATTTCGAACGATCAACCTTAACAACAGGTAGTTTCACCACTTGTTTCAATACTTGCATAGCCAACTCTTGTTCAGCCATATACAAACTCCTTTTACTTCTGTAAGTTATATTCTATGATAGCATACTCTTTTAAAGTATGTTTCAAATCCCCCTCAAAAATTTTCAAAAACTCCTTATTCTTTTAGACAAAAAATCAAAATCCTTAGCAACTTATTTGTTAAAGAACTTTAATAGTCTTTGTAGAGACAACTCGAATATTCAACTCTACCTTTACAACTTGATATTCTATCTATGAACGATAGTCTATTGTTGTTTCACCTAGAATATCCCTTGAATACACACTAACTATGAACTTTCGAGCTTCATCTTATAAATCCATAATTTCTTTTTTCTTTCGATCAAATTCTTCCTGAGATAGTATCCCTGCGTCTAAAAGAGATTTTAGTTTTGTAAGTGCTTCGATTTGCTCATCTAATGATAAACTTGGTTTCATGGCTTTTTCATCCAAACTTTGAGCCATATTCATTCCAAATATCATCCCTGCACCATCACCTAGACCATGTTGCTCCACTCCTGATGCAATTTTTTGTTGTGCTGCAATATTAGAAGCTTTCTGCGATACATCGTCATAAGCTTTTAAATTCATCTTATTTGATGAAAATTGTTTAACCAATTCCTTAGATTCTGGTGAGAACTCAATATTAGCAATGGCAACTTTTACAATCTCAAATCCAAAACGTTCTTTCCAAGTCCCTGCATACTGTCCATCATTTGATACCTGTTCCGCAAGAACTGCAGCTTGTGAGGGTAATTGTGAAATACGATAAGTTGTTGACAAAGAATTAAGTGCAACAATAAAAGATTGAAGAAATTCTGTTACTATTTGTGATCTAGCTTGAGCACTGTCGAAAGTATAATAAGTCACATTGGCAGGAAGAAAGTTTCTGATAAATTGCTTAGCACCTGTAATTTGGATAGAAAATGTTCCAAAAGCACGTACTTCTAAATCTGTCCCATAAAACAAATCATTATACATGACTGGACCGCGAGTCCCAAATTTAATATCACGAATTTCTCTCAAATTAACAAAACAAATCTGTTTTTGCTGATCACTTTGACCACCAAATCCAACACGATTAACAACATTATCAAAAAGTGACTTTTTAAATCCATCACCGTTAAAAACACTGCTCTCACCATTTTGGTATTCATAACCACCTGGTTCTGTAACAATTTCCTCGATACCAGACTGACTAAAGATAAAGGCAGCAGTATTTTCTGGAATAAAAATCTTAGATCCGTTGGAAATAACACCTACAGATCCCTTCGTATTGACACCCCTACCATTATTACTTTCTTGAACAATACCGGGACTTACAGCTGTATGTTCATCAAAAGCTTGAACTGTGATAATTTCTTTCCACTGATCTGCAAATGTCCCACCGATAGAATCTGTGATTGCTTTTATCAACCCCATTTAATTGCCCCCTTATAAACTCTGCTCCATATCACAATAGGCACATCTCACTGTTTGCTTCACTTGACCTGACAAAGGTGCTCCACAAAAGCTACACTTGGTTGAAATCTTTTCTGGCTCTGCATCCTTAATCCCAAGCCCTGCTTTAAAAGTGTCAAATGTATCCTTAAATGTTTCTGCCAAAACATCTGCTCCAAATAAGCTACTATCTCCCAAGGTTTCAAAATTGCCTGTATCACCTGACATCAATTTAATAATGTTTCTAGCCCACTTGTCAGTATCCTTAGTATTATTAAATGCAAAGATAGCTTGTCCGCCATTATAATAAATTTCCAGCCGTTTCACACCATTGGTTTTGGTTACTGAAACTTGAGGTTTCCCTTCAAAAATTTTAATCTGGTTAATGGGTATGGTAACTTGATCTTTTTTTCCTCCCCATAAACCTTTTTTGATATATATTAAGTGTAGATTCGTTAAAATTAATTCATCTGTAGACAAACCATTTTTCCCAAAACTCACATGGTCACTATTCATAACCATGTATTCATGTGGCAATAATTGATAATCCATATTGAACTCCACTCTTCCTATTAAAGACTAGCTTTCCACTGCTCCACTTGCTCATGTAGATTATCACGATAATCTTTTAGAGCCTTAATAACTTCTTCTTTCCCTTGAATCGGTGCTTTCTTGAGTGGACCATATTGTTTTTTCAAATCTTCCATCTCTTTTTTAGTGCTATCTTTTAGTTCTTGGATAGCAGCGCTATCTTCTAAAACAGTTCCTTTAAAGGCTTCGTCTGCTTCTGTATAGTAATTATCGATTATTTTCTCATTCATAATCAAGTAATCTTCATAAGTTTTTATAGACTCAATTGTCGCATCACTAACATCTTGTGGGTTAAAATCACCTGAACTGAGTTTTTCTTTTGCTTTGGCAAGCAACCCTTTCTTTTCAGAACTACTAGATGAAGCTTCTGTTTGATTCTCACTAGAAGAGCTACTTGTTTTTTCAGATAGAGAACTACAAGCAACTAGAGTAGAAACGGAAAGACATAGCAAAGCTAAACGACAAACTTTTTTTATATTATTCATTGATAGAATCTCCTTTTATTTATGAAATCATCATATCATATTTCCTAAAAAAAAAAAGCATTTTCTATTTAGCTAACCTTTAAAAATACAGAATTCTAGTTAAAAGAATATTTTTCCATTTCAAATTCCACCTATTTTCTCCACCAAAAAAGAGGGTTGTCCCTCTTTTTAGTTCTTATCCAGATTGCGTAGCATCTCGTCAATCTTGTTTCCATACTCGATGGACTCGTCTTTGACGAAAGTCAAATCTGGGATTTTGTACAATTTCAAATTGCGACCAAGTTCACGTTTGATAGTACCAGTTGCTTTTTCAAGCCCGATTTGAGCTTTTTGATTATCTGAAGCAAGGTTACTCAGAATGGTGTAGTAAACCTTGGCAACAGACAAGTCACCTAGCATCTGAACATCTGTGATGGTCACCCCTTGGACACGCGGATCACGGACTTTCTTTTGCAAAATCTCATTGACTTCACGCTTGATTTCCATGCCCACACGATCCGTACGGAAATGATTTGCCATGATATTCCTTTCTCTACTTTGAACCAAAAGCTAGGCCAGCAGACCTAGCTATTTCTAAACTTATTGATTTTCAGTTCAAATTGAAACGAAGTTCAATTTGAAATCATCTACTTCTTTCGCCGTGGTGAAAGTGATGGAACTGATTTATCAGTCCCATCACAGGGGATTTTTGAGACCCTAGGCTCAAAAATAAGCAATGAAACCATCGGTTTGCTTGCGTCCCTCACCACCTAAGAAAGGAGCAAAAATCTTATCTCTTGATTTCTTCCATGACATAGGCCTCAATCACATCATCCATCTTGATATCATTGTAGCCGTCAATCATCAATCCACCTTCACGACCGTTTGTAACTTCTTTCACGTCGTCTTTGTAGTGTTTCAAGCTTGCGAGTTCGCCGTCATAGATAACGACACCGTCACGGATAACACGGACTTTAGAGTCACGGGTAACCTTACCGTTGATAACCATGAATCCACCGATAGTTCCCACTTTAGACACCTTGAAGGTTTCACGAATAACTGCTTCACCGATAATTTTTTCTTCAAATTCTGGATCAAGCATCCCTTTCATGGCTTCTTCCATCTCTTCGATAACCTTGTAGATAATGCTGTGGAGACGGATTTCCACATCGTCAGCTTCAGCTTGTTGACGGGCTTGTGGTGTAGGGCGTACGTTGAAACCAACGATAAAAGCATTTGAAGCTTCCGCAAGTGTTACGTCAGATTCGTTGATGGCACCGACTGCTGAGTGGACGATGGTAACTTTAACACCTTCCACATCGATTTTCTGAAGTGATGCAGAAAGGGCTTCAACAGAACCTTGTACGTCGGCCTTGATGATGACGTTAACTGACTTGAGTTCACCAGCTTTAAGCGTATCAAAGAGGTTTTCAAGGCTGACACGTTGGGTAGCTTGACGTTGTTTCATAAGGGCACGTTTGGCACGTTCTTCACCTGCTGCACGCGCAGATTTTTCATCCTCGTAAACAGCAAAGTGGTCACCCGCCATCGGCGCTTCGTTCAAACCTGTAATTGAAACTGGTGTTGATGGTCCAGCCACCTTAACGCGACGACCAAGGTCATTGGTCATAGCACGGACACGACCGAAGGTATTTCCGACAACGATTGGATCTTGGACATTCAAGGTACCTTGTTGAACAAGAAGGGTTGCGACCGCACCTTTTCCTTTATCCAAGCGCGCTTCGATAACTGTACCGATAGCACGCACTGTTGGGTCTGCCTTGAGTTCTTGGATTTCAGCCACAAGAAGGACTGTTTCCAACAATTCTTCGATGTTTTGGTTGAATTTAGCTGAGATTTCAACAAATTCAGAATCTCCACCCCAAGCAGTTGACATAACACCATGCTCTGCCAATTCACCGATAACGCGTTCTGGGTTAGCACCTGGTTTATCAATCTTGTTGATAGCTACGATGATTGGAACGTTGGCCGCTTTTGAGTGGTTGATAGCTTCAATTGTCTGAGGCATAACCCCGTCATCTGCCGCTACGACCAAGATAGTAATATCGGTAACAGATGCACCACGCGCACGCATCGATGTAAAGGCCGCGTGTCCAGGTGTATCAAGGAAGGTAATCTTCTTGCCATTTTCAACGATTTGGTAGGCACCGATATGTTGAGTGATACCACCTGCTTCACCTGTCGCAACACGAGAATTACGAAGGGTATCTAGGAGGGTTGTTTTACCGTGGTCAACGTGTCCCATGATGGTTACAACTGGTGGACGCTCAACCAATTCATCTTCATTGAGATAACCATCTTCGACAAAGAAACGTTCGATGTCGGCATTATCCACTTCAACCTTTTGTTTGGCTTCGATACCATAATCCACCATGAGGAGTTCGATGGTTTCTCCATCCAATGATTGGTTTTGTGTGGCCATGACACCCATCATGAAAAGTTTCTTAACGATTTCAGCTGGTTCACGTTTGATACGTTTTGCGATTTCCGCAACGGTCATACCATCTGTATATTCAAATTCTGTTGGCAATTCATGGAATTTACGCTCTGTAACAGGTTTTGGAGTCTGATTACGATTATTCTTGTTATTGCCTTTTTTGTTCTTCTTGTTGTTATTCCAGTTACTATTCTTTTGATTTCTCACTTGATTTTGACTACTTCGATTCTTTTGTTGTTTTCTAGGACCATCTTCTTCGTGATCATAATCGTCACGATTTTTGTCTGGTCGAGCTTGTTTTTTACGACGTGTATCCACTGCAGGTTCTTTTTTCTCAGGGACGACTTCAACCACTGCTTGAACTTGCTGTGCTTGTTCAGCTAACTTAGCCGCTTCTTCAAAGATTTCCTCTGGTTCCTTACGTTTGTTAGCTTGAGCCAAGGCTTCTTTAGCAGCCTGATACTGTTTGAAGCGTTCCTCACTTGAACGTGCGTACTCTGCATTTTGCTCTGCTTTGAGGGCTGCTGCACGGGCTTTAAAGTCAATACGTGGAGCCGCTTGATTTGGACGTTTGTCCTCTTGTTGACGACGCTCATTTCCACGATTTTGCTGACCTTGCTGTTTCTTAGCTTGGTCATTAAAGCGACGATTGTCGCGGTTGCCTTGACCTTGTTTTCCACCATTGCGACCGTCGTTTTTCTGACGGTTGCCGTTTTGTTGTTGGTCACGGTTATTGCCCTTATTTTGCTTGCGTCGTTCTGCCTGCTCTTTGGCACGAGCTTCACGCTCAGCCTTGAAATTACGGCTTTGCGGTTTAGCTGCTACTTTTTCTGTTTTAGGAGCGACTGGCTCAGCAGGTTTTGCCTCTTCCTTGGCTACAGCTGGTTTAGCTGGCTCAGATTTTTCGGCTTTCTTTTCTGTACTTGCTTTTGGTGCTGCAGGTTTTGCTTCTTCCTTAGCTACAGCTGGTTTTACTGGTTCAGACTTTTCGGCTTTCTTTTCTGCACTTGCTTTTGGGGATGCAGGTTTTGCCTCTACCTTTGGAGCAGCTGCAGGCTTAAAGCTGGCAGCGATTTTTGCAGCGACAGCTTCTTCCACACTTGATGAGTGGCTTTTCACATCCAAGCCCAACTCTTTTGCACGCGCTACAACTTCTTTACTTTCTTTTCCAAGTTCTTTTGCGATTTCGTACAATCTTTTCTTAGACAAATCATGT
>JAWERV010000022.1:0-34331 GCA_032481955.1 Streptococcus mitis | reverse complement strand
TGTAGATGGTATGGAAGCACACGGTAACAGCCAAATCGTTCGTGCTTACGTTCCACTTGCTGAAATGTTCGGTTACGCAACAGTTCTTCGTTCTGCATCTCAAGGACGTGGTACATTCATGATGGTATTTGACCACTACGAAGATGTACCTAAGTCAGTACAAGAAGAAATCATTAAGAAAAACAAAGGTGAAGACTAATCAGTCCTCACTCTAGAAGGAAGTCACTTAGTGGCTTCCTTTTGTCTTTAGAAAATACCTCTAAATATGGTAAAATAGTAGGAGAATAATGTGAGGAAAATGAATGTCAAATAGTTTTGAAATTTTGATGAATCAATTGGGGATGCCTGCTGAAATGAGGCAGGATCCTGCTTTATCACAGGCCGATATTGAACGAGTTGTGGTTCATAAAATTAGTAAGGTATGGGAGTTTCATTTCGTCTTTTCTAATATTTTACCGATTGAAATCTTTTTAGAATTAAAGAAAGGTTTGAGCGAAGAATTTTCTAAGACAGGCAATAAAGCTGTTTTCGAAATCAAGACTCTGTCTCAAGAATTTTCAAATCAACTCTTGCAGTCCTACTATAGGGAGGCTTTCTCTGAGGGGCCATGTGCTAGTCAAGGTTTTAAGTCCCTTTATCAAAATTTGCAAGTTCGTGCAGAGGGGAACCAACTCTTCATTGAAGGAACTGAGGCGATTGATAAGGAACATTTTAAGAAGAATCATCTTCCTAATTTAGCGAAACAACTTGAAAAGTTTGGTTTTCCAACTTTTAATTGTCAAGTCGAGAAGAATGATATCCTGACCCAAGAGCAGGAAGAGGCCTTTCATGCTGAAAATGAGCAGATTGTTCAAGCTGCCAATGAGGAAGCGCTTCGTGCTATGGAGCAACTAGAACAGATGGCGCCTCCTCCAGCGGAAGAGAAACCAGCCTTTGATTTTCAGGCGAAAAAAGCTGTAGCTAAACCAAAGCTGGACAAGGCGGAGATTACTCCTATGATAGAAGTGACGACAGAGGAAAATCGTCTGGTCTTTGAAGGAGTTGTTTTTGATGTAGAGCAAAAAGTGACCAGAACAGGGCGTGTTTTGATCAACTTTAAAATGACGGACTACACTTCCAGTTTTTCGATGCAAAAGTGGGTAAAGAACGAGGAAGAGGCCCAGAAGTTTGATCTCATCAAGAAAAATTCTTGGCTCCGAGTTCGTGGGAATGTAGAGATGAATAACTTCACACGCGATTTGACTATGAACGTGCAGGATGTACAGGAAGTTGTTCATTATGAACGGAAGGATTTGATGCCAGAAGGCGAGCGTCGGGTTGAGTTTCACGCTCATACTAACATGTCGACCATGGATGCTCTGCCAGAAGTAGAGGAGATTGTTGCGACAGCTGCTAAGTGGGGACACAAGGCGGTTGCCATCACGGACCATGGGAATGTCCAGTCCTTCCCACACGGCTATAAGGCGGCCAAAAAAGCGGGAATACAGCTAATCTATGGAATGGAAGCCAATATCGTGGAGGATCGTGTCCCTATCGTCTATAACGAAGTGGAGATGGACTTGTCGGAAGCGACCTACGTGGTCTTTGACGTGGAAACGACGGGTCTATCAGCCATCTATAATGACTTGATTCAGGTTGCGGCCTCTAAGATGTACAAGGGGAATGTCATTGCTGAATTTGATGAATTTATCAATCCTGGGTATCCCTTGTCAGCTTTTACTACTGAGTTGACTGGGATTACAGATGACCATGTCAAAAATGCTAAACCACTGGAACAAGTTTTGCAAGAATTCCAAGAATTTTGTAAGGATACGGTCCTAGTCGCCCACAATGCGACCTTTGACGTTGGCTTTATGAATGCCAACTATGAGCGTCATGGTCTTCCTAAAATTAGCCAGCCAGTTATTGATACGCTGGAGTTTGCTAGAAACCTCTATCCTGAGTATAAACGTCATGGTTTGGGGCCTTTGACCAAGCGTTTTGGTGTGGCCTTGGAACATCACCATATGGCCAATTACGATGCGGAAGCTACTGGTCGTCTGCTCTTCATCTTTATCAAAGAGGTGGCAGAAAAACATGGTGTGACCGATTTAGCTAAACTCAACATTGATTTGATTAGTCCAGACTCTTATAAAAAAGCTCGAATCAAGCATGCGACGATTTATGTCAAGAATCAGGTGGGTCTAAAAAATATCTTTAAGCTGGTTTCTTTGTCCAATACTAAGTATTTTGAAGGAGTGCCGCGGATTCCGAGAACAGTTCTAGATGCCCATCGGGAAGGTTTGATTTTAGGTTCAGCTTGCTCAGAGGGTGAAGTTTTCGATGCAGTTGTTTCTCAAGGTGTGGATACGGCGGTTGAGGTGGCCAAGTATTATGACTTTATCGAGGTCATGCCACCAGCTATCTATGCACCATTGATTGCCAAGGAGCAGGTCAAGGATATGGAGGAGCTCCAGACCATTATCAAGAGTTTAATAGAGGTCGGCGACCGTCTTGGCAAGCCCGTTTTGGCTACGGGAAATGTCCACTATATTGAACCAGAAGAAGAGATTTACCGCGAAATTATCGTCCGTAGTTTGGGCCAAGGGGCGATAATTAACCGTACCATTGGTCACGGTGAGCATGCCCAACCAGCTCCTCTTCCCAAGGCTCATTTTAGAACGACTAATGAGATGTTGGATGAATTTGCCTTCTTGGGAGAGGAATTAGCTCGGAAATTGGTTATTGAAAACACTAATGCCTTGGCAGAAATCTTTGAACCCGTTGAGGTTGTTAAGGGTGACTTGTACACGCCCTTCATCGACAAGGCTGAAGAAACGGTCGCTGAATTGACCTACAAGAAAGCTTTTGAGATTTATGGAAATCCGTTGCCAGATATTGTTGATTTGCGGATTGAAAAAGAATTGACTTCCATTTTGGGGAATGGATTTGCCGTGATTTATCTGGCATCGCAGATGCTGGTGCAACGTTCCAATGAACGGGGTTACTTGGTTGGTTCTCGTGGGTCTGTCGGATCTAGTTTCGTTGCGACCATGATTGGGATTACGGAGGTTAATCCTCTATCTCCTCACTATGTCTGTGGTCAGTGCCGGTACAGCGAGTTTATCACGGATGGATCTTACGGTTCAGGTTTTGATATGCCCAATAAGGATTGTCCAAACTGTGGTCACAGACTCAGTAAAAACGGACAGGATATTCCGTTTGAAACCTTCCTTGGTTTTGATGGGGACAAGGTTCCCGATATTGACTTGAACTTCTCGGGAGAAGACCAGCCTAGCGCCCACTTGGATGTGCGTAATATCTTTGGTGAGGAATATGCCTTCCGTGCAGGAACGGTTGGTACGGTGGCTGCCAAGACCGCTTATGGTTTTGTCAAGGGTTACGAGCGGGACTATGGGAAGTTTTATCGTGATGCAGAGGTAGAACGCCTCGCTCAAGGAGCTGCGGGTGTCAAGCGGACGACAGGCCAACACCCAGGGGGAATCGTTGTTATTCCGAACTACATGGATGTTTACGACTTTACGCCTGTCCAGTATCCAGCGGATGATGTGACGGCTGAATGGCAGACCACTCACTTTAACTTCCATGATATCGACGAGAACGTCCTCAAACTCGATGTACTGGGACATGATGATCCGACCATGATTCGAAAACTTCAGGACTTGTCTGGGATTGACCCTAATGAAATTCCTATGGATGACGAAGGCGTGATGGCCCTCTTTTCTGGGACTGAGGTGCTAGGTGTAACTCCTGAACAAATCGGAACACCTACGGGGATGTTGGGGATTCCTGAGTTTGGAACAAATTTTGTACGTGGAATGGTAGACGAGACCCATCCGACGACCTTTGCGGAGTTACTTCAGCTGTCTGGATTGTCCCACGGTACCGATGTTTGGTTGGGTAATGCTCAAGATCTGATTAAGCAAGGGATTGCTGACCTATCAACCGTTATCGGTTGTCGGGACGACATCATGGTTTACCTCATGCACGCGGGTCTGGAACCTAAGATGGCCTTTACCATCATGGAACGCGTACGTAAGGGCTTGTGGCTCAAGATTTCTGAAGAAGAGAGAAACGGCTATATCGAAGCCATGAAGGCCAATAAGGTACCAGAGTGGTATATCGAGTCTTGTGGGAAAATTAAGTACATGTTCCCGAAAGCCCATGCGGCAGCCTACGTTATGATGGCCTTGCGTGTAGCCTATTTTAAGGTTCATCATCCGATTTATTATTACTGTGCTTACTTCTCAATCCGTGCTAAGGCTTTTGATATCAAGACCATGGGTGCGGGCTTGGATGCCATCAAGCGCAGAATGGAAGAAATCGCTGAAAAACGGAAGAACAATGAAGCTTCTAATGTGGAAATTGATCTCTATACAACTCTTGAGATTGTCAATGAGATGTGGGAGCGTGGCTTCAAGTTTGGAAAACTTGATCTCTACCGTAGTCAGGCGACAGAGTTCCTCATCGATGGGGATACCCTCATTCCGCCATTTGTAGCAATGGATGGTCTGGGAGAGAACGTTGCCAAGCAGCTGGTACGAGCGCGTGAAGAGGGAGAATTCCTCTCTAAAACAGAATTGCGCAAACGCGGTGGACTCTCATCAACCTTGGTTGAAAAGATGGATGAAATGGGGATTCTCGGCAATATGCCAGAGGATAACCAGTTGAGTTTATTTGATGAGTTGTTTTAAAAAATTGCTTATTTTGATCAAGTGGACAAAATATGTCCACTTGATTTGTTATAATTCTCTTAAAAATAATAGAAAAGAGAGTATAATATGGTGGATCAAGGAATTTTAAATTCTAACGTGTCAATTGAAGAGCAAATTTACAATTTTGAAAAAGGCTTGAAAGATGATGGGAGTGATTGGACTGGATTCCCACAAATAGACTTAAAAGAAGATTCTCAATGTATTTACATTTGCGGTATTTCAGAGACTGACAGATGGCATTTGTTTTATACGTTAACTAAAATAAAACCTGCTACTCCAATAGCATCACTTGGATATTATCGAGTGAGAGATAATTTGATTTTTTCTAAACATAGTCAATGGATAAAACTGCAAATGGAGCATACAGAGTATGACTTGATTTTTCTAGAGGGAGTTCAACTTTTGGGAGAGGCTGATCAAAGGGTACAGGAATACTGGATGCAGCAATTCAAAGAGAATAAGAAAAGAAGCAAACTCTTCATTGTATATTCAGACTGCTTACCCGAAGACTTAAAAAATATGGATGAATCCGTAGTTAAGTTCTTCGAATCTGGCATAGTGGTACAGTTGAAATCACCTAAGGGCTAGTTTATTTTGCTTTAATCGTTTTGAATATAAAGTGCTAGTTAGACTATAGAAGTGATAATAATGTACTAGAAATAATATTGTTTGAATAATATGTAGAAGGAAATTACAAATGAATGATCAAGAGAGACTACTAACAATTTTTTTACGTTTACAGTTAGGTACTTCACTAGGAAAAAAGCAACTGGCTCAGGAATTTGAGGTTAGCGAAAAGACGATACAGAGAGATTTTTCGCTACTCCGTGATATTTTATCTAGTAACACCAGTTATAGTGGAGATTTGCTTTATAACCGTAAGACGAATAAGTATAGCCTATCAAGTAAGTCAGTTTTTAATAAAAAGGATATTCTCGTTATTTCAAAGATTTTATTGGAAAATCGAGCACTGAACAGACCAGAAATTGCTAGCTTACTAAATAATTTACTGAACTTAGTTCCCCGTGATGATCAGAAAGAAATTGAGCAGATCATTGGCAGTGAAAAGTTGAACTATGCTCCCTTAACAGATCAACAAAATAGGATAGAGAAAATTTGGAATTTATCAGAATCTATTTTACATGAACAGGTTCTAGATATTATCTATCAAAAACCTTATTCTGAATCTTATAAGAGGCAGACTGTTTTGCCAGTCTCTCTTTACTATGATAGTCATTATTTCTATCTGGTTGTTTACCAGTTGAAATATGCCACTTATATTACTTTAAGAGTAGACCGTATCCAGTCATGGTCTCTTAGTGGTATAGAGAAACCCTCTATTTCTTATCGAGATAAATTTAGAGATGGTGATATTCGTAACGAGAGAGTGGATGCTTTTATCGGGAAGAAAATCAGTATTGAGATCGAGTATTTGTACGATCCGACGATTGTGATGGATCAATTTCCAAATGCAAAAATAATTGGGAAAAATGGCGATTGGACTCATTTTCAGTTTGAAAGTCAGCATACACCGGGGCTTAAACGCTGGTTGCTGGGACAAGGGGAAGCAGTTACTGTTTTGTCTCCTCGGATTTTAGTAGAAGATATGAAACAAACAGTTCAAGAAATGATAGATAAATATAGATGAGGATAAAATGACTATTCAATTTACTTCTAAAAAGGTTGGAGAACTACTGAAAGAAGGGGATTTGCGAATTCCTTCTTATCAAAGACCATATAAATGGAACAGAAAACATATTCGTAATCTTTTTTATGATTTACGAGATGCTATGGGGAAAAAGGAATATCAGATTGGTTCCGTTATCTTACATGAAAATGATGGATACGATATTGTCGATGGACAGCAACGGCTAATTTCTATTTCCTTGTTTCTTCATTTATTAGATGATTTAGAGAATTATAAGGGTGCTAAGCAACTGCTGAGTGCTGCTGTATTTGGAGAGCTATCTTGCTATCATGCGAGTGAAAATTATAATGAGTGGGAAAATTTGACTCAATTGGTTGGAGAAAATCAGGCAAAAGACATTTGCAACTTTTTATTGGAAAATTGTTCTGTCTCCGTGATTACTATGCCACAGGAACGATTATCAGAGGCCTTTCAGTTATTTGATTCTCAGAATAATCGTGGAAAATCTTTAGAACCTCATGATTTGCTCAAAGCCTATCATCTTCGCAAGGAAGATTCAGAAGATGAAAAGATTGTTGAAAAGTGGGAGCAATTTGTAGAGGATAAAGATTTAAGTCTCAAAGAGTTATTTGATAAACATCTTTTTCGTATGAGACGTTGGTCGCGAGGAGAGACAGGATTAACAAACAAGCGTTATGGATCTTATCTCCGTTTTACAGAGGATTTTATTGACGATTTTAAAGGCGTTGATTTGAATCAGAACTTTCCATATCTAGAATTGTATCGTCATATTGAAAATCTCCCCATGTCAATTACTATGCCAATCATTGATGGAAGTAAATTTTTTGAGTATATTGAATCTGCTCATGGAACTATTAAAGAACATAAAGATTTTTTAAATGCAGAGTTAGGATTTTCTGATGAACCTGAAGGGGAAGAAAAAAATCTAGCTTACCCAGAAGGTATGTTGAACATTTATAATAGCTCAAAAGGACGCTACCTCAAGTGCCACAATATATTCTTAAATATTTGCTCGCTTTTCGCAGATAGATTTGGAAAAGATGAGCTATCAAAGGAGATAGTAGAGACCCTGTTTATTTGGTCTTATTACCCACGAGTTAAGTCTAAAGCTATATATGATGCAACGGTAGGGAAATACGCCGCTGGTGGAAGTTTTAGACAAAAAGAGGCTCAAAAGCTATTTCAACTTTTATCCCATGCTGTTACTCCGAATGATTTCATGATCAAGATAGATAGAGAATTATTTGAAAATTATACTGTGAACAAGATTATAGAAGAGGAAAAAGATAAATGGTAGAAACACATATCAGCTTATCAGTTAATCGTTTGTTAAATGAAGATACCTATGCTATCCCTCTTTATCAGAGAAATTTTGCTTGGACTTATGATGAAATTGAGCAGTTATTGAATGACGTAGCAGATGCTTTTCAAGAAAATAGAGACAATTATTATATTGGAACATTAGTCGTTAATAAAGAGAATGACATTTTCAAAATCATAGATGGGCAACAACGAACAACCGCTCTTAATTTGATTGCCTTAGCTTTGAAGCATGAGTTTGGTTTTGATAGATTGAAAGCTGTCAATCTTACCTTCCCAGCTAGGAAGAAATCAAATAAGAATATTCAAGATTTATTTTCCAAGAAAAAAATTTTAGAGGGTGATGAAAATGAGCTGACTAGAGGTTATGGACATGCTAAAGACGCATTGAAAAAAGTGTTAGAAGAGCGCCAATTGAATCCTCAGTCTTTCGTTAATTATCTTTTTGGAAAGGTCATCATTTTTCGGAGTATACTTCCTGAAGATTTAGATTTGAATCTTTATTTCGAACGTTTCAACTCTCGAGGCGAACAACTAGAGGCTCATGAGATTCTTAAGGCACAAATGATGTCTAAATTTGGTGAAGATCAAGAAATGGCACAAAAATTTGCGAGAATTTGGGATGCCTGTGCAGAGTTTGATAAGCCGGTAATAAAAACTTTTCAAATCCGAAGTAGACCAAACAATACTGATGAAGAGGGGGAGAAAATTTTTGGTAAAGAATTTACTAACTTCAAATTGGAAAGTGTATTTGAGAAAATAAGAGTAAAAAAAATTGAGCAACGAAGTTTACTAGATGCAATTACTCAGACAAAATATGAAAGTAGTAGCTTAGTAAATAATGGAGCAGATATTTCAAATTATACGACTGTAATTGATTTTCCAACATTTTTGCTTCAAGTTTTTTTCATCATGGAAGGAAATGATGAAACTACATTTGATGATAAAAAATTATTGAAAATTTTTGAAATTGAACGACGAGATAGAGAATGGGTCCAACAATTTGGGCAACTACTTCTGACTATGAAGCATATATTTGATACGCTTATCGTAAAAAATGTCCAATTAGAAAATGAAACCGAATGGCAAATCAAACGAGGTAAGTATGAGACATATCAACGAAATGAAAATGGAGGATGGAAATATGTTCGAATTAATTATCAAAACAATACTTTTGACAATTTAAACAAAAATATTATCCTCCTTCAATCCATGTTTGCTGTGACCTTTACTGCTAATCGTGATAGTCGTTGGTTATTCGAGATCTTACAATTTCTATTCAGACATATTGAAGAACTAAATAATCAAGAATTTGGTGATTATTTTAAGGAATTTCTTGAAAAAATGGCAGTGAGATATGCAAAAGAAAGATTGTTTACCGAAGATAAAACTATCAAAAAATATGGGGCAATTCCTGTTTATGCTTTTAACTTTGTAGATTATGTTTTATGGAAAAATCGTGAAGAATTAGAGAAAGAGTACAAGGATATTAATTTTGATCATTTCAAATTTGCATATCGTCGCTCCATAGAGCATTGGTATCCTCAGAATCCAAATGGACATAATGGAGAGAGCCAATTACCTGCGGAGTTTTTACATTCCTTTGGCAACCTTTGTATTATTACCGATAGTCAGAACTCCAGGTTTGGCAACTCCTATCCAGAGGCTAAATTAGAGCAATGGGAAAGAGAAGGGATATTCCATCGTCAGAGTTTAAAATTACAGATGATGGCAAAGATAACTTCTAAAAAAGATGATGGTTGGGGTCCGGAACAAATAACAGAACTGGAAAAAGAGATCTTGACTAGGGTAAATCATTTTATAGAAAATAAGTCATCAGAACAACGATAATCATCTATTAAAAGAGGCTAATGTATATCTAATAGATTTACATTAGCCTTCTTTTTTGTTAAAATAGTCTATAGAAAGAGGGTGAGAGTATGTCAAAGACGAGTATGAGCATCCGTCTGGATAGTGAGGTTAAGGAGCAAGCCCAACAGGTGTTTAGTAATCTGGGAATGGATATGACAACGGCTATTAATATTTTCCTTCGTCAGGCTATTCAATATCAGGGATTACCTTTTGATGTTAGACTAGATGAAAATCGGAAGTTGCTCCAAGTGTTAACGGATTTAGACCAAAATCGTAATATGAGCCAGTCTTTTGAATCAGTCTCAGACTTGATGGAGGACTTGCGTGCTTAAGATTCGTTATCATAAACAGTTTAAAAAAGATTTTAAGTTGGCTATGAAGCGTGGTTTGAAAGCAGAATTACTGGAAGAGGTTTTGAATTTTCTGGTTCAAGAAAAAGAACTTCCTGCCAAATATCGTGATCATCAATTGACGGCATCCAAGTATTTTCAAGGAGTTCGTGAATGCCATATCCAGCCAGATTGGCTTTTGGTCTATAAAGTAGACAAGGAAGAATTGCTTTTAAACTTGCTTAGGACAGGCGGTCATAGTGATTTGTTTTAATCTATTTTAAGGGGTTCAGGATGAAACTAAGAATATTCGCGGAAGACAAGCCGGCTGAGAAGGTATTTGAATATCAATTAGAACTTGCTGATCAGACAATTCTTCTATCGACAGCACTCTTGTCAGGTGCTATTGCTTTAGCAGGATTATTCTCTGCTTTGAAAGAAAAATAAATATAGAAAAGAGAAAACAACATGGTTTTACCAAATTTTAAAGAAAATCTAGAAAAATACGCGAAATTGTTGGTTGCAAATGGAATCAACGTGCAACCTGGTCACACTTTGGCTCTCTCTATCGATGTGGAGCAACGTGAATTGGCGCATTTGATTGTCAAAGAAGCTTATGCCTTGGGTGCGCATGAGGTTATCGTTCAGTGGACAGATGATGTCATCAACCGTGAGAAGTTCCTCCATGCACCGATGGAGCGTCTGGATAATGTACCAGAATACAAGATTGCTGAGATGAACTATCTTTTGGAGAACAAGGCTAGCCGTCTTGGAGTTCGTTCTTCTGATCCGGGTGCCTTGAACGGAGTGGACGCTGACAAGCTTTCAGCTTCTGCTAAAGCTATGGGACTTGCTATGAAGCCAATGCGCATCGCAACTCAATCCAACAAGGTTAGCTGGACTGTAGCGGCCGCTGCTGGACTTGAGTGGGCTAAGAAAGTCTTTCCAAATGCTGCGAGCGACGAAGAAGCAGTTGATCTCCTTTGGGACCAAATTTTCAAAACTTGCCGTGTCTATGAAGAAGATCCTGTTAAGGCTTGGGAAGAGCATGCAGCTATCCTCAAGAGCAAGGCAGATATGCTTAATAAAGAACAATTTTCAGCCCTTCACTACACAGCGCCAGGGACAGATTTGACACTTGGTTTGCCGAAGAACCACGTTTGGGAATCAGCTGGTGCTATCAATGCACAGGGCGAAGGGTTCTTGCCAAATATGCCGACAGAAGAAGTCTTCACAGCACCTGACTTCCGTCGTGCAGATGGTTATGTCACTTCTACAAAACCGCTTAGTTATAATGGAAACATTATTGAAGGTATTAAGGTGACCTTTAAGGATGGACAAATCGTTGATATCACTGCTGAGAAGGGTGATCAGGTCATGAAAGACCTTGTCTTTGAAAATGCGGGTGCGTGTGCCTTAGGTGAATGTGCCTTGGTACCAGATCCAAGCCCAATTTCTCAGTCAGGCATTACCTTCTTTAACACCCTTTTCGATGAAAATGCGTCAAATCACTTGGCTATCGGTGCAGCCTATGCGACTAGCGTTGTTGGTGGAGCGGAGATGAGCGAAGAGGAGCTTGAAGCTGCGGGGCTTAACCGTTCAGATGTGCACGTTGACTTTATGATTGGGTCTAGTCAAATGAATATCGATGGTATCCGTGAGGATGGGACACGTGTACCACTCTTCCGTAACGGAGATTGGGCAAATTAAGGAGACAAGATGATAGGAAGTATGTTTGTTGGTCTCCTAGTGGGATTCTTGGCAGGTGCTTTGACCAATCGTGGAGAACGAATGGGGTGCTTTGGGAAAATGTTTCTCGGTTGGATTGGTGCCTTTATAGGTAACTTTCTTTTTGGGACTTGGGGGCCAGTTTTATCAGGAACAGCTATTATCCCAGCGATTTTAGGTGCCATGATTGTCTTAGCGATTTTCTGGAGACGAGGAAGTTAATTTCCTAAATCTGATACTCAATGAAAATCAAAGAGCAAACTAGGAAACTAGCCGCAGGTTGCTCAAAGCACTGTTTTGAGGTTGTAGATAGAACTGACGAAGTCAGCTCAAAACACTGTTTTGAGGTTGCAGATAGAACTGACGAAGTCAGTAACATCTATACGGCAAGGCGACGTTGACGCGGTTTGAAGAGATTTTTGAAGAGTATGAAACGAAAAGGAGGTTGGTCATTGTACCAGCCTCCTTTTGAGTATGATATAATAGTTCTATGAGATTAGATAAATTTTTAGTTGCCTGCGCTGTAGGGAGTCGGACAGAGGTCAAAAACTTGCTCAAGGCTGGGCGCGTGACGGTAAATAGTAAAAAAGAAAAGTCAGCTAAATTGCAGATTGATGAAGAAAGAGATGAGATTCGCTTTGATGGGCAAGTACTGGAGTATGAAGAGTTTGTCTACTACATGATGAACAAGCCCCAAGGGGTTATTTCAGCGACTGAAGATCCTAAACACAGAACGGTGTTGGACTTGTTGGATGACTTGGCTCGGAGCAAGGAAGTTTTCCCAGTAGGACGCTTGGATATCGATACGCATGGACTCTTGCTCTTGACCAATGACGGCAAGCTTGCCCATGCTCTTCTTTCACCCAAGCGTCATGTGGATAAGACCTATCTGGCTCAGGTCAAGGGAATTATGGCCCAAGAAGATGTGGAGATATTTGCTGATGGTATTCCTCTCAAAGACTTTACTTGTCAGCCTGCTAAACTGGAGATTCTTTCCACAGATGCAGAAAAGAATCAGAGTCAAATCCGTGTGACTATTGCAGAAGGGAAGTTTCATCAGGTCAAGCGTATGGTGGGCTACTGTGGCAAGGAAGTAGTAGACTTGCAACGTTTGACTATGGGAACTTTAGTTTTAGATGAGAATTTGCAGCGAGGAGAATGGCGTCGCTTGACCAAGGAAGAATTAGAAATTCTCCGTGCTAATATTATTTAATTTAGTTTAATACTCAATGAAAATCAAAGAGCAAACTAGGAAACTAGCCGCAGGCTGTACTTGAGTACGGCAAGGCGACGTTGACGTAATTTGAATTTGATTTTCGAAGAGTATAAATTTGAAAAAGGTGAGGGACAATGTCCTTGCCTTTTATGTTTTTCAGTTGCTTCCTTTGTGAAAAGAGTTATAATAGACTGTAGAATAAAAGGAGGAATCTATGAACGCGATTCAAGAATCATTTACTGATAAACTATTTGCCAACTATGAAGCAAATGTAAAATACCAAGCGATTGAAAATGCTGCCAGCCACAACGGAATTTTTGCAGCCCTAGAACGTCGTCAGAGCCATGTAGACAACACACCTGTTTTCTCATTAGATTTGACCAAGGATAAGGTAACCAACCAGAAAGCGTCTGGTCGTTGCTGGATGTTTGCAGCTCTCAATACTTTCCGCCACAAACTCATCTCTCAATATAAATTGGAAAATTTTGAGTTGTCACAAGCCCATACTTTCTTCTGGGACAAGTATGAGAAATCAAACTGGTTCTTGGAACAAGTCATTGCGACTGCAGACCAAGACTTGACGAGCCGCAAGGTTAAGTTCCTACTTCAAACACCTCAACAAGACGGTGGTCAGTGGGATATGGTAGTCTCTCTCTTTGAGAAATATGGTGTCGTGCCTAAGTCAGTTTACCCTGAGTCTGTTTCATCTAGTAGCAGTCGTGAGCTAAATGCCATTCTCAATAAATTGCTTCGTCAAGATGCTCAAATCTTGCGTGACTTGCTTGCTTCAGGCGCAGATCAAGCGACTGTTCAAGCTAAGAAAGAAGACCTCTTACAAGAAATCTTTAATTTTCTTGCTATGTCTTTAGGACTTCCACCACGTAAATTTGACTTTGCTTATCGTGATAAAGATAACAACTACCAAAGCGAAAAAGGTATCACACCACAGGAATTTTACAAGAAATATGTCAATCTTCCTCTAGAAGATTACGTTTCTGTTATCAATGCTCCAACTGCTGACAAGCCTTACGGCAAATCTTACACAGTTGAGATGTTGGGGAATGTGGTTGGTAGCCGTGCAGTTCGCTACATCAACGTGCCGATGGAGCGCTTAAAAGAATTGGCGATTGCTCAAATGCAAACAGGTGAGACTGTTTGGTTTGGTTCAGATGTCGGTCAGCTCAGCAACCGCAAAGCTGGAATCCTTGCGACAGATGTTTATGACTTCGAATCAAGCATGGACATTCAATTCACTCAAGACAAGGCTGGACGTCTGGACTATAGCGAAAGCTTGATGACCCACGCCATGGTCTTGACAGGTGTTGATTTGGATGAAAATGGTAAGTCAACCAAGTGGAAGGTTGAAAACTCATGGGGAGACAAGGTCGGTACAGATGGTTATTTTGTTGCCTCAGACGCTTGGATGGACGAATACACTTACCAAATCGTTGTTCGCAAAGAATTGTTAACAACCGAAGAACAAGCTGCTTACGAAGCAGAACCAATTGTGCTTGCACCATGGGATCCAATGGGAGCTTTGGCTGAATAAAAACATAGAAAAAAGGAATCAGGTTTAGAACCTGGTTCCTTTTGAATTTCTTGATTACATGATACCGAAGAAACGAGCTGCGATACCTACTGCAAAGAGTGCAAGGATGATTGAGATAGGTGATACTTTTTTCTTAAGCAACCACATGCAAAGGAAAGTAAGGAGAAGTCCCATCAATCCTGGAATCAATGAGTTCAACTGACCTTGAAGGGTTTGTGGTTGAATCTTATCTAGGCTTAATCCACCAAGTGCTTGACCAAGGATACCTTTCAATTCAGCACCTGATACAGGTCCTTCTGGGAAATTGATGTAGGCACCTTCAGCTAATTGTTTTCCTGGAAGGTTAACAGTGAAGTTGATAGATACCCAACGTTGTACAAGAACAGCAAGGATGAACATACCAAGGATAGAAGCACCTTTAGTGATGTCTTTCAAGATACCACCAGACATGTCTTTAGTGATTTCAGATCCAGCCTTGTAACCAAACTCTTGTGTGTACCATAGGAAGGCCATACGGATAGCATTCCATCCGAAGAAGAAGAGAAGTGGACCAACCAAGTTACCAGATGCAGCAAGTGATGCACCAAGAGCTCCAAGGATAGGACGAACTGTAAACCAGAATACTGGGTCACCGATACCAGCAAGAGGTCCCATCATACCGATTTTAACCCCTTGGATAGCAGCGTCGTCGATTTCAACACCGTTAGCACGTTCTTCTTCAAGTGCAAGAGTAACCCCCATGATTGGAGCAGCTACGTATGGGTGAGTGTTGAAGAACTCAAGGTGACGCTCAAGAGCAGCAGCTTGGTCTTCTTTAGTAGTGTACAATTTTTTGATAGCTGGGATCAATGAATAAGCCCAACCCAAGTTTTGCATACGCTCGTAGTTCCAAGAACCTTGAAGGAATTGTGAACGCCACCAAACTTTTTTACGATCTGATTTTGATAATTGAAGTTTTTCAGTCATGATTGTTCCCCTTTCTAGTAGTCTTCTAGGATATCACCGATTGGATCGTTAGAAGTCGCAGCTCCTCCGCCACCGTTACCACCTTGTTTTGAAAGGTTAAGGTAGATGAAGGCAAGGGCAACACCGATTACACCAAGGGCAATCAAAGTCAATTGAGAAATGGCAGCAAAAGCAAAACCGAGTGCGAAGAATGGCCATACTTCACGAGTTGCCATCATGTTGATAACCATAGCGTAACCAACGGCAACGACCATAGCACCACCGACAGCCATACCACCGTTCAACCAGTCTGGCATCAATTTAAGAGCATCTTGAACGGCAGAAGCAGGGATAGCGATAAGGAAGGCAGCAGGGATAGCAATACGAAGACCTTGAAGAAGAAGTGCGATAAAGTGAGCACGTTCAACAGCTGCAATATTTCCTTCTTTAGCAGCAGCATCTGCAGTGTGAACCAAACCAACTGAGATTGTACGAACAATCATAGTCAAGAAAAGTCCAGCTACGGCAAGAGGGATAGCTGTTGCTGTTGCAACGGCAATACCTTCAGTAGTAAAGTTACCACCTTTGATCAAGATGATTGCTGCGGCAACAGATGCAAGAGCAGCGTCAGGAGCTACGGCAGCTCCGATGTTTGCCCAACCAAGGGCGATCATTTGAAGTGATCCACCAAGCATAACACCTGCTTCGAGGTTACCAGTTGCAAGACCGATAAGGGTACATGCGACGATTGGTTGATGGAATTGGAATTGGTCGAGGATACCTTCAAGACCTGCAAGGAAGGCAACAACTACAACCAAGACAGCAGAAATAATTGAAATATCTGACATGGTTTTATTCCTTTTCTATTTTAATGATAATAAAGTGAAAAATTTTCTTAGAATTCTTCGATAGTTATTGTTTTCTATTATTGAACGTTGGCTTTGTTAATCAAGTCAAACAAATCTTTTTTAGTGTCGTTTGGTACTTTACGTACGTCAAATTCAACACCAAGGTCACGCATTTTTTCAAATGTTGCAACGTCGTCTTTATCCATAGACAAAACGTTGTTAATCATTGTTTTACCTGTTGAGTGAGCCATAGAACCTACGTTAAGAGTCTTGATTGGCACGCCGCCTTCAATTGCACGAAGGGCATCTTGAGGTGTTTCAAACAAGATAAGGGCATGTGTTTCTCCAAAACGTGGATCTTTTGAAACCTCAATCAATTTTTGGATTGGTACAACATTGGCTCTCACTCCGTTAGGAGCTGCTTGTTTAATCAATTCTTTACGAAGATCGTCGTTGGCAACGTTATCTGAAGCAACGATGATACGGTCTGCTTTTGAATCTGGAGTCCAAGCAGTTGCAACCTGACCGTGAAGTAAACGAGTGTCTAGACGGGCAAGATTGATTTTCAGTTTACCGTCACCGATAACAGTTCCTTCTGGGATAGCAGCTTGGGCAACTGGAGCAGCTGCAGCACTTGCAACTTCTTCAACTGGATTTAACTCTTCTGGAAGAGCTTTGATGCCATCTTTGGCTTCTTTGATAATATTCGCAGCGACTTTTTCCACACCTGCTGTGGCGTCCATCAGGCGCTCTGTATAGGCTTGGATTAACATCGGTAAGTTAAGTCCTGTGATGATGGCAAACTTACGATCAGGATTTTCTCCCATCACGCGGCTAGCTTGGTTGAATGGAGAACCACTCCAAAGGTCAGCCAAAACTAGCACCTCATCTTCTGCGTCAAATGCAGCCACAGCGTTGTTAAATTTAGCATATAGGTCATCTGGACCTTCATTTGGCATAAAGGTTACAACTTGAACCTTTTCTTGTTCACCAAAAATCATAGATCCTGACTGATGAATACCTGCAGCGAATTCACCGTGGCTCGCAATAATGATTCCGATACTCATTATTGTCATTCCTCCTTATAAAATGTTGTGCCCATTGTTTCAGAAAACTTTAAGACTAAAATAGTATAAACCGTTTTCATAAAAAAATCAACTATTTGATATAGAATTTTTTTTTAAAACAAAACACATATATTTTGAAATGTTGATATATGAATGTTTTTGAGGAGAGAATATTTTTTATTTTAAAAATTTAATATAAAAAAGCTGGAAGCGTATTCCAACTTTTAAAATAGGTTTTTATTAAATTAGTGGGTGAAGTCAAGTACCATACGTCCTTGGATTTGACCTTTTTCCATTTCGTCGAAAATTGCCACAGCATCTTCTACTGGACGTTTTTGGACAACTGGAACTACTAAACCTTCTGCACCGAATTGGAAGGCTTCTTCCAAGTCTTTACGAGTTCCAACAAGAGAACCGATAACTTGGATTCCATCTAGAACGGTTTTGACGATGCTGAGTTCCATCATTTCAGAAG
Organism: Streptococcus mitis; assembly: GCA_032481955.1. Classification (GTDB taxonomy): domain Bacteria; phylum Bacillota; class Bacilli; order Lactobacillales; family Streptococcaceae; genus Streptococcus; species Streptococcus mitis_DQ. Next base: position 16,598 of record JAWERV010000022.1, on the reverse strand, counting down.
GAAGACCAACAGCGACGACGCGTCCCCCGGCACGAACTGAGTCAACAGCCTGGTTGAAGGCAACTTTAGACACAGCGGTTACGACAGCTGAATGAGCCCCTCCATCAGTTTTTTCCTTGATGAGTCCAGGTACATCTTCAACTTCGAGGCCGTTAATAACAATGTCAGCACCGACTTCTTTTGCAAGGGCAAGTTTGTCGTTATTGATATCAACTGCGATGACATGAGCATTGAATACTTTTTTAGCGTATTGAACAGCTAGGTTACCAAGTCCACCAGCGCCGTAAAGAACAACCCATTGGCCTGGTTCAACTTTGGCCTCTTTAATAGCTTTATAGGTTGTTACACCAGCACATGTGATAGAAGAAGCTTGGGCTGGATCAAGTCCGTCAGGAACTTTGACAGCATAGTCTGCAGTTACGATACATTGTTCAGCCATACCACCATCTACTGAGTAGCCAGCATTTTTTACTGTACGGCAAAGGGTTTCACGGCCAGTTGTACAGTATTCGCAAGTGCCACATCCTTCAAAGAACCAAGCAACGCTGACGCGGTCACCGACTTTAAGGCTTTTCACATCTGGAGCAATCTCTTTAACGATACCAACACCTTCGTGACCTAGGACACGTCCTGGTACCTGACCGAAGTCGCCATGGGCAACGTGGAGGTCAGTGTGGCAAACACCACAGTATTCAATTTCTACAAGTGCTTCCCCAGTTTCAAGTGGACGGAGTACTTTTTCCTCAATAGCAACACCAGTGCTTTCTGGATTTACAACAACAGCTTTCATAGCTATCCTCCTTGATATTGGCCGAGAACAGGGACAACGGGACTGGATTGATTTTGTGTCAACAGAGTCGAGTGTGACGAGCTCTCTTGTATTTATACGTGAAGTATATCACAAAAGGAAGCCTTTTCCAAGGTTTTGGAGGAAAAAAACAGAACAATCGATTAACCGGTTGATGAGACTGTGAAAAGAACACAAAGACCAGCTTGCAAGCTGGTCATACTCTTCGAAAATCTCTTCAAACCACGTCAGCTTTGCCTTGCCGTACTCAAGTACTGCCTACGGCTAGCTTCCTAGTTTGCTCTTTGATTTTCATTGAGTATCAGTATAGATTATAAGAATAAGTCTTGCAGGGTTTTGGCAACCCCATCTTGGTCATTTGTCAAGGAAATTTGCTCATCTGCATAGGGGAGTAGCTCAGGATTGGCATTTTTCATTGCATAGCCTTTTCCAGCAAAAGCGAGCATTTCGGTATCATTGTGTTCATCTCCAAAGGCAATCAAATCCATTTTATCACGATTCATTACTTTGAGTAAGTAGTCCAAAGCAAAGGCCTTATTAACTCCTTTGGGTGTACACTCAAGGATATTGAGCGGACCTCCCCAGGTATTAATAGACAGTTGATGCTGGTAGAAGGCGTTCATTTCTTTTGCCAGGGCATACTTATCACTGGCTCTGGTCTGCAAGAGGATACAGTTAGGATCCTTGGTCACCAATTCAGGCTTGAATTGGTCTTCAGGCCGGAAAGCTTCTACGCCAAATAGTTTGGGATTGGCAATTTCTTCATTAGGATTTGTAATGTAGAATTTTTTACGATATTCTCCAGCTATAAAATCGGCTTGAATGTCCTCTGAACGTTGAACCATGTCTAAAAGATATTTTTTGTCTACAGTCAAACACTTTTCGAAGTCCCAAATTTGGTCTGGTAAATGAGTAAGGGAGCCGTTGAAATTAATCATAGGAGTGTCTAAGCCTAATTCATGGTAGAAATCTTTTGACATGCGGTAAGGGCGACCTGTCGTAATAATAATCTGATGCCCTTTTTCAGCAACTTTTTTAATGGTTTCTTTGGTAAAGTCAGAAATCTGACTGTCTGAGTTGAGCAGGGTTCCATCCAGGTCAACTGCAATAATTTTTTTCGTCATATAAACCTTTCTAGTGTCTTTCCAGATAAGATGTCTACTATTATAACAAAAAGCAGGTAGAAAAGCAGAGTCGAAACAAAAAATTAAATTATATCATTTTCTTCAATAAATCAAACAAACATATTGAAAAAGTGAATGATAAATGATATAATTCTATTATTGTTCGTAAAAATTAAAAGGAGATTGATAATGGACAAATTATTTAAACTAAAAGAGAACGGTACAGACGTTCGTACAGAGGTTCTCGCTGGTTTAACAACTTTCTTTGCAATGAGCTATATTCTCTTTGTAAACCCACAAATTCTTTCGCAAACAGGAATGCCTGCTCAGGGTATCTTCCTAGCAACGATTATTGGTTCTGTGGTAGGAACTCTTATGATGGCTTTTTATGCTAACTTACCATATGCCCAAGCACCAGGTATGGGACTGAATGCTTTCTTTACCTTTACAGTTGTCTTTGGACTTGGTTATTCTTGGCAAGAAGCCTTGGCTATGGTTTTCATTTGTGGTATTATTTCATTGATTATTACTTTGACAAATGTACGCAAAATGATCATTGAATCCATTCCTACTGCTCTTCGTTCAGCTATTTCAGCAGGTATCGGTGTCTTCCTTGCCTACGTAGGGATTAAGAATGCTGGACTTTTGAAATTTACGATTGATCCAGGTAACTATACTGTTATAGGAGAAGGTGCTGACAAAGCTCAAGCAACGATTGCAGCAAACTCTTCAGCGGTTCCAGGATTGGTTGACTTTAATAACCCAGCTGTTTTGGTGGCTCTTGCAGGACTTGCCATTACTATTTTCTTTGTCATCAAAGGGATTAAGGGAGGGATTATCCTTTCTATCTTAACAACAACAGTTCTTGCAATTGCAGTAGGTTTAGTTAATATTTCTAGCATTGATTTTTCAAATAATCACTTGGGTGCTGCGGTAGAAGATTTGAAGAAAATTTTTGGTGCAGCTCTTGGTTCAGAAGGTTTAGGAGCTTTGATTTCAGATACAGCTCGCTTACCTGAGACTCTTATGGCCATTCTTGCCTTTTCATTAACAGATATTTTCGATACAATTGGTACTCTAATTGGTACTGGTGAAAAAGTTGGAATCATTGCTTCTAAAGGTGAGAACAATGAATCAGTTAAATTGGACAAAGCTCTTTATTCTGATTTAATTGCTACAACAATTGGTGCGGTAGCTGGTACTTCAAACGTAACGACTTATGTTGAGTCTGCTGCGGGTATCGGTGCAGGTGGACGTACTGGTTTGACAGCCTTGGTTGTAGCTATCTGTTTTGCAATTTCAAGCTTCTTTAGCCCACTTCTCGCTATCGTACCAACAGCTGCTACAGCTCCAATCTTAATTATTGTTGGGATTATGATGTTGGCTAGCTTGAAAAATATTCATTGGGATGATATGTCTGAAGCGGTTCCTGCTTTCTTCACATCTATCTTTATGGGATTCAGCTACTCTATCACTCAAGGGATTGCAGTTGGTTTCTTGACTTATACTTTGACTAAGATTGTTAAAGGTCAAGCTAAAGATGTCCATGTCATGATTTGGATTTTGGATGCCTTGTTTATCCTTAACTATATCAGCATGGCCCTATAAAATAATTACCCAGGGGGGATTTCCCCCTTTTTTTAATACAAAGTCTAGGAGGTGAATGATGGAAGAGAAAAGTATGTGGAAAGAATTGTTGAATCGTGCAGGCTGGATTTTGGTCTTTTTGCTGGCGACAATTTTATATCAGATTCCTTTAGCGGTTACTGCTATTTTAACTTTAAATGCAGTACCACTGTTACAGTCAGGACTGATAGTTGCTGGTATTTCAATTGTAGTGTTGGTACTATTTATTTTTGGAGCTCGTAAAACGCAGTTAGCAAGTTTTAATTTTTCTTTTTTTAGAGCTAAGGATTTGGCACGTTTGGGCTTGAGTTATTTAGTTATTATCTGTTCAAATATACTTGGTTCTATCTTGTTACAACTGTCAAATGAGACGACAACAGGGAATCAGGCTCAGATTAACGACATGGTTCAGAATAGTTCTTTGATTTCTAGTTTCTTCTTGCTAGCCTTACTTGCTCCAATTTGTGAGGAAATCTTGTGCCGTGGGATTGTTCCTAAAAAGATTTTCCGAGGCAAGGAGAACTTGGGATTTGTAGTCGGTACGATTGTCTTTGCTTTATTGCACCAACCAAGTAATTTACCTTCTTTATTGATTTATGGAGGTATGTCGATCGTTCTGTCTTGGACGGCTTACAAGACCCAACGTTTGGAAATGTCTATCTTGCTTCACATGATTGTTAATGGGGTTGCTTTCTGTTTGTTGGCTCTCGTGGTGATTTTGAGTCGGACATTAGGGATTTCTGTTTAAGATTTTTGACAATTGCTTACTTGTTTCTACTGGGAAAAAGATGAATGCAATCGTGTCCATTTTTTTCTTTTTATGGTAAAATAGAGAAATAATATGATGAAAAGCCTTGAGGGAGTGACCGATATGTCAAGTAAAGCCAATCATGCAAAGACAGCTATTTGCGGAATTATCAATGTAACCCCAGACTCCTTTTCGGACGGTGGTCAATTTTTTGCTCTTGAGCAGGCACTCCAGCAGGCTCGTAAATTGATAGCAGAAGGGGCTAGTATGCTAGATATCGGCGGAGAATCGACTCGGCCGCGGCCGGGAAGTAGTTATGTTGAGATAGAAGAGGAAATCCAGCGTGTTGTTCCAGTGATCAAAGCTATTCGTAAGGAAAGTGATGTCCTCATCTCTATTGATACTTGGAAGAGTCAGGTAGCAGAGGCTGCTTTGGCTGCTGGTGCCAATCTAGTCAATGATATCACTGGTCTCATGGGCGATGAAAAAATGGCTCATGTGGTTGCTAAGGCTGGTGCGAAAGTAGTCATCATGTTTAATCCAGTCATGGCTCGGCCTCAGCACCCTAGCTCGCTCATATTCCCTCATTTTGGATTTAAGCAAGCTTTTACAGTGGAAGAGTTAGCTGACTTTGAAAGATTGCCAATCGAAGAGTTGATGGCGACTTTCTTTGAACGAGCACTAGCGAGAGCAAATCAAGCTGGAATCGCACAAGAAAATATCCTGTTGGATCCAGGAATCGGCTTTGGGCTGACCAAGAAGGAAAATCTATTTCTTTTACGAGACCTGGATAAACTACATCAGAAAGGTTATCCAATCTTTCTTGGAGTGTCGCGCAAGCGATTTGTCATCAATATCCTTGAAGAAAGTGGTTTTGAAGTCAATCCTGAGACAGAGCTTGGTTTCCGCAATCGAGATACGGCTTCGGCTCATGTAACTAGTATCGCTGCGAGGCAGGGTGTAGACGTGGTGCGCGTGCATGATGTAGCTAGTCACAGGATGGCAGTTGAAATTGCCTCCGCCATTCGTCTGGCTGATGAAGCGGAAAATCTAGATTTGAAACAATATAAATAAGATGAAAGAAATTGAAAACAATCAGTGGATTGCTAACTACCGGACGGATCAACCGCATTTTGGCTTGGAACGCATGGTGGAACTATTAGCTTTACGTGGAAATCCCCATCTCAAACTCAAGGTCATCCATATCGGAGGGACCAATGGCAAGGGTTCGACCATTGCTTTTTTGAAAAATATGCTAGAAAAGCTAGGGCTGAGAGTTGGTGTTTTTAGCTCCCCCTATCTCATTCATTACACAGACCAGATTAGCATCAATGGGGAATCTATCCCAGAGGCTAGACTCGAAACCTTCATGGCAGACTATCAGTCTTTGCTGGAGGGAGAAGCGACCGCTAATTTACAGGGAACGACCGAGTTTGAGATAATTACAGCTATAGCCTATGATTACTTTGCCTCAGAGCAAGTAGATGTGGTTATCATGGAAGTGGGCATGGGTGGACTCTTGGATAGTACCAATGTCTGCCAGCCCATTTTGACAGGAATTACGACCATTGGATTGGATCATGTAGCCTTACTTGGGGACAGCTTGGAGGCCATAGCAGAGCAGAAGGCTGGTATTATCAAACAAGGTATTCCCTTGGTAACAGGTCGCATTGCTCCAGAAGCGCTAGCTGTGATTGACTCTATTGCGGCAACTAAAAATGCGCCGAGAATACGATATGATAGATATTATCAGGTCAGTCATCAAAAGAGTGTGGTGACAGGGGAAATTTTTGACTATGCAAGTGCTGTCAGACAAGGTCGTTTCCAGACTGGCCTGCTTGGTTTGCACCAGATAGAGAATGCAGGGATGGCCATAGCTTTACTTGATACTTTTTGTCAAGAAGATGGGCGAGAACTAGCGAGTAATGACTTGGTTTCTCAAGCCTTGGAAGAAACAAGGTGGCCGGGACGTTTGGAAATCGTGTCTAGAGAGCCCTTGATGATTTTGGATGGGGCTCACAATCCCCATGCTATCAAGGCTTTAGTGGCAACCTTACAAGAACGCTTTGCGGATTATCATAAGGAAATCCTCTTTACTTGTATCAAAACCAAGGCCTTGGAGGATATGTTGGACTTGCTGGGGACTATGCCAGATACCGAGCTTACCCTGACACATTTTGACGATAGTCGGGCGACTGATGAAAGCGTGCTGGAAGAGACAGCTAAGTCTAGAAATCTCAGTTACCAAGGTTGGCAGGATTTTCTAGAGCAAAAATTGACAGATAAAAAAGAAGAGAAAAAAACAGTTAGGATTGTCACAGGTTCCTTGTATTTCTTGAGCCAAGTGAGAGCCTATCTGATGGAGAGGAAGAACGAGAATGGATACACAAAAGATTGAAGCAGCTGTAAAAATGATTATTGAGGCTGTGGGAGAGGACGCTAACCGCGAGGGCTTGCAGGAAACACCTGCTCGTGTGGCCCGTATGTACCAAGAGATTTTTTCAGGTCTTGGTCAAACAGCGGAGGAACATTTGTCAAAATCCTTTGAGATTATTGATGATAACATGGTGGTAGAAAAGGATATTTTTTTCCATACCATGTGTGAACACCACTTCTTACCATTTTATGGGAAAGCGCACATTGCCTACATCCCAGATGGACGTGTGGCAGGTTTGTCTAAGCTAGCCCGTACGGTTGAAGTTTATTCAAAAAAACCACAAATTCAAGAACGTTTGAATATCGAAGTGGCCGATGCCTTGATGGACTATCTAGGTGCTAAAGGAGCCTTTGTTGTCATTGAGGCGGAGCATATGTGTATGAGTATGCGTGGTGTCAGAAAACCAGGCACAGCAACCTTGACGACAGTAGCTCGTGGTCTATTTGAAACAGATAAGGACCTCCGCGATCAGGCTTATCGTTTAATGGGACTATAATACTCTTCGAAAATCTCTTCAAACTACGTCAGCTTCCATCTGCAACCTCAAAACAGTGTTTTGAGCAACCTGCGGCTAGCTTCCTAGTTTGCACTTTGATTTTCATTGAGTATAAAAAGAATCCGCTTTGGGCGGATTTTTCTAGAAAGGAATCATTATGGATCAACTGCAGATTAAAGATTTGGAAATTTTTGCCTATCACGGACTCTTTACCAGTGAAAAAGAATTGGGGCAAAAGTTTGTAGTTTCAGCCGTCTTATCCTATGATATGACCAAGGCGGCTACAGACTTGGATTTAACGGCCTCTGTCCATTATGGAGAATTGTGCCAGCAGTGGACGGCTTGGTTTCAGGAAACCACTGAGGATTTGATTGAAACGGTAGCCTACAAACTGGTAGAACGTACCTTTGAGGCTTATCCTCTTGTACAAGAAATGAAGCTGGAACTCAAAAAGCCTTGGGCACCAGTGCATTTGCCACTAGATACTTGCTCAGTAACAATCCATCGCCGCAAGCAACGAGCCTTTATCGCCCTAGGAAGCAATATGGGAGATAAACAAGCAAACTTGAAACAAGCCATTGAGAAACTGCGATCTCGTGGCATCCATATTTTCAAAGAGTCTAGTGTCTTGACGACGGAGCCTTGGGGTGGTGTGGAGCAGGATAGCTTTGCTAATCAAGTGATTGAAGTAGAAACATGGTTACCTGCCCCAGTGCTATTAGAGACCTTGTTAGCCATTGAGTCAGAGATGGGACGGGTGAGAGAAGTGCATTGGGGACCTCGTTTGATTGATTTGGACTTGCTCTTTGTGGAGGACCAGGTCATTTATACAGACGACCTAATTTTGCCCCATCCTTACATAGCAGAACGCCTTTTTGTCCTTGAGTCCTTACAGGAACTTGCGCCTCATTTTATCCATCCTACCTTAAAGCAACCGATCCGCAACTTGTATAATGTTTTGAAAAAATAGAAAAACTCTAGTTTTCAGTCACTTGCAACTGAAGGCTAGAGTTTTTATACTCTTCGAAAATCTCTTCAAACCACGTCAGCTTCCATCTGCAACCTCAAAACAGTGTTTTGAGCAGCCTGCGGCTAGCTTCCTAGTTTGCTCTTTGATTTTCATTGAGTATTAAAATAGGTCATTTTCTTCTGGGAGGAGGATAGTCTCTCTACCATCCATGTCTAAAACTAGTACTCTTGGCGGATAAAGAGGGTCGAAAGGATGGTTAAAGTCAAAATCAATAGCTGTAGGGAGGTGTTGACTTGAAAAGTGGAAGGTAATTTTTCCTTGGTTATTAAGCAATTGAAACTCGAGTTCTTCTTCCAATTCAAAGACATTTTTTAAGAAGTGGTCAATAATATACCAAAAAGAGTCAATGACATCATCAGGTAAACTGGTAACAATGCCAAAACTAGCCGACCGCATATGGGTATTGGTAAAAGCCATATCTCTACCTCCTTTCTTTTCCCTTATCATACAGCAAATAGGATTAAAAATCAAGAAAAGGTAATTTTTTCTTCATAAACATAGTTTTCTATGAAATTTTTTTCAAACAATCTTCAAAAAATACTTGAAAGTGTTTACAAATAGTGATAGAATGGAATAAGTAGAATCATGAAAACGAAATTTTCATACCGTCTCTTTTTTGGAGTTTCGTGAGGTATGATATAGAAAGGAAATAGAATGAATACAGACGATACAGTAACGATTTATGATGTCGCCCGTGAAGCAGGAGTTTCAATGGCGACAGTTAGCCGTGTAGTCAATGGCAATAAAAATGTAAAAGAGAATACTCGAAAAAAAGTGCTTGAGGTGATTGACCGTTTGGATTACCGTCCAAATGCCGTGGCGCGTGGTCTTGCAAGTAAAAAGACAACCACTGTCGGTGTCGTGATTCCAAATATTACCAATGGCTATTTCTCAACACTTGCTAAAGGGATTGATGATATTGCTGAAATGTACAAGTACAATATCGTCCTTGCTAATAGTGATGAGGATGATGATAAGGAAGTTTCAGTGGTCAATACCCTGTTTTCTAAGCAAGTGGATGGTATCATCTTTATGGGGTACCACTTGACTGAAAAAATTCGTTCAGAGTTTTCTCGCTCTCGGACACCAGTTGTTCTTGCTGGGACAGTGGATGTAGAACATCAACTTCCAAGTGTCAATATTGACTACAAACAAGCTACGATTGATGCGGTGACCCACCTTGCTAAAGAAAATGAGCGCATTGCTTTTGTCAGCGGTCCATTAGTGGATGACATCAATGGTAAGGTTCGTTTGATTGGCTACAAGGAAGCCTTGAAAAAAGCAGGTATTTCTTATAGCGAAGGATTGGTATTTGAATCTAAATACACTTATGAAGACGGCTATGCCTTGGCAGAACGCTTGATTTCATCAAATGCAACTGCAGCAGTTGTAACAGGTGATGAATTGGCAGCAGGTGTCTTGAACGGCCTTGCTGATAAGGGTGTGTCAGTACCAGAAGAGTTTGAAATTATTACTAGTGATGATTCGCAAGTCTCTCGCTTTACCCGTCCAAACTTGACCACTGTTGCCCAACCTCTTTATGATCTTGGAGCTATTAGTATGCGTATGTTGACTAAGATTATGCACAAGGAAGAGTTGGAAGAACGTGAAGTTCTCTTACCTCATGGTTTGACAGAACGTCGTTCAACACGAAAACGTAAATAGAAAAAATCAGGGAATCGTGAAGATTTCCTGATTTGTTTTTAGAGAAGGGAATTAGCCTTCCATATAGTCTTTCAAAGCCTGTCCTGTTAGTCCAGCATTGAGGGCAATGAGGAGTTTCAGGCGAGCTTTTTGGGCGTTAAGTTCTTTGACAAAGAAAATACCGGCCTTTTGCAACTGTACGCCCCCACCTTGGTAGGCATAAACAGGTTCTGCGATACCGTTAAAGCATCGTGAAACCAGGGCGACTGGGATTCCTCTTTTCAGAAGGCTTTCTAATTTTTGAGCCGTTTCTTTGGGAATATTACCAGCTCCGAAGGCTTGGATAATCAAACCGTCCAATTGTTCCAAATCCAGCATATCAATCAGCTCATCTGTCATACCAGCATAAGCAGAGATGATAGGGACTAAGCCTTGTATGTGATTAAGGTCAAAGCGGACACGAGGTTCAGCTGTTTTAAAGTAGAGTATTTCCTGTTTCATGATGAGACCAAGGGGGCCATGTGTTGGGGTCTGGAAGGTGCCGACGTTGGTCGTATGTGTTTTGGTGACATACTTGGCAGCGTGGATTTCATCGTTCATAACAACCAAAACTCCTTTGTCAGCAGCCTTGTTATCGCTAGCTACCCGCAAAGCACTCAGATAATTATAAACACCGTCACTACCGAGTTCGTTAGAGCTGCGCATGGCCCCTGTTAGAACGATAGGCATATGGGGAACTTCCATGGTATCAAGGAAATAGGCTGTTTCCTCTAAAGTATCGGTCCCGTGTGTGATCACCACTCCATCGTAGTTATCAGCTTCTTCTTTAATTTTCTGGTAGAGGGCCAGCATATGCTTGGGTTTGATATGGGGGCTCGGCAGGTTAAACAAGTCCAAGGCGTGGACTTGGATTCCTTCAAGTGGGTTGGATACATGGTTCATGGGATTATCTGAACTCGTCACAACAGCGCCAGAAGCATCGGCCTGCATGGAAATAGTCCCACCCGTATGTAAAACAAGGATTTTCTTAGGCATGATTTACTCACTCTTTCTGAAATGTGGTATAATCATTGTATCACAAAAGGGGAGATTGGGATAGGATGGAAGTCAAAGCTGTTTTTTTTGATATCGATGGAACCTTGGTCAACGATCGCAAGAGTGTTTTGAAATCCACTAAGGACGCGATTAAAATTGTCAAAGAACAAGGGGTGCTTGTCGGCGTAGCGACAGGTCGAGGACCTTTTTTTGTTAAGGAATTGATGGACGATTTGGATCTGGATTTTGCGGTAACCTACAATGGCCAGTATATCTTTACTAAAGATAGAGTCTTGTTCACGAGCCCTATTTCCAAGTTACACTTGCGCCAGCTCATTACTTATGCTAAAAAAGAGGGCAAGGAGATTGCCCTAGGGACCAAGGATGCCATGTTGGGTTCTAAAATCATGTCCTTTGGTTTGGGTTCTTTTTCCCAACGAATCAGTCGCTTCGTTCCCTCTGTTTTAACTCGGACGGTGAGTCATTCCTTTAATCGTATGGTCAGCAAGGTTGTTCCCCAAAAGGAAGAAGACCTGCTTCACCTGATGAATCAGCCTATCTACCAAGTTTTGATGCTGATGACGCCAGAAGAATCTGAGAAGGCAGCAGCTGATTTTGAAGATTTGAAATTGACACGTAGCAATCCTTTTGCTGCGGATGTCATCAATCAAGGAAACTCTAAATTGGAAGGTATTCGCCGAGTTGGGAAAGAATATGGTTTTGACCTTAACCAAGTCATGGCCTTTGGTGACTCAGATAACGACCTAGAAATGCTGGCGGGTGTCGGTATGTCGGTCGCTATGGGAAATGGTAGTAGCAGTGTCAAGGAAGTTGCCAAGCACATTACCACTAGCAATCAGCAAGACGGAATTCATAAGGCCCTGGAACATTTTGGTGTTTTGGCTTCAGAAAAAGTCTTTGTCAGCCGTGACTATCATTTCAATAAGGTCAAGACCTTCCACCACATGATGGATGAACGAACCCAAGAAGAACCTCGAGCTTGGGATTTAGAAGGTGCAACCCACAGAGCTGGTTTTAAAATAGAAGAATTGGTGGAGTTTGTTCGAGCAGCCAGTCCTTCTGAAGAGGACTTTGGTCAAGCTATATCGCAACTTCATCAGGCCCTTGATAAGGCGGCAGAGAAAGTAGCCAAGAAGACACCTGCCCAGCAAGATTTGGTAGGGCAGGTGGATGCCTTGATTGATACGCTTTATTTCACTTACGGTAGTTTTGTCTTGATGGGGGTGGACCCAGAACGTATTTTTGACATTGTCCATCAGGCCAATATGGGGAAAATTTTCCCAGATGGCAAGGCTCATTTTGATCCAGTGACCCACAAAATTTTAAAACCAGATGATTGGGAAGAAAAATATGCTCCAGAACCTGCTATTAAAAAGGAACTGCAGCGCCAGCTCAAGGCTTATGAACGCCATAAAGAGAGAAATAATACTCAATGAAAATCAAAGAGCAAACTAGCCGCAGGCTGCTCAAAGCACTGCTTTGAGGTTGTAGATAGAACTGACGAAGTCAGCTCAAAACACTGTTTTGAGGTTGCAGATGAAACTGACGAAGTCAGTAACATATATACGGCAAGGCGACGTTGACGTGGTTTGAAGAGATTTTCGAAGAGTATAAATAGTAAACAAAAAGGAGCGCTGAGCTCCTTTTCTTTGTGACTATAAGGTTTTTTCTTGTTCTCTCACAACCAGCAAATCGACCTTAGCATGGCGGAGAATGTATTCAGATGAAGAACCGACCAAGAGGCGTTCAAAGGCGTTGAGACCAGTTGCGCCAACGAGGATGAGGTCCACTTCCTCAGCATCTGGAATAGTACGTGCCAAGAGGGTCTTTGGATTTCCCATTTCAATGACGATGTGAATATCTGCCACACCAGCATCTTTAGCACGTTTTTCGTACTCTTTCATCAGACTTTCAGCGTCAATTTGGAGTTCTTCGTAAACTTCAGCATCAAAGGTGGATACGCTTTGGAGTGCGCGTGTGTCAATGACATGTGCGATGGTGAGTTTAGCGTCGTTTCGTAGAGCAGAATGAACTCCCTTGACAAAAGCCAAGTCTGCTTCTTTAGAACCATCGATTGCGACCATAATATTTTGGTAACGTTGTGCCATAATGAAACCTCCTGAAATTTTCTTACTATAATTGTAAACCTTTTCACTATAGAAGTAAAGCAAAAAAGGTATTTTTTAAAAGAATGTTAGCGCTCAAAATCTATATAAATATATGATAAAATAAAAGAAAGGATAGCAGGAAACAAGTGAAGGGAGGGAGAATGATGAAAAACTCTTTTCAAAAATTAAATTTCCTTTATTATGGAATCATCCTAGTTTCAGTCTTGGTAGAAGTTGTCATAATCTGGCAATTAGAGAGACTGATTCCACTTCTTTATCCAGGTTTTATCGGCTTTTTAGTCTTTCATATACTCTATCATCTGTTTTTATTCTTAGTTGCTAAACGAAGTGGGCGTTGGGATTACTTGACGATATGGGGGCTTTTCCTCATGTTCAATCTTCTTTATGACTCCTTTTTAGGCTTGCTTTTTCTAGGTTTATCTTTTGGTATGTGATGTGACTTTCGCAAAATACCTGCTATCTCCCCTGTCTTGACCTCGCTTTTAGTGAGGTTTTTCTTCTATACGAACCTAGTAACACATTTCAGCAAACTTGTCGCATTCTCTTTCTAGTGGTATAATGTTACTATCCTGAAGAATTGAGGAAACAAGATGAAAGAATATAACAAGTCTAGTAAGTTAGAGCATGTTGCTTATGATATCCGTGGTCCTGTTTTGGAAGAAGCCATGCGGATGCGAGCAAACGGAGAAAAGATTTTACGTCTGAATACAGGAAATCCAGCAGAATTTGGTTTTACAGCGCCAGACGAAGTCATTCATGACTTGATTATGAATGCGCGTGATAGTGAAGGTTATTCTGACTCCAAGGGGATTTTCTCAGCCCGTAAAGCTATCATGCAGTATTGTCAACTGAAGAAATTCCCAAACGTAGATATTGATGATATCTACCTTGGAAATGGTGTCAGTGAGTTGATTGTCATGTCCATGCAGGGACTTTTGGACAATGGGGATGAGGTCTTGGTGCCTATGCCAGATTATCCTCTCTGGACAGCGGCTGTCAGCCTAGCTGGGGGAAATGCTGTTCACTATATTTGTGATGAAGCTGCAGAATGGTACCCAGATATTGACGATATCAAGTCAAAAATCACTTCTAATACCAAGGCAATCGTCCTTATCAATCCAAATAACCCAACTGGAGCCCTTTATCCTAAGGAACTCTTGTTGGAGATTATTGAGATTGCCCGTCAAAATGATTTGATTATCTTTGCGGATGAAATTTACGACCGCATGGTTATGGATGGACATGTGCATACGCCTGTGGCGAGCTTGGCACCAGATGTCTTCTGTGTCAGCATGAATGGTCTATCAAAATCCCACCGTATTGCTGGTTTCCGTGTGGGGTGGATGGTCTTGTCTGGACCTAAAACGCACGTCAAGGGCTATATTGAAGGTCTCAATATGCTGTCCAATATGCGCCTTTGCTCTAATGTTTTGGCCCAACAGGTCGTCCAAACATCCTTGGGTGGCCACCAATCAGTTGATGAATTGCTCCTTCCTGGTGGAAGAATTTACGAGCAAAGAAATTTCATTTACAATGCCATTCAAGATATTCCAGGTTTGTCTGCGGTTAAACCCAAGGCGGGACTCTATATCTTCCCTAAAATCGACCGCAATATGTACCGTATCGATGATGATGAGCAGTTTGTCCTTAATTTCTTGAAACAGGAAAAGGTCCTCTTGGTTCATGGTCGAGGCTTCAACTGGCAGGAACCAGACCACTTCCGTATCGTTTACCTTCCTCGTGTTGATGAACTAGCCCAAATCCAAGAAAAGATGACTCGTTTCTTGAAACAGTATCGTAGATAGGGCTTTCATAGGAAAAGGGTAAATTCCCAAACTAACTTCCACCGCTAATCCAAGTGGAAGTTAGTCTGATAAAAATCGTAAAAACCAGTGGAAATCCGTGTCAGGGTAAGTTCTACTGGTTTTACTCATGCTTGATTTCATTGCTTTTGTAGCCAAAATGAATCGAAAAAAAGAGCGCACAAAATCCCCTCATCTGAAAGCGTTTCAGATTAAGTTCCGCTATGGTGGAAGTTAGTGTGAGACGTTTGAATGGGGTTGAAGATTAGTTTTTAGATTTTATGTTGGAGTAATTTTGAAGACTGACAGACGTCTTCTGCAGGTATTTTAGAAATGCCGAGAAGCTTAGGAATCTCTTCTCCATAAGTAAAGGCAAAGAGTTCATAGGCTGACTTTCCATTCAAAGCAGCCCGTTTGACGCTGTTAACATGCGAACAAACTAGATTGATGTCCTCCTGAGTTAAGTTGTCAAAAGAAGTTCCTTTAGGTAGAATGTCACGAATTAGTGTGTGATTTTTCTCAATTCTCCCTTTCTGGTCAGAGCGATTAGGATCACAAAAGAAGAGTTTACTCTCTCCTCGCACATCCATTTCGATATCATCGACCCTGGCAAACTCTCCACCATTATCTGTCAGGATGACAGGAAAAAGTTGGAAGAAATCTTTGTCAGCTTGGTGAAGAGTGTTCTTGATGTCATAGAGGTGTTTGGTAACCTCAAGGGCAGTTTTATTATCCAGAAGTCTAGCAAAGATAAAGTTACAGAAAGATAAATTGAAGGTGAGTAGGACTTTACCTCCCATCCTGCCCATAACGGTGTCCATTTCCAGCCAAGAGTCTAGTTGATTAAGGACTAAATAGTTTTGGAAATCCTCATAGGAACGGCCTTTTTTAGCTTCTTTAGGGATGGAAGGTAGCTTACTTTTCCGTCTTTCTTTGAATTTAACGGCTCTGGCTAGGTCAATAGAAGCGATAGATAGGTATCCTTTTCGGATATGTCGATAGACAGTTGAGGAGCTGACATCAAGGTTATGAGTTTTGAGGATATGATAGATGTGTTGTCCCTTTTTAACACCATCAGAAATGACTTTGTCCATGTCCCAGAAGGTCTTGGAATTAAGGGGAGTGCCTTCACGAGCTTCGACAAGAGTTTGTTCGTACTGCTTTTGAGCTTGCTTAGCGAGGTAGAAGATTTTTTTAAATCCACAATTTTGTCTTCTTTTAGGGCACCCATTACAGACAAAGGGAGCCTTATCGAGTAGAGGGCAAGTAAGGTTATCGCATGTAGACTCTCGGACTTGTTTGTTTCGCTTGACTTCTTTAGAAACAGTGGTCGGGTCTTTTAGAATGGATTGTCCGATAGCTTTGAAGGTTTCACCGCGCTCTAAGCCTAATTGAATATCATTACGGTCTGAAAGGGTAAGGTGTTTATGTTTTGTCATAGTGAGCCTCATTTCTAACTCAAACGTCTCACACTTAATTCCACCATAAAAATCCGTTTTAGACTAATTTCCACTTCGGTTGGGCAAGTGGAAGTTACTTTGAGAAGTTACGTTCATAGGAAAAGCTCGAAAACATTTGCCTTGAGCTATTGACAAAAGTGAAAGAATCAGATAGAATAGTAAAGTATGTTTAGTAACTGATCACTTTATAGCCGGCTAAACGAATACAAAATCTATGAGGAGGTATTCATCGTGAAAC
>JAWERV010000021.1:0-34839 GCA_032481955.1 Streptococcus mitis | reverse complement strand
GCATACTGATAGATTCTCTCAAAATCAGTCATAGCTATTTCACTGGCTGTTTCAGAAAAACCTTCTCGTCTAAATTGATCTTGTACCAATCCCCAAACATAATCTCGATCATATTTTGTGACCTTTTCTACTTTTCTTTTCAAGATAGGTTGAGTATTTCTATCCTCCTCATCCTCAATAAATAAAGAATCAGTCTCACTATATTTAGTCTCACTAACTTCAGTCTCACTAGGGGCTGAATGTGAGACGGGGGCTGTTTCATTTTCAACCTGCCCTAGTCTTTTTTTAACACTAGGCCTGTTTGAATTACCTACTGGGGTAGTAGACAACTCCCCTAAATAAATCTTATTAGCTAGTCTCCCTTTCTCACTTGAAGACTGTTGAACTTCATCAATTAAGTCATATTCTTTAAGAGTTTTTTTGATGGACAGTAATTTTGACTTCGAACAACCTAACAGCCTCATCAGTTTAGAATTAGAAAATACTAAATAGACTGCTCCTTCTTCATCTATCCAACCACGACTGAGAGAT
Organism: Streptococcus mitis; assembly: GCA_032481955.1. GTDB lineage: Bacteria > Bacillota > Bacilli > Lactobacillales > Streptococcaceae > Streptococcus > Streptococcus mitis_DQ. The sequence continues at coordinate 34,308 of JAWERV010000021.1, read as the reverse complement.
AATTCTAAACGATCTTTTAAAATAGAATAAGCCACCTTTACTTCTAGTTTCATATCCATATATTTCTCATCCTCAAAAAGAATTTTAGGTAATTTGTAATACCGTTCTGAAGTTTGGTATTGATTTGCGGTAATTCGTTTCATAGCGCTCCTCCAAGTTCTTTGAGTATTAAATCTCCACTTGATTCCAATCGAACCAAGCCATTTTTTTCTAATTCAGCCATAAGAGAGATGGCTTCAACAATATCAATTCCCATTTCACGTACTAAAAATGAAATGACAATATAGCGTGATGATTGTAATTCTTTTGTCATTTTTCCTCCAGAAAATAAAAAAACGGAAAGATTGTGAAATTCCTTTCCGTAACATAATAGATATTTGAACACCAAACTCAACACCAAAAAAATGTTTTTATTGATGATTATTGCTCAATCAAGCATTTATAACAATGTAAAAAATAAAAATCTGTACTCACAAAAACCCTTGAAATTCAAGGGTTTTAAGCATTTATTCTACTTCACAATGTTTTATTATTTTAATTCTTCTAGACCAACCATTGAATAGTAGCCATTGAGTTTTTTTCCTTTCGTAGCAAGGGTTTAGAGCCCCTATTTTATTTTACTATCGTTTGAACATAAAATGAATGATGTTCAAACAGTTCTTGCTTTATAACATAGAAATCTACTTTATATTATATCATGACTTCCTTATTTTTTGTCTGCTTTTGTTTCCAGATTATACTAATTCAAAATTAAATGAAAATTAAAGTCTATCATTTTATGGAAGTCTTACTCAAGACATAGCTTAATTCAAGTATATCCTTTGAAATTCAATATCTCTTATAGTTATTACTTCATATTAGGGAGAGCTAATACTCTTCGAAAATCTCTTCAAACCACGTCCATCTGCAACCTCAAAACAGTGCTTTGAGCAACCTACGGCTAGCTTTCTAGTTTGCTCTTTGATTTTCATTGAGTATAAGAGTGGAATTTTATGAGTTTTTGGGATTTTTTAGGTATAGTGGATTGAAATAAGATGTAAACAAATTGATTGGGAAAATCAAATTAATTTCTAGAAATTTTTTAGCAATCATAGCGTACTATTCCAACTTCAATTTATTATATAAAACGCTAACCATTCAAAAACCACACAATGTTTCTTTCAGCTTAATTGAGTATAAAACTGAAATTATCACTGTGTGGTTTTATTTTGAAGCTAGTTTTTGCCCAACATCATATTAAGTAGCAATTTGTTATATTCATTTAAACAAAGGATTAAAGAAACCATCTGTATTTTTTAGTAGGGCTTTGAATACTTTAGATTTCAAGTCCACTGTATTTTTGAAATGATCTTTAATTTTCGGATCTGACATTCCCTCCAGATCTTTGCGAACTGCTTTATCAAATAAAGTGCGTAACTCATCATAGTTGCTAATATGGGTTCCATCAATATCGATAGCCTCAAAACCTTTCTTAGCTTTAACAAGAATTTCCCCGTACCAATGTCTCTTCCACTCTTCAAGGGTTTTAAAGTTTCCTTGCGATACTTTATTAATTATTAGCTTATCGCTTAGTAAACCATGGTTGTTTTTATCTGCTTCTGTTTTGTATTTATTGGATACATAACTGATAAAGCCATTTTCATAACCATAATAGCCCCACATACGGAAAGCATTATGCTTAAATGATAATGAACCAGGTGCACCATCACTCGTATTTCCACCGTAAATACCAGCCATCATATTGACATTCACGTAAGCTGAGTTTGGAGTGAAATCCTCTGGACGATAAATTCCATCCCCTGGATTTCCATGTTTTGTCATAAAATTATTATCGATTAAATCATTGATGCTTGATAACTTCTTAGCTTTTTCTTCTTCATTCAAATCACGAACTTTATCCCATTGATTCGGCGCTTTGAGCTTATTCAAATTGTCAATGGTCCGCATTGCCTTGTCAACTTTCTTGAACCACTTCGTATTAATATCTGGTACCCCTGATTCTAGAACTGCATCTGCTTCTAGATGATCTAGCATCATTAGTGCTTCATTATAGTTTTTCATGTAGCGGTCAATGTCATCACGTGTTTGAAGCTTATCAGGATTATAATTGTACCATTGGTCACCATCATTTTCACGATGATAGGCCATGTTAAGACCTAGAGCACCATATTCACCATTACCTGTAGATTTATCAGGTGTTTGTAACATACCTTGAGCATAGGCTTCGACGTCTGTACCTTGACGGTGTCTATGACCACCGAAGTAAAGCATTCTATCATTAACGTGTGTTGTTTCGTGAGTAAAGGCTGAAATACCAAACGGACTAATCATATTTGTTCCCATGAAATAGACTTGGTCATTATTATTAGGATCTGGGAAAATAGATGCCATAGCTCCCATATTCCAGTTGGTATTATGGAATTTCCAAGTTGGTCCATATAATTCACGAATAGGTGCAATTGGTTTATTGTTCTTATCATAACCCATACGATTTACACCTTCAACGTTATGATAGTTTTGGTTATCCCAAACAGGTGTCGGAACCCTATTTTGACTCTTGAGTAATTGGTCACGTACACTTGGCAATGATAAACGTGACCAGAAATCAAGGTAAGTTTGTTGACCTTTCGCAACATTATCAATCTCTTTCTTAAATTCGTTTCGAGATTCTTCTGTATACTTACCATATTTCTCAAATGAACTATAAGCCATTGTATTGTAAGTTGAAATTAAGAACATATGAGCTTTCTTCAAGTTGAGTAATGGTAAAATCATACGTCCATGAACACCGTTATCTAAACCATCAAAGACTCTATGACGTTTATTGACAAAGTCAGGATTTGTAGTTTGAGGTTCTGAAACATAAACATTCTTAGCTGAGTGGATAAACCAATCATTTAAATCAGTATCGTTAGTGAAGAGACGCATATTGTAATCTAAGAAGCCATGTAATTCAGACTTACCAATAGTTCCACCAATCATATCACGATAAGCATCCAAAGTTCTGTCGCCCTTGATATTTCGCTCACTTGATCCAATTCGAATTAAGAAATCAAGAAGGTCAACTGACTTACCATAGAAGTCAGGTTTAAACATCATCAAGTTCTTGATAGTCATATCCCCATACTTGATATCATAGTAACGATTAAGGTAAGTAAGAGCCATCATGATTTTAGCTTTATTTTCATCCACTTTTTTAACAAATGCTTTCATAGCCGCTTCGTCACTATTTAATTGATGGTCAGCATTTTCAATCAAAGATTTGACCAATTTATCAAGATTAGCTTTCGTTTCAGCAAAACTTTCTTCGAGATAAAGGTCTCGGATATAACCGTTTTTACGTTCCTCTGTATTTTCTTCAGCTCTATCCCGATTACCCATCAAGGCACGTACTTCAGGAGAAATTAATTCAACAGTCGCTAACCTACCTTTAATGTCTTGAATCAATTGATCACGATTTTTATCAACCATGTTTGGTGTATAAACAATGTCACCCAATCCATCGATACTATACTCACGAACTTGCGCTACTTTAGACTCTTTTTGATGAACAGCTTTGATTTCTTTAGTCTTATCTGCATAGTGAATCATCACATGATCAATATCTGATAAATCGGTCACGAATTGACCATCCTTCATACCCGTAACAGAAAGGACTTCCTTCTTAGCTAAGTTTGAATCTTCTGCAAGTTTGTTACCTTGGTTAACAATCCACTCTTTGTTGTAGAACGGTTGAAGCTTTTCAATGTTGCGATAAGCTAGATCTCGATCTACTTTATAGTCTTGGGTTGACTTATATTCATCTTCTTTTCTTGTTAAGAGGTTTAAGGTATTAACAATAGGGTCATGGATTTCATACTTGTCTGCTGAGATACCGTAAGATTCAATTTTCTTATCTGCTTCTACTTGGGAAATCGTTGAGATTCGTTTTGAGCGTTGATAAGAAGACAGACCTGTACTAACATCTTTCACGACATAATCACGATTCAATCGATTTCCAGAGAAATATCCGTCTTCATCATCAATATTGTGTGAACCAAAGAAGATTTCACCCTTGGAAACTTTCATCATGGAAACATTATCTTCAATAGCTCCCAAGACCCAGTTAGTGCTAATGAATCCTCCCACATCAACAGGATTTTCAATATCAATCGTCCCTTTCGCAACAGAGTGACGTACACTACCTTCTCTTCCAACAGTATAATTATCCATACCATTACCTGAAACAGATACAATACCAGCTGCTTTTGCCCGTTTACCAGTAATTGTGGCATTTACAAAGGCCTTATCAAGGTTACCCTTCCAAATTTCTCCAACAATCCCTGCTAGGTTTTGCCCCTTATCTCCACCAGCATGTAATTTACCAATAAATGCAACATTGCGCATATTTGCTCCACGGTCTAACTTATTCACAATTCCTGCAATATTATTATTAGCGATAACACTACCTGTGACTTTAATATCTTCAACAGTTGCATTTTTCACCATATTAGCAACAGGTGCTATTCCGTCAGCCCAAGGCATATTGATATCCACATTACCTAAATTAATATTCTTCACTGAACCATTTTCAATACGATCAAATAAGGGACGGGCAATATTATGAATCGTATATTGTTTACCATCAACACTTGATAAGTGTCCCTTAAACGTGCCTGGGACATATTGTTTAAAGGGCGTTGGCACATTCGTTGCATTCAAATCTGCACCAAGTTTGAATGTACCATTTTTATCGGTATTCATAGCATCTACTAAATCTTTAAAGTTATAGTAAACATTATCATCTTTAGGGCGAGGTTTTTCAATGTAATGAATGTATTCATTTCTAGTCTTAGATGGATCCACATGTTGAATCAAATCTTGAGCAGTTGCTGTAATTTTATAAAGTTCTTTTTCTTTTTCAGTTACCAACTCAATCTTATCAACTGCTAAACGTGTTACTTTATTATCACGACTAGTGATTTTTAAGTACATTTTCTTCACATCTTCATCTGAAGGTTTTTCAGTCATGAAATCACTAGGTGTTTCAGTACCATCATCATTTACCTTCACTAAATTAGTAGCTGCGATATTTTTAATTTCAACTTTTTTCAACTCTAAACGTAAAGGTTTTTCATCCAATTTAGACGTTTCATCACCTTCACCACGGTTGTAAGTCATTGTTGTTGCAATTTTATAATCTTTAAATAAATCCAAACCTTGAATAGCGTCTGTCAATTTTTCTTTAGATAAATCAACTCGCTTAACAACAGTGTCCCCATCTTTAATCTCAGCTATAATGCTCTTGATTTCAGCATTACCTGTATTTTCAAGAGTGTAATCCAATTTAGCTGAACGATCCATCGCATCTTCTGTTACCTTATCCAAAGTCAAAGTTGGTGCAACTTTTGACGTATATTCTGGCAACTCAGCTTGAACTGCGGGTTCGCCTTTTTCAGTCACAACAGCTTCTGGTAAGGCTGGTTGAATCTCAGGTTCGCCTTTTTCAGTGACTACAGCTTCTGGTAACATTGGTTGAACTGCGGGTTCGCCTTTTTCAGTCACAACAGCTTCTGGTAAGGCTTGTTGAACTTCAGGTTCCCCTTTTTCAGTTACAACTGCTTCTGATAACGATGGTTGAACTGCGGGTTCGCCTTTTTCAGTGACTACAGCTTCAGGTAAAGCTTGTTGAACTTCAGGTTCTCCCTTTTCAGTGACTACAGCTTCTGTCAATTCTGGTTGAACTTCAGGTTCCCCTTTTTCAGTAACAACAGCTTCTGGTAAGGCTGGTTGAATCTCAGATTCGCCTTTTTCAGTGACTACAGCTTCTGGTAACATTGGTTGAACTTCAGGTTCGCCTTTTTCAGTGACTACAGCTTCAGGTAAAGCTGTTTGCACCTCAGGTTCCCCCTTTTCAGTTACAACTGCTTCTGATAAGGCTGGTTGAACTTCGGGTTCGCCTTTGTCAGTAACGACTGCTTCTGGTAAATCTGACTGGACTGCAGGCTCGCCTTTTTCAGTGACTAAAGCTTCTGGTAACTCTGGCTGAATTGCAGGCTCGCCTTTGTCGGTCACGACAGCTTCTGGTAATACTGGTTGAACTGCTGGTTCTACCTTTTCAGTAACAACAGCTTCGGGTAATTCAGGTTGGATTCCCGATTCGCCTTTATCGGTTACAACAGCTTCTGGTAAAGCTGTTGTAACTTCGGGTTCGCCTTTGTCTGTCATAACTTTGGATTGTTCAACTAGCGAAACCGATGAAACCGTTCTCTCATCAAATTCCAAGTAACCAACATATCTGTAACCAGAAATTTGCAACACACCATCACGTCCAGACTCATGGATGTTAGCATTCAAATTAAGTGCTGAAGCAGTTGATAGTGCAACTAAACCTGTCGCCCCTACAATCAAAAATGTAGCTATTTTTTTATTTCTCTTATCTTTTGTAATAACTACAACAAGACTACCGATGGTCAATAAACCCAATACAGTCATAATAGATTGTGATTGACCAGTATTTGGTAGTGCGTCTTTCTCATAAACCAAAGCATATGATTCTTTTGATTCGTCAGGTCTACCTTGTTTGAGTTGATCACGTTCAGTTTGTGTCAAATTACTATAATCCAAGTAATGATAAGTCGATGCACCAACAACTGACGGTGCAAATAAAAGACTCCCCAAGAATACCGAACCAACAATACCCTTTATTTTCCGAATGGAAAATCTATCTTTTTTTAATAATGACAATTGTAATCCTCTACCTTTACTTTTTATTTCCTAATAGCAAACACTATTTTTTATTCTCAAAAATTGAACTTCTAAAATCATTCGTTTGATCGAGATAAGCTTTAAAGATTGCCTGTTTAAGTTTATGAACTCTACTTCTTTCTGGATATATATTCACAAGATAATCCTCAGCATCTTCATTGACAGCAGTAGTTATCATTCTTTGAAGATCTTCTATATTTTTTATTGTCACTCTATCTTTTCTGAACCAACTTCCATTTGGGTTAATGAAGCTAATGCTCATTAATTTATTAAATTTAGCTTTTCGCTCATTATACATTGCTTTTTTGAAATCAATCCATGATTTATATTCATTATTAAACACTTTCTTAAGTACTAAATCATCAGTTACATTACCGATTTTTTTACCATATGATGTAATAACATCACCATTGGCTTTTGCTTCTTCCGCGAATTGATTAGAAATATATGGTACCATTCCATCTTTAAATCCTTTTGCAGCTAACAATTCAAACGCCATACGACGACCCATTAAATCACCCGGAGTTCCTTTATCATTACTTAGAGCAGAATATATTGGTGAGAATAGTTTAATTGTATAATATCCATTTCGTTTAAAAGTATTGTCATTTCCATTTTCGTATCCTCTTCTAGTAATGACATCATTTTCAATTAAACTATTAAATGTAGTTAATTTTCTAAGTTCACTATCATTTAAGTAACGAATAACATTAGTTGCATAAACCTTACTTCCATCTGGATCTGTTTCAAATTTATTTTCTATTCTTCTCAATAACTCATTTTTCTTAGAAATATCCAAGTTAACAACTGCATTACCTTCTAGATATTCTAGCATATAAATTACATCAAACAGATTATGCATATATTTTTGCAAGTCTTCTGCATTTTTAAATCGTTCTGTAGGATCTTTCACCTGAAGTCTAGTTGGATTTTCTGCTTCTTCATATTTCAATATCGAGTTAATCGTAATAGTAGGATCATCAGGATGATCAGGAGCTTGTAACAATCCTTTAGCATAAAACTCTGGTCCAAGTCCATTTCTTCTTCCATATCCTCCTAGATAAATTTCTCTGTCTGAGTTGTGCGTCATTTCATGTGTATAAGTTACCGCACCATCTTTATCAAGCATACGATATGCCATATAGTAGAATGCATCACCTGTAGCGTAGGCTCCATTAGAATTATGAACAACATTATTTCCTGCTGGACCGAAGAAATGTTTTATCGCTGGATGATTAGTTTCAAAATCAGCTTGGTATGTATCCTTATCTTCTCTTTCATCTGTACCAAATCTAAATGCATCATAGACTAGAACACTTCTATATAATTTTTCTTTATTTTTATCATCTAGCATTCTATACCAATAATCATAGTGATCTCTGAATCTAGCAGCCGCTTCTCTAGCTTTTGTCTCAACATAGTTATTTAAATTTGTTCCTGCTGGATGTTCTTTACTTCTATATCTATCATAAGCACCGAAACCTATAGTCGAAATATTAGCTATAATGAACACCGATTTTTCAGGTAATGTTAATAGCGGCAAGACCATACTTGGGTATTTCCAAGATGGGCTAGTTAATCTATCATATACTCCTATAGATTGCGGAGTACCTGCTTTTGATTGCTTATCACTTACCTCTTTAATAGTAGATTTTTCTTCTACTATATAGGCTTTAGTTTGTTCTTTAAACCACTCGTTATTGGTTTTATCTGGCACGAATGCTTGTCTATATTTTTCTAATGCATCAAATAAATTATTAGTTTTATAATTTTTCGCTAATAAAACATTATAAGTTATAACATTATTTTTCGCTAGTAAATTATTATATCCAGATTTACCTAGTTCGATAACATTATCTAACGCTGAACTATTTGATTTACCGAAGAAATCCAAGTGGTATATAACTAAATCTTTCGCTTTTGTATCACCATATTTGAAGTCGTACCAACGCTCTAAGTATGTTAATCCTAGAAGTAAAGCTTCCTTATTATTTTTAATTTTTTCGATTACATAATTATCTATTATCTTATTGTTATTTTCAGCTATTGCAGCATCTGCAGTAAGTAGTTTCGTTAAACTATCTCTCAAGTTATTTTTTGTAGTATTGAATTGTTCTTCTAAATATAGTTCTGTTAAACTAACATCATTTGAAACATCTAATACTTTTCTAATTTCCTTTGATTTATATTCTACACTATTTAATGCTGGTAATACTTTTTCCAAAATATTATCATAATTGCGAAGTAATGTATTCGGTGTGTAAATTAATTTTGTATCGCCTATTCTATACTCTGCTACATTTGAAAAATCACTTTGATAATTTACATTAAGTTTCTCTGATGTATTGTCCGCGTAATATAGTAATAGTTTATTTATACTTGATTTGTATTTGTTAATATCACTAATTACTTCATTATCTTTCATAGGAACTACTGACAATAATTCCTTATTATAAAGATTACTACTTGCTTCTACTAAATTCCCGTACTTAACTATTGTTTCTCTATTATAGAATGGTAATAGTTTTTCTATATTTTTATATACTTTTTCTTTTGATGAAACGGCATTTTCAAGATTTCTATAGTCAGTTACATATCTAGAAGAGAAATTAAAGTCTTCTGTTTTAATAGTATTTTTAGATACAAAAGAAGCTTTTTTCTCTCTAATTTGTGCGTCTTCTAATACTTCTCCTCTTTGAACATCAGAATCCTTAGTTAAGATTTCATCATCTTCTGCTACTACGTTCACAACTTTATTATTTTTGTTGCTATATACATGTTTTGCTTTCATATTATCAAAATGTTTACCAGCTATAGCATTACCATTCGTTACATTAACGTCGCTTAGCACATTTGATAGTTGACCAGATTTTTCTAATTCACCAACTGGATCCCAAAGATTACCAACTACTCCACCAACGTTTGCAAAACGTTGAACATTATTAAGATTTCCTTCAGCATAACTATTACTAATTAGTGCACTATCTTCTACTGCACCAACTATCCCACCAATAGACTGATCTCCTCGTGTTGCGTTTGATGCCAAATCTATTGATGCGAACGACTTATCTATTAATCCCCTCGAACCAGAAAGTTTACCTACTAACCCTCCGATTTGATAACTAGCAACTGTTTTATATGTATTAGTTATTCTACCAGTATAGCTGCTATTAGAAATAGTAGAATTATTAACTTGTGATACTAATCCTCCTATTTCATGTTCTCCAGCTATCGCTCCATCAACATGAACATTTTCAATACGAGTATTGTTATTTGCTTCCTTCGCTATTGTCGCAGCATTGTATTTTGCTGAAATATTGACATCTTTTAGTGAAAGTTTTTCTACTGTAGCATTACTTAAAGTATTAAATAATGGCTTTTTCAGATTGTATATAGCATAATACTTATTACTATTTTGACCTATTAATTTTCCATGGAATCCATTTTTTACATAACTTTCTTGACCATCTGGAAGTTCAACTTCACGAGCATCCATAGTTGCACCTAAACGAAACTCTCCATAAGGATCTCTATTCATTGCGTCAACTAAATTTTTAAATGATGTATAGACACCAGTTTCACTTTGCTGAGTTTTAGGTAAATAGTATGTATAATTATCTCGTACTTTATTATTTTCATGATGTATCAGATTATTTGCACTTGCTACTATTTTATAAACATCTCTATTATCTTTACTAGCATTAGTAATGCTTGTAACTGGTAGCATCACATCTTTAAAATTCTCTGATTTAACTTTCATGAAGTAATTTTGTGGGTCATTTGGTACAGAATCTAATGAAGTTACATGACGATACTTATCACCTTCTTTTGAATATAGTTCTACAGAAGATATATTTCTAAGCTCTAATTTCTTATTAACGTCTTCTTCTTTAACATCGTCTTTTTTCTCATCTTTATGACGTTCTAGTGCATCATATGTCGGAGTAATTTCTTTACCATTTATAATACTTCTAATCCAGTCTAATTGTGTTGGAGATAATATTAATCCTCCTGAACGGTTCTTAGCACCATTTTGGTGTACACCAATGACTTCACCGTTAGCATTAAATATTCCTCCACCACTCATACCAGGTTTTCCACCTTGATATTGAACACCGTAGGTATTATTCGCATATTTTTGTTCCATTTCTACCGTAGCATCTTTTAAGTGCGTATATTCCCCACCTGGATATCCATGAACATTTAGTTTGTCATGAACATTTACTTTCGAATAATTTTCTACTAGATTTACATGTTTTCTTTCTAAAGATTGTGGTAATTTAATCACTGCTAGATCATAGATAAATCCTTTTGGATAATCTTTTTGATTATAAAAATGAATATCCTTAGCAGTAAATGTTCCTTTTTGTCCATCAGGAGTCACCCATTCATATGTATTTTTGGTTTCATCCCCTATGAACTTACCTGTAGTATTATCAGAAGAATTATTAATGAAATTATGAGCTACTGTTAAAAGTACATTTGGTGCAATAAAAGTAGCTGAACCCACTCCAGTTCCCCTTGACGAATCTGTAATGAAGGTCATATTAATTAATGCACTAGATTTTTTCTGAATACTCATTTCTTCTGGTGTATGAGTATTTTCATTATTTGGTTTAGTCTCTTCTGCACTTGGCTGTTCAATACTTCCAGAATACTCTCTAGTTGGTTCTACTTTCTCCGGCTCTACTATTGCTCCAGCTTGTACCCCTTTGTACTCTCTTGGTGCTTCGACTTTTTCTGGTTCTACTAAAGTTCCAGCTTGTATCCCTGTATATTCTCTCGGAGCTTCCACTTTCTCAGGCTCTGCTATTGCTCCGGCCTGTACTCCTGTGTATTCTGGAAGTGGAGCTACTTGCTCTGGTTCGACTATTGCTCCAGACTGGGTGCTGGTATATTCTGGTTTTTCAGCTGTCTCAGGGGCTACAACAGCTCCCGATTGCTCACCTGTATATTCTGGTAAGGAAGCATGGGTCTCTGGTTCGACGATGGCACTAGACTGAGTCCCCTTGTACTCTGGTTGTGGAGTTACTTGTTCTGGTTCTACTAACGCTCCAGCTTGTACTCCTGTGTATTCTGGAAGTGGAGCTACTTGCTCTGGTTCTACTAATGCTCCTGACTGTACTCCTGTGTATTCTGGAAGTGGAGCTACTTGCTCTGATTCGACTATTGCTCCAGCTTGTACCCCTGTATATTCTCTTGGTGATTCTACTTTCTCTGGTTCTACTAACGCTCCAGCTTGTACTCCTGTGTATTCTGGAAGTGGAGCTACCTGTTCAGGTTCACCTTTATCACCTACTACCGCTTCGGGTAACACTGGTTGAACTTCAGGTTCGCCTTTTCCCGTGACTAAAGCTTCTGGTAACTCTGGCTGAATTGCAGGCTCGCCTTTATCGGTTACAACTGATTCAGGTAACGTAGGTTGAACTGCTGGTTTGTCTTTATCGCTTACAACTGCTTTTGGCAATGCAGGTTGGACTTCGGGTTCGCCTTTGTCAGTAACGACTGCTTCTGGTAAATCTGACTGGACTGCAGGCTCGCCTTTTTCAGTAACAACAGCTTCGGGTAATGCAGAATGAACTTCAGGTTCGCCTTTGTCGGTTACAACTGCTTCCGGTAAAGCTGGTTGAACTTCAGGTTCACCTTTATCTGTTACGACTGTTTCCGGCAACGCTGCTTGAACTTCTGTCGGCTTAGTTGAAGAAACAGGTGTTTGTTCCTGCATAGCTTGTACTGTTGATGGATGGTCTACAAAGTTCGGTGTAACATTGTAATCTACCTTTTGTTGATTTGTTGGACTAGATACTGATTTCTCTTGATTATTTACTTTAGATTCAGAAGTTATATTTCCCTCTTTGATATATCCAATATATGTGTAACCTGAAATGTCTTTAGGAAGAGGTAATTTTTCTCCTGAGATTAATTCATAGTCAGTATTGTAATTTAGTAAGAGATTATTTTCTAAAGCATGAGCTGAAACTAAGACACCATTTCCTATTCCTGCAACCAATACTAAATGTAATACCGTTTTATTCTTGACCTTTTTCTTAGAGACAGCAAAAATTAAAATCCCCAGAGCAGCTAAGTTAGCACCAGCAACTAGGGCTTGCATCTCATTCTTGCTTCCAGTATTTGGTAATTCCGCCAGTTGATTTTGGGAATTTAACTTATAAACAAGATAATAAGTCTCATCATCATTCTCCACGTATGTCGGAATATCATAAACGAGCTGATTCTTTTCTTCTGATGATAGCTCTGAATCTGTCACATATTTATAGTGAACACCTTTAGTCTCTTGAGCTTCTACAGATGAACTACCTAATACAGACACAAAAAATAAACTTGAAATCGTTGCAGATACAAGTCCTACTGATAATTTTCTAAATGAAAAACGCTGCTGTTTTTCACCAAAATACTTTTCCATTATTCCTCCTTGAAATACAATTTAAAAATATGTAAGGTAAACTTTTTAATATTAGCTTGTTATCTTATAAAAAGCTAACACACTTTAATTATACTCTTAATTTACCAAAAAGTCTTAAAATTGCGTTGCGCTTTCATACTTTGTTTTATATATAAAATACGAAGGAGCAGGGTTTGTAATTTCCTATTTTCTTTTTGGATAAAATATAACCTACCATGGAATTTCCACGGTAGGTGTTACTTATATCAATAATCGTTCTAAAAATGGTTTGAGGCAGTTGAGGAGAATTCCTTCTATCCAGCTTTCCTGTGCTGAGGAGAGATGATCTGCCTGAAGGCTTTTTTTTAGAAAATCGCGGACTTGTTCTGGTGAGATTTCAAACTCAAAGGCTTTCATTTTATAGAAAAAGTCGATGAGAGGATCTGACAGGTATGCGGTTGAAAAGGGTACTTCACCACTTTTTCGATATTCTAATAAAAGCCGAGCAAATCGGGATTTTTCTTCAGGAAGCTCACGAAAATAGGAATTGAGGAGCCAGGTCTGCTTCTGCTTTCTTTCAATTGGATCCTGACTAGCAATTCGTTGGTCTTTTTCCAGCTCTTTTTGGTATTGTTTGGCCTTGATAGCCCGTTCTGTTCGATTTTTACCAAAAAGAATTTTCTCCCACTTGCGTTCTTCTTGAGTCAGGGTCTCTGTAAATCCAAAGTAATCTTGATAAGCACGCTCTGCTGGTCCCATGGCTAGAACCAGATTGTCTGCATATTGCTTGGCGATTTTATCTTTCTTCTTGCGCTCTTTCTCTGCCTTGATACGCAGTTCCTGTTCGTAGTCAATTTTCTCCTTGCCTAACTTGACAAGATAGAGTTGGTCATCTGGCTTTCCAAGTAAAAAGGGTTTGATACATTTTTCAAGAACTTCCTCCATACGAGCTTTCTTCTTAGGTTCTGCCTTGATCCAACTTCCTCCTTGAAAGACTTCTAGGAAGAGCTGGTAGTCTCTTTCAGGTGAGAACTGATTGCCACGATTGGGTTTAAAAACACCTTTTTCCCAGAGCCATTTTAGAAGTCGCTCGTCAAAGTCACTTTTGTTAACCTTGATTTTCTCCTTTTTCTGGGCTTTTCTGGTCAGATTTTCAACCTTTCTGAGCAGTTTTTCTTCCTCTTCCAGTTGCTGGTCAAGAGACAATCGATGAAAATGACGAACACAGTCGCTACCAATTGGAAAGAGGCGTTGACCTGTGACACCGTTAAAGAGTTCGTAGGCGTACTTGATAGCATTTCCACAGACACAATTGCTACGGCCGATACCGTTAAAAATTAAGGAAACTTCATTCCATTCCTTGGTAGCTTGTTCCCAAGTATCAGCTTTTGAAGCCTGTAAAACCGCATCGTGCAGGGATTTTCTAACTGGAAGTGTCATGATGTCTCCTTTCTAGATTATACTTTTACAACTTGAACCTCGTCTTTACCGAGTAAAATCAAGTACTTCTCAATATTTTCAATCGAATAGGCTCGAGATAAAGCCTCTCCGTATAGGGCTAACTGACCACGATAGCGGTCTATGAGTTGACTTGGATCATCATAGCGGTCTGTCTTATAGTCGAACAGAACAATTTTGTCCTCGTAAAGCAGATAGCCATCAAGTATTCCACGGACAACAAAGTCTTCCTGACTCTTTTGGTCTCGTTTGAGCATGGAGAAAGGTTGCTCGCGATAGAGATGGTTGGTATTAGCGAGAATTTCCTGACCAAGTTCTGTGTCAAAGAATGCAAGAATTTTAGCAAGATTAATCTTGTCTTTAACAGCTGGGCTGGTTTGAACCTGTTTGAGAGTTTCTGTCAGGCTAGCAAGCGTTGGTCGCTGGCTGAGGTCAATTCTCTGCATGAGTTCGTGGGTAGCACTACCAATCTCAGCTCCTGTTATCTTTTCTTTAGTTGAAAAATCTGGTAAATCAAAGCTAATTTTCTTGTCTACTGACTGGGCTTGACTAGCAATCTCTACACCTTCCATATCCATAACAGGTTCGTAGAATTTCTTGATTTGGCTTGGGGTTTGAACACTAGGAAGTTCAATGGCTGCGCGGTGAAGAGTATTATAAACTTCCACTTCTTTCAGCATTTCAAGAGCTTCCTTAATGGTTTCTGACTGGCGATTGTCTGCTTGAGAGTTATCTTGGAGAGGGCTCTTGTTTTCTAATTCTCCGATGGCTTCTCTAGTCAGTTGATCTTCACCAACAAAACGATAACTAAAGTTGAGATTATCCTTGGCAAACACTTTACTGATAGCCCAAATCCAATCTTGGAAATTCCTTGCTTGCAGTCTAGTATTGCTATTTAGTTTTCCATTTTTAGCTGCTGGGTATTCCTTGGCTTCCAGCTTTTCGCGAGAACCCTTGCCGACAAGATAGAGCTTTTTCTCAGCCCTCGTCATGGCAACATAAAGGAGACGCATCTGCTCTGAATAGCTTGCCAGCTGTAATTCCTCTTCATTCTGCCTATAGGTCAGGCTAGGAATGGAGAGTTTGATGGTTTTCGGATAGTGAGCTTCTACTGCTCCTGTTTCCATTTTGGCAATATACTTAACACCTAGTCCATTTTTTCGGCTGAGAATGACTTCTGACATGCTGTCTTGCTTGTTAAAATCCTGATCCATATTGAGGATAAAGACGTAAGGAAACTCCAGTCCTTTACTCTTGTGAATGGTCATGAGCTCTACTGCATCCTTGGGCGGTGCGACAGCCACGCTCGCAAGATCGTGCTGGGCTTCTAAGACTTGGTTAATCATACCAATAAAACGTGACAAGCCTTTGAAATTACTCTTTTCAAACTGGTCTGCTCTCAATGCTAGAGCATAGAGATTGGCCTGTCTAGCAGGTCCATTTGGCAAAGCTCCAACATAATCGTAGTAAAAACGGTCATTGTAAATCCTCCAAATCAAGTCATAGAGGGAGTGCGTTTTGGCATACAGACGCCAAGAAGCCAAGATAACCATGAATTGCTTTAGTTTCTCAGCAAACTCCGTATGAATCAAGCCTTTTTGGCTACTTGCCAGTTTTTGAGCATTGACCAGTTTCTCATAGAGATTTTCTAGGATTTTATCCTCTGCTTTCTGAAGGGACAAACGTGCTAACTCATCCTCATCAAAACCAAACATTGGAGACTTCATAAGGGCAACCAAGGCATAGTCTTGAAGAGGATTGTGAATGACACGAAGGGTGTCTAGCATGACTTGCACTTCTAGGGATTGGAGATAATTGTTTTGCTCTCCGTCGGTTTTGACAGGAATCCCGTACTCAGATAAGGCGAGGAGAATCTGGTCATTCCGACTGCGACTGGAGGTCAAAAGGGCAATTTCTTTAAAGGAAACACCTTTCTCCTGATGGAGTTTCAGAATCTCCTTGATAACTAAGCGCATTTCGCCTGTTAGTTTCGTTTCTGCCTGCCCCTCTTCTTCCTCACCTGTGTCGTCCTTATCATAGAGGAGAAATTCTGCCTTGTTGTCTGTATTAGGAGTCAGTTTGGTATTGGCAAAAACAAGCTGGTGCATGTTATCATAGTTGATTTCGCCGACCTCTTGGTCCATGAGACGTTCAAAGACATCATTGGTTGCTGACAGCACTTCTGAACTACTACGGAAATTTTCTTTGAGGAGAATCAGCTTGCCTTCTTGAGGATTTTGTGCATAGCGTTGGAATTTCTCATTGAAAATCTGCGGATCTGCCTGACGGAAACGATAGATAGATTGCTTGATATCTCCCACCATAAAGCGATTGTGGCCATTAGACAACAATTCCAGCATCCGTTCTTGAATGTGGTTGGTATCCTGATACTCATCGACCATGACTTCATGGAAGCGCTCCTGATAAGCCTCACAAACTTGCGGGAAATTCTCTAAAATCCCAATGGTGTAATGGCTGATATCAGCGAATTCAAAGGCATTTTCCTGACGTTTACGCTGACGATAAGCTTCCACAAAATCACTCATGAAGGTTTGGAAAGTCTTAGCTAGTTCCCAAGTATCCCCATGATAACGTTCTTGATAGTCGAGAATGGTTATCTGGTCTGACAGTTGTCCTAGTTTAGCAAACTGGGTCTTTCTCTCTTCATTGTAGGCATCGATCATAGGCTTCAAATCAGCCTTACGACTGGCATTCGTCAGAGCACGACCATTTTTCTCCTTAGAGATCGCGACAACACGCGCAAGCACTACCTGATAAGCCTGACTATCGGACTCTTGATTTAAGGAGCCAATTTCATCCAGAATCAGCTGGACATTTTCTAAATAAGCAGCCTTTGCAAACTCCTTGGCATCATTATCCAGATGATAACGGAAAAAGCTTTCCAAATCCCAAAGGGCTTGTTTGATATGCTTAGTCAGTTTTTCTTTTTCACTGGTAAAATCAGCTTTTTCAAAGCCTTTGAGGAAAGATTCACTCAGCCACTTTTGAGGATTACTGGTGGATTGGAGGAAGTCATAAATTTTGTAGACTTGCTGGCGCAGCCCACGTTCATCCTTGCCACGCCCTGCAAAATTTTTCAGCAAATGACTAAACCTCTCTTGCTGTTTACCTTGGTAATGGGCTTCAAAGACCTCATGAAAGACTTCGTTTTTTAGAAGGAGTTGCTCGCTTTGGTTTTGTAAAATACGGAAATTAGGTGCAATGTCAAGCAGATAACCGTGTTTACCAAGGAATTTTTGTGTGAAAGAGTCCATGGTTCCGATGGCAGCGTTGGGTAGGTCTGCCAACTGGCGACCCAAGTGTTGTTTGAGGTCAACATCGCTACTTTCTTGGATTTGTTGGCTTATTTTTTTCTCCAAACGTTCTTTAAGCTCTGTGGCAGCCTTAACGGTAAAGGTTGAGATGAAGAGTTGAGAAATTTCGACACCACGCGCTAACTGATCCAGAATGCGCTCGGCCATGACAAAGGTCTTCCCAGAACCAGCAGACGCTGAGACAAGGATATTCTGACCAGAAGTGTAGATGGCTTCAATTTGCTCAGCAGTTTTCTTTTGTTCCTTGCTCGAATTTGCTTCTGCATCTTGCAGTTTTTGAATTTCCTCCTCAGTTAAAAAGGGAATAGGCTTCATCGATTCAACTCCTCTCTTATTTTTTCAAACCAAGCTTGCTTGAGTTTTTCTCCGACCAGACGCTTGCCATCAGCTAAGGCCAACTTTTCTAGGAAACGGGCTTGACCCAAGTGGTAATTGGCTTCAAATCCTGTAATAGCCTGATGTTGCTGAACATACGGTGCAATACTTCTGCCATTTTCGGTATAAGGATTAATGGCGAACTGACCTTCTAAAATCTTCTCAGCTGCTTTCTTGTAAAGATGGGCATTGTAGTCTAGCAGGAGCTGGAATTCCTCATCCGTCAGCTGATTAGCCTTGTTTTTATTGTAAAATTCACCCAAATGACTGCTTTCTTTTTCTAAAAAGAGCCCTTGGTATTTCATTGATTTGCTGGCTTCTACTACTGCACCTGCCAGACTTTTAACGGCCATCAAAGATTGGACAGGCTCAGCCATTTCCAAGTACATGGCACCAAAAAAGTTCTGCTCCCCTTCTCTTTTTAAGGCAGCTAGATAGGTTGGTAACTGGGAATTAAGTCCATTAAAGAAATGATGAAACTGGAACTGAGTCAGACTAGACTTGTAGTCTACTACCCCTATCGCCCCATCAGCTTTCAAACGGTCAATGCGGTCAACCTTACCTCGTACAAAGACACTCCGACCATTGTCCAATTGAATAAAGGCTTGCTCTTTCCCACCGAAATTCGCTTCCTCTTTGATGGTTTCGATGGCTGGATTGTGTCGGAGAATATGTCCAGTCATCCGTGCTACATCAAGTAGAACTTCCTTGGTAAACTGGGCTTCCAAACTTTCTTGATAAATAGCTTCAAATTCGCGTTCTTGACTGGTTTCGTGGATAGCTTGTTCTAGACGTTGGTCAAAGGAATCTTCGTCAGGCAACTGCAAGGCGCGTTCAAAGATACGGTGCAAGAAATTTCCGTGACTACGAGCATCTGGACGTAGGCGCAATTCCTCCTGCAAGCCTAACACGTAGCGGAGGAAATAACTGTATTGGTTTCGGTAAAACTCCGTCAAACCAGAGGTAGACAGGTAAAACTCCTGATCAGTAGGATAGAGAGCTTGTAAGGTATCCTTGGTCAACTGCTTACTGCTTGGACTGGTTGGGAGGGATGGATTTCCCAGACCTTGCTGGTCTAGTTTTTTACCCATGACACGTGCCAGAACCTTAATAAATGTCAAATTTTGCTCAGTATCACTCATCTCGCCCTGCTGGTGATAGGCAACCAGACTGGACAAAAGACTGTGATAGGACCCCATATCTTCCTTAGACAGCCCTTTGTGATTCATCCTTTTCTCTTTCCGCCTAAATCCAAAATGGACTAGCTCTTGAAGATAGGCTGACTCCTTGCTTTCACTTTCATTAAAAAGGCTTGGAGCCGACAAGACCAACTGCTTACGAGCAGAATTGACCAAGGAAAGCATAGTATAGCGATTTTTCTTGAGGTTTTCACTGCTGACAATCAGCAATTGTGATCCTTCCTCTGTCGCTTGGTTTAAGCTTTGTCTTTCTTCATCTGTCAAAAGGCTGGTATTCTGCGCGATTTTTGGTAAATTGTCCTGAGTCAGACCAATAGCATAGACAAAGTCAGCAGTCAATGGTGCAATCAAATCGTAACTCTGCACCAGAACAGTGTCCACTGTTGCTGGAATGGTGCGATACTGAGACAAACTCATCCCAGAATGAAGCAAGGCAAGGAAGTCCTCTAGACTAACCTGTGAATCAGCAAAAACGGTCGCAAATTGTTCTAAAACATGACAGAAAGCCTTCCAAACTTCTGCTTGTCTTTCCTGTTCTACAGCTTCCATAGTGGCTGTCAAATTTTGTAACTGCTTGGTCACCGCTCCCTCTTTTAGAAAGACATCCCATTTTTGTAGGAGGTTTTCAGCCTTTTGTTTTCGGCTAGCAAAAAGAGTCTCAAGAGGGGTTAAAATTCGCAGACGAAGAGCATTTAAACGCTCAAGATTAAATTTCCCATGGTGGGATTTGGTGAAGGTTTGCTGAAAGGCTGGCAAGCCATTGATACCAAGATAGCGGATATATTGCTCAAATGCATCAATATCCGCCTGACTAAGGTCGGTATACAAACCTGTTCTGAGAAGGTTAATTAAATCCTCCTGACGGAAACGATAGCGTTTTAAAGCCAAGATAGACTCGACAAACTGAGTCAAAGGATGGTGCGCCATGGATTCGCTTCTGCCAAGATAAAAAGGAATCTGATACTGGTCAAAAATGGTTTTAAGAGATAACTGGTAAGAAGCTACATCCCCCAAGAGAATACGAAAATGCTTGTAACTCAGCTCTGAGTTCTCATGTAATTTCTGACGAATGCTACGGGCTACTAACTCCAACTCCTCCTTTTGCGTCAAGCAAGACCAGATTTGTAAGTTTTCACGGTCCTTATCATCAATTTCCAAGGAAAGTTCTGAAAAGTCATAAGAAGACTCCAGCAAACGAGAGGCCTTGTCAAAACTATCCATCTTTTCATGAGTTTGAGAACAATCCAGAGCAGGAGTTTGGTATTTAGAGGCTAGATGATGGAGAAACTCCACACTGGCTTGGTAGAGATTGCCTTCAGCGAATGGACTGATATAAGCTTTCTTACTAGCATAAGCCCCAATGACAATCTCAACACCCTTGTCATGAAGTAGGTCCACAATCCGCTCTTCCTCAGCAGAAAAACGGGTAAATCCATCAATGACTAAAGCAATTTGAGTGAAATCACTACTAACTTTGTCATTCTCAATAGCCGCAATCAAGTGGGACAACTGACTTCCCTGAGCCAACTGCCCTTGATTGAGGTAGGCCGTTACCTTCTCAAAAATCAAGAGTAAATCGGCCCTCTTATCCTCATCCGTCAAACTCTCTAAGTCCAAAAAACTCATCTGAGCTTTGGTCATCTCGTGGTAAAGCTCAATCAACTGCTGGATAAATTGAGTATCCTGCTTGATAGCTCCATAAACACGTAAATCCTTGGGATCAAGTTCTGCAAGGCATTTATAAAAAGCCATACCAAGACCGATATCATCAAGACTAGTTTTAGCTGGTAAGTCATTCAAGATCAGGTAACGAGCCATTTGTGCAAAGCGCGTGACGGTAATCGCAAAAGAAGCCTGCTGGGACAAGCATTCCAGCACGGCACGTTCCTTTTCAAATGAAAGAGAGTTAGGAGCGATATAGAAAACTCTCTTGCCAGCAGCAACTAGCTCCTCCGCCTCTCTAGTTAGAATTTTCGTCAAAGAAGTCCGAATATCAGTATAAAGTAATTTCATCTCTGCCTCGTTTGAATTTTTCATTACCTTTTATTATACCATGATTAGCCACCCAAGTCTGTAAATAATCAGTTCTTATTCATCTGTTGAAAAGAAAATGCCGGAAAGTTCCGACATTGTTTTAGTAAGCTAACTTCCTGAAAATAGGAGTAACCATACATCCCAGAAGGCAGTGATATTGATGAGAATATGAACTAGTATTGGATAGTAGAGACTTTTTGTTATGCGATACAATAAAGCCAAAATAAGCCCTCCGCTAGCATAAATTAAAAAAGCAAGAGGAGTTAAAGCAAAATTGATATGAATATAACCGAAAATAATAGCAGAAAGCAAAACATCTCCGTACCAAGGTGAGTTTTTGAAAAAGGTTGTCATAAGCACACCGCGATAAATCAATTCCTCAGCAATAGGGGCGATGAAGCAAACGATGAGCAAGAAATAAGGGAACTCCTGTCTCCCCATCATTTCTACCGTTTCATTCAAAGAAATCTGATTTGAAGGCGTGGATATGAAATACGAAAAGAGGAGAGCAGACATATATGAAATGATGTAGCCCAGTAAAAGGTAGATAAAATACCTCAGCTGCCACTTGAAATGAAAAATTTTCTTTCCTGCAAAAACTAGTAGATAGATGACCGCTAAGAAAAGAACTCCGCTCTCCATCAAAAGCAGAATCTGAAAAAATTCACGACTTGCTGGTAGATAGGGCTTTGCGAGGTGATTGAAAACTCTCCAAAACCAAGTTGCTTTGTAAAAAATTAAGGACAATGCTAGTAAAATCTGAATAATCCGTTTTTCCATCTTAAATTCTCTGTTTTCTCTCATTGTTTCTTCATATTCCTAATAAATTTTACTTAAAATCTCGCAGCACTTCCTTTGCAAAGATGATTACCTCCTCCAATATATCCTAAATCATAGGTTCCTCTGGGACAAAATCCATGAACCGGCATAGTTAATACTGGTTCCATTTGCCAAGCATAATAACCATTAGGTTCTTTACCATAGGGATCTGCTCCACCTTGTATCAGCTCTAATTCTTCATTTGTTAGATTTATATTTTTTGTCATTAAAATCATGATATATTTCCTCCGTTATTGTTCAGATTAGTTGAGTAATCTGATACTCATACCTACTTACAAAAAAACTATTATATTAAGTTAGTTTTTTAATTTGTCTAGTTGCAACATTGATAAACTTAGTATAGCATATCTTTGCAAAATATCCTCTTCAAGTCATGAATTGTCATCAAAACATCTTAAACTGTAAAATCAATTAGCCCCAAGCTTCCTATTAATTTCTTCTCCAAAATATGCTATAATAATACCAAAAGATAAAGAAGGAAGTCTTATGATTAAACTACTAGCCTTGGATATGGATGGAACCCTCCTCAATGAAGCTAAGGAAATTCCACAAGCTCACATCACTGCTATTCACCAAGCCATTGAAAAAGGTGTCAAACTGGTTCTCTGTACGGGTCGCCCGCTTTTCGGTGTCCTCCCCTACTACAAAAAACTGGGACTAGACCTCCAGAATGAGTATGTTATTGTTAATAATGGTTGCTCAACTCACCAGACCAGTGACTGGGGATTAGTTGACTGGCAAGAACTCAGCCCAGCAGACATCGAATACCTCTATGACCTAGCAGAAAAAAGCGACGTCCAGTTGACCCTTTTTGATGAGGAACATTATTTTGTCCTCGGTGGCAACCCTAATGAAGTCATTCAAAATGATGCCGACCTAGTTTTTTCAGACTTGACAGAAATTTCGTTAGAAGAAGCGACTAGTGGCAAGTACCGTATGTTCCAAGGTATGTTTTTAGGTACAGAGGAGCAAACAGATGATTTTGAGCAGCGTTTTGCTACAGAACTCTGTCAACGATTCAGTGGCGTTCGTTCGCAGCCAGTCATTTATGAAGCCATGCCACTTGGTACGACAAAGGCTACTGCTCTTTCTCGACTAGCAGAGATTTTGAAGATTGCTCCATCAGAAATCATGGCTATGGGCGATGCCAATAACGATATCGAAATGCTCCAGTTTGCAGGGCTTGGCATTGCAATGGGGAATGCCAGCGATTATGTTAAATCTCTTGCGGATGCCGTTACAGCCAGCAACGAAGAAGACGGTGTTGCGCGTGCCATTGAGAAATATATTTTATAGTAAAGAAACCCAGTTCATACTAACTGGGTTTTGATATTTAAGAATTCCTAAAACTTTAGAAACTCTTTAGAAATGCTTGAGCTTTCTTTGATTTCTATGCTTTATACTAAAATTATCAAAATAAATCAAAAGGAGAGAATCATGAAAACAGTACTTGACATTCATGGATTGTCCAAAAACTTTGACAAACAAGCTATCCTTCAGGATCTTCATCTAACGATAAGAGAGGGAGATATTTATGGACTTATCGGGAAGAACGGAGCTGGGAAAACCACCTTGATAAAAATTATTACGCAACTGTTGTTTGCGGATAAAGGAACTGTTTCCCTCTTTTCTAGTCAAACGGAAAATGAATGGACCAAGGCTCTATCTCGAGTAGGTTCAGTGATCGAATCACCTGTAGCTCATAATCACTTAACAGCCTATCAAAATCTGAAATATTATTGTATGATTCGCCATATTCCAAATGCTGATCAAGTCATTCGAGAAACGCTGGACTATGTAGGTTTGCCAGATACAGGTAAGAAAGTCTTTCGTGATTTCTCGATAGGAATGAAACAAAGACTTGGTATCGCCATTGCCCTTCTATCCAAACCAGACTTCCTGATCTTAGACGAACCTATCAACGGTCTCGACCCAATCGGTATCAAAGAATTTCGTCTGATGATTCAACGGCTCAATCAAGAAAAAGGGATAACCATTCTTATCTCTAGCCATATCTTGTCAGAACTCTATCTCCTAGCCAATCGTTTTGGTATTTTAGATCAAGGCAAGATTATCCGTGAAATCAGCAAAGCTGAATTTGAAACACTAAGTGAGGATTATATTGTACTTAAGACAGCTGACCAAGAGAAAGCTTGTCAAGTATTGAAAGAACAAATCCAGCTCCAGTTCAAGGTTGTTAATCCAGAAAATGAAATTCATATCTTTGGTCAGGAACAAGATGTCAAACAGATTCTTAAGGAATTAACCTTGGCAGATGTTGCCATTGACGAGATTTACTACGCCCGTCAAAACCTAGAAGAATACTTCACTCAATTGGTCCAATAGGAGGAAAATCATGATACATACCATTCAAGCAGACTTTTACCGTCTTTTCCGCTCCAAAGGTTTTTGGATTACAGAGTTCATTCTCTTTGCTCTCATGCTAATGGGTGCAAGTATAGGAGCTACTGGTCATCTGATGGCAATCAATACAGAAGAACCAGAAATTCCAACCCATGGTTGGGACGGTGTACAGGCACTTATTAACGCATCTAGTCAAGGCTCAAACCTCGTTTTTCTCTGCATCATCCTAGCCTGCCTCGTTCTTGGAGTTGATTTAATCGGCAAACTCTATAAAAATAATTTAACAGTGGGTGTCTCTCGTACCGAGTTTTTTCTAGCCAAAGCCTTTGTATTAGCTTGTATTGCACTTTTACAAGTCATCATCTGTCTTGTGATTGCCTTTATTCCAGCAACTATCTTAAATGGATTTGGAACTATGCCTGATGGCTTTATTGGAAATCTACTGATAACCATTTTCCTCCAATTTCTTTGCCTTCTAGCTTGGCTTTCCATTGTTTCCTTCATCCTCTATGTTAGTCATTCTTATATTGCGGTATTTATTGGTTATTTGGTCAGCTCTATCTCACTTTCTATGCCAATGCTCCTTTTTCCAAATATCAAAATTTTGCCATATTTATCATTGCAGTTTGCCTATGCTATGACTGCTAATAGTGAATCCATTTTCTATACACTTATAGTTAGCTTAGCTGTTATTGTAATCTTTAATCTAAGTGGACTGGCAGTTTTCAAAAAGAAAAGTCTATAATAAAACGACCTCCTCTAGCCTACAGAGGAGGTTTATTTCATTAAAAGTAAATGCAAACCGACAACCACTGTCCATCTGTGCTTAGTTTCATCTCTGCACCAAGAAGATGGCATAATTCCTCAGTGATATAAAGTCCTAAACCAGAGGATTCTTCCGTGTCTGATAGATTTTCAGAATAAAAACGGTTGCTGAGATTTTCTATTCTTTTGATGGGCTGTTTGACAAGGTTTGCAATCTCTAAGACAAGCTGTTCCTTTTCCTTTCTCAAAGATAGACGCGCTTCTTCCTTGCCATGTTTGAGGACATTTCCAAGCAAATTTTGTAAAATTCTATCCAGTAAGTCTTCATCAGTCCTCATTTTCAGACCAGCTTCAACCTTAAAATCAAGCGTGATATTTGTCGCCTGAAAAACATCATAATAAGCCAAAGTTTTTTTGGTGATAAAAGCTGAAAAATCCACTTCTTCCAGTTTCGGTTTGACAGCTCCTTCCATCAAACGACGATATTCTAGAAGAGCCTCCAAACGTTTGGAAACTAAATCAAGATGCTGGGCAATTTTTTGTAAGGTGTCTACTTGCTTTTCAGGAGACTTTATCAATTGTTGGGTGTAGCCTGAAGCGATAGTCAGAGGGGTCCGAATATCATGAGCGATATTGCTGATGGCCATATCCAGAGTCTGCTTTTCCCTTTTCATAACCAGTCGAGATTGCTCCACTTCCTGAAATAGATTTTCAATCTGCTGGTAGAGCTGTAAAAAATGTTTAGAAAAAATGCTGACTCCGACTCTTTTCATACTACCTGTGAGAATCTTGTCTTCAATCTGTTGACTCAAGTTTTTAAGTGCTAGATGGTAGCGAATTAATACAATCGATAAAATAATTAGGAGTATTAGTAGAACAAAGATTGTCATGTAGGTCATTGCTTATCTCCTTTTAATCTTACCCCAACTCCCCAGATGGTTTCAATATATTCTTGATTTGGGTCAAGCTGGTTTAATTTTTTACGAAGATTACTCAAATGCGTATTGAGGGTATTATCTCCAGGTAGATAGCTATCCTCCCATACCAATTCATAAAGTTCTTCTTTTGTAAAAATTTTCTTAGGGTGTTTAAGGAGAGTCTGGAGAATCAAGCATTCTTTCTTGGCAAGGCGAATGGTTTCCTGATTATTTTTGATTTCAAAACTTTCTGCATCAAACTGGATATTTTTCAAGTTTTGTGGCAGATGTTCAGTTTTTCCTATTTCCATAGGCTGTTTTTCTGCACTTTGGCGTAATTGAACAGTAACTCTAGCAAAGACTTCATCCAAATCAAAAGGTTTCACTATATAATCATTGGCACCGTCTAAGAGGTATTGACTGATTAACTTCTTATCGCTCAAAGCTGTTAGCATAATGACTGGAGTTTGGCTTTGTTCCCTAATAGCTTTTAAAACCTGATCCCCATTTTTCCCAGGAAGCATGATATCTAGCAAAACGAGGTCAATCCCACCTTGGTCAAAACGCATGATACCTTCTGTACCAGAAAAGGCTTGAATTACCTCATGTTCCTCAGTAAGAAGTGTTCGTAAAATCTCTTGAATGTCACTATTGTCTTCAATAACCAATATTCTGGCCATAAATACCAACCTTTCTGCAACTATTATAGCATGTTTTATTGATAAAACTTAAACAGAAAAGCTCCTCGCATAAAATCGCGAGAAAGCCTTAGAGGATTAAAATATAAAATCCACTTACTAGACAACATAGTATCCTTATAGTTGCAAATAAGAAGTTAATCTAGCAGAATGAATTTCTCATTTCTCCCCTACTAGTCCGTAATTCGTTGATACATTTCGGGTCTTCTATCTCGAAACAAGCCCCAGTTTAGGCGTTCGCTTGCTCCCTTGTCTAGGTCATAAGTTGCTAACAGAACAGCTTCTCCTTGTCTTTCAGCTTGCTCTAGAATAGCTCCCGTTTCATCCGTCATAAAGGATGAACCGTAGAAGTTAAGACTAGAACTCTGTCCGCCATTTTCCTCACTAGGATTGACCTCTTCTAAGCCATAGCGATTGGCTGCAATAACTGGGACAATATTTGCTGCTGCGTGTCCTTGCATAGTACGCTGCCAATGGCCACAACTGTCCGTATCTAGGATAGGCTCAGAGCCAATAGCGGTTGGATAAAAGAGCAATTCAGCACCATTTAACGCAAGACAACGGGCTGTTTCAGGGAACCATTGATCCCAACAGATACCGATACCAATCTTGGCATAGCGAGTATCCCAGACCTTGAAACCTGTGTTTCCAGGTGTGAAATAAAATTTTTCTTGATAATAATGGTCATCTGGTATGTGGGTCTTTCGGTAAACGCCCAGCACCTCTCCATCTGCATTAATAACGGCAATAGAGTTATACAAGACATTCCCATCCTTTTCATAGAAACTGATCGGTAAAACGACTTCTAGTTCCTTAGCAATCACCTTAAAATGCTGAATGGCAGTATTTTCTGTCACCGACTGGGCATATTGGTAGTAGTCATACTGACGTTCCTGACAAAAGTATGGACGTTCAAACAATTCGGGTAAAAGAATAATTTGTGCACCTTGTTCTGCAGCCTGACGTACTAAACGCTCTGCTGTTTGAATATTTGTTGCCACATCCTTGGCACATTGCATCTGAATGGCTGAAACTTTTACATTTCTCATCTTTTTCTCCTATTCTGGGATTTGTTGGGTGATACAGTGGATATTGCCACCACCTAAGAGAATATCTCTGGCTGCTATTCCGACAACTTTACGGTCTGGGAAACACTTACTGAGGATATCTAAGGCTACTTGGTCGTTTTTATCCTGAAACTGTGGAACTAAGACAGACTTGTTGGCAATATAAAAGTTTACGTAGGAAGCTGCTAGTCGTTCACCAGCGTAGCGTTCTTCTTCACCTTCTTCGTAGGAATAACCAGGAAGATCTTCTTCTGTCACAACTTGTCGAACTGCAGGGATAGGCAATTTATGAATGGTAAACTTCCGTCCTTTTGCATCTGTTTCCTGTTCTAAGAGCTCTAAATCAGCTACAGACATGGCATACTGGGGATCACTTTCGTCGTCCGTCCAAGCCAATACAAGCTCAGCAGGACCAACGAAGGCTGCAACATTGTCAACGTGTTCATTGGTTTCGTCCTGATAAATACCATAAGGCAGCCAGATAACTTTTTCAGCGCCAAGGCACTCTAATAATGTGTTTTCAATCTCTTCTTTAGTCAGGTGAGGATTGCGACCAGAACTAAGCAAGCAACTTTCCGTCACGAGAATGGTTCCTTGACCATCGCTATGTATCGCTCCGCCTTCTAGGACAAAAGGTTTGGCATCGAAAACAGGCATTTCCAAGGACTCGGCAAAAAGACTGGCTACTTGGTCATCATCTTCATAATCTTGATAAAGACCATCATAGGTGCCTCCCCAAGCATTAAAAGACCAGTCTACTGCCAACTTTTCCCTTTTATCATTGAGGAGAATGGTCGGTCCTGTATCTCTAGCCCAGGCATCATTTGTCTGAATATCTAGATAAACGACCTTGTCTCCAAGATAGGATTGGGCTTCAGATAGATAATCTTGCTCTACCAAAAGATAGACTCTTTCCCCTTCTGCTATGGTTTTTATAATCTGGCTGAAAGCCTTTTTAGCTGACTTGCCTTGATAAGGCCAAGATCCTGGTCTTGTAGGCCAGATCATGAGGGTACCATGATGGGGTTCGTACTCTGCTGGCATACGATAGCCTAATTTTTTTGGACTGTTTATCATGATAATCTCCCTTTAAAGTCTTGATAACCAAAATCCTTGACCAAGTCACAATCTCCATTTTCATCCATGATATAGAGACTCGGCAAGCCAATACCGTTAAAGGTATTATTTTTGACAAAAGAATAAATAGCCATGTCTTCGAAATAAAGTCTGTCTCCGATTTGGACTGGATTTTCAAAGCTATAATCACCAATCACATCGCCCGTCAGACAGGTATTGGAAGAAAGTCTATAGGTATGGGATTTTTCCTGTGCCTCAAAGCCATTTTTCAAAGGTGGACGATAGGGCATCTCAAGTACATCAGGCATATGACAGGTCGCGGAGGCATCTAAAACCAAGATTTCCATACCGTTTTCTACAATATCCAATACCTCAGTTGCTAGATAACCCGCATTGAGCGCAATGGCTTCACCCGGCTCGATATAGACTTCAAGATTATAAGTTTCTCGGATACGCTTGATTTCTGAAATCAGCAAATCCACATCGTAACCTTCTCTTGTGATGTGATGACCACCACCCATGTTGAGCCATTTTACTTCATGCAAATAAGAACCAAACTGCGCTTCTACTGCTTTCAAAGTTGTCTCTAAATCATCTGAACCTTGCTCGCAAAGGGTATGAAAATGAAGCCCATCCACCAAATCCAACAAATCACTAGGAATTTTATCTAGTGTCACACCAAAACGAGAACCTGGTGCACAGGGGTCATAGAGCGCGTGATCACCCTGAGTTGAACATTGGGGATTGAGACGTAAACCAACACTGATACCAGCCTCACGACAACGCGAACCATGCTTACGCAACTGTCTCTCAGAATTAAAAACGATATGGTCTGTTATCTCAAGCAATTCCTCCATGTCCTCATCCTTGAAAGCAGGTGCAAAAACATGGACTTCGCCAGGAAATTCTTCCCTTGCTAATTTGGCCTCGTAGAGACCACTTGCAGTTGTACCTGATAGATACTGGCTAATCAAGGGATAGGTTTTGTAAAGGGAATATGCCTTCTGCGCAAGCAAAACCTTGCAACCAGCTTCTTCTTGAACATATTGTAGAATGCGACAATTTGCTTTTAACTTGGCTAAGTCAATGACATAGGCTGGTGTTGGTACTTGTTCTAACTCCATCAGTCCACCATTTGTGGATTTTCAACCACAACCCATGGCAAACCATACTCATTCAAAGCTTCCATGAATGGATCTGGATCCAATTCTTCAAGGTTATACACTCCAGCTTGTTTCCAAGTACCGTTCATAACCAATTTTGTTCCAATCATGGCTGGAAGCCCTGTCGTGTAAGAAATTGCTTGTGAATCAACTTCTGCGTAACATTCTTGATGGTCGCAAACATTGTAGATGTAGATGGTCTTTTCAACTCCATCTTTGACACCTGTAAAGATACAGCCGATATTAGTTTTACCTACAGTACGTGGGCCAAGGCTGGCTGGATCTGGAAGCAAGGCTTTCAAAAATTGAATTGGAACAATTTCTTGGCCGTTAAAGTTAATGGTATCTGTACGAAGGAGACCAACGTTTTCCAAGCATTTCATGTGGGTTAGATAAGATTGACCAAAAGTCATAAAGAAGCGAATGCGTTTGACACCTGGAATGTTCTTAGCCAATGATTCGATTTCTTCATGGTGAAGGAGATACATGTCTTTTTGTCCAACTTGAGGGAAATCGTACTCGCGTTTGATAGACATGGCTTCCACTTCAACCCACTTACCATCTTCCCAGTAAGAACCTGGTGCTGAAACCTCACGAAGATTAATTTCTGGGTTAAAGTTGGTCGCAAACGGATAACCGTGGTCACCACCATTACAGTCCAAAATGTCGATATAGTGGATTTCATCAAAGTAATGTTTAAGGGCATAAGCTGAAAAAACGCTAGTTACACCTGGGTCAAAACCAGAACCAAGAAGAGCGGTCAAGCCAGCTTCTTTGAATTTTTCCTGATAAGCCCATTGCCATGAGTAGTCAAAGTAGGCTGTAAAACCAAGTTCCTTACAACGTTTCTCATAAATAGCACGCCATTCAGGGTCTTCTGTATCCTCAGCCTCGTAGTTAGCTGTGTCGATATAGTGAACACCTGTTGCCAAACAAGCGTCCATAATTGTTAAATCTTGATATGGTAAAGCTACGTTCAAAACAGCTTCTGGTTTGTAGCTTTCAATCAGGGCAATCACTTCTTGAACCTTGTCGGCATCAAGAGCAGCTGTTTCAATCTTTGTACTTGTTTTGCCTTCTAGCTTCGCTTTCAAGTCATCACATTTTGACTTGGTACGGCTAGCAATCATAATATCTGTAAAGGTTTCGCTATCCTGACAAATCTTTGAAATAGCAACTTGGGCAACGCCCCCGCATCCAATAACTAGTAAACGACTCATTTTTTTCCTTCCTCTTCTTCTAAAATGTCCTCAACATACTTGGGCAACATAAAGGCTCCCACGTGTAAGTTTGCAGTATAGTATTCTGTGAAAAGCTGGCGTTTTTTCCAGCCTTCCTTGTCAAAATCTTTGACAGGGTGGTATTTTTTCGAAGCAAATCCAAACAACCAATAGCCAGCTGGACTGGTTGGGATGTGGGCCTGATAGACTCGACTAATTGGAAAGGCTTGATTTACCTTGCGGTGCATGCTTCGGCATGCTGACTCATCCTCGTCAAAGAAGGGACTCCCATGCTGATAAATCATGATGCCGTCTTCTTTCAAGGCTCTGTAACTATTGCCGTAAAATTCCTTGGTAAAGAGCCCTTCCGTATGGCCAAATGGATCTGTCGCATCGTTGATAATGATATCGTAATCATCTTCGCAGTTTCGCAAAAAGCGTAGCCCATTTTGGTAGTAAATAGTAACACGAGGATCGTCTAGCCCTGCGGCAAAATCTGGGAAATACTCACGACAAACCTCAACCAACATCTCATCTGGTTCCACAATATCGATTTGCTCCAGTTCAGGATAGAGTGTTAAAACTTGGGCAACACCTCCGTCACCACCCCCAATAACCAAGACTTTCTTGGGATTTGGGTGGACAGCCATGGGAACATGAACTGTCATTTCATTGTAGACAAAATCATCCGCATCTGAAAACAAGACATGCCCATTTAAAATCAAAATTTTTCCAAAAGCTGGAGTGTCAAGAACCTCGATATCCTGCCATTCACTTTTACCAGCGTAGAGTTGCTTGGCTGTTCTCAGGGACAATTTGACATCAGGAGTATGAACTTCAGAAAACCATAAATCCATCTAGTTCTCCTTTCTCTTAATAACGTTGATGTGATTGATCTCAGGATCTTCCGTCCCTTGGAGGGAACAACCACGTTCCTTGGCAAATTGGATATAATCCACAATTTCACGTGTAATGCGTTCACCAGGAGCCAAGATAGGAATTCCTGGAGGATAGCACATGACAAATTCTCCACAAACTTGTCCAACAGACTCATCCAATGTCAAACTTTTTCTCTCTGAATAGAAGGCTTCTTGCGGAGACAGCACTAACTCGGGCTGGATATATTCTCCAGCTATCAAGTCCTTCCCATCTCGTGAATAGAGTCTCTTGATATCAGCCAAAGCACCAACTAATCGTTCAATGTCTTGGATACGGTCACCGATTGAAATATAGGCCAAGATATTACCAATATCACCAAACTCGATCTGAATGTCGTATTCATCTCGTAGGAGGTCATAAACCTCGATACCTGTTAAGCCAATACCCTGAGTATAAACGGACAGCTTGGTCACATCAAAATCGCAAACGGACACTCCGTCTATTAACTCTTTTGAGTAGGCGTAATAACCGCCGATAGCATTAATTTCACGACGAGCATACTCTGATAACTCAATGACTTTCTCAAACGACTTTTTACCACGAAGGGCCAAGTTGCGACGTGAAATATCCAAACTAGCCATCAACAAGTAAGAGGCGGATGTTGACTGGGTCAGGTTAATAATCTGACGAACGTACTCAGGATTCATCTGCTCCCCAATTAAAAGAAGGGAACTTTGGGTCAAACTCCCACCAGACTTATGCATGGAAACTGCTGTCATATCAGCTCCTGCATCCATAGCAGAAATTGGAAGTTTATCTGTAAAATGCAAATGCGCTCCATGGGCTTCATCTACTAAAACCAGCATGCCAGCTTCATGAGCCATTTCTGTCACCCCCTTTAGGTCTGAACAGATTCCGTAGTAAGTAGGATTGTTAATCAAAATGGCCTTAGCATCTGGATGGTCCTTTATGGCCTTGGCTACTCGGTCATTTTCAAGACCTAAAGCGATACCAATTTTAGGGTTCACGCTCATCTTGATATAGATGGGAATGGCGCCACATAGAACCAGCGCATTAATAGCAGATTTATGGACATTACGTGGCAGAATAATCTTATCTCCTGCCTTGCAGGTTGACAGAATCATAGTCTGCACCGATGAAGTTGTTCCCCCAATCATGAGAAAGGCATGGGCTGCTCCAAAAGCATCAGCTGCCAGCTCCTCTGCATCTCGAATAATCGAAATGGGGTGACCTAGATTATCCAAGGGTTTCATCGAATTGACATCAATGCCAACACATTTTTCTCCTAGCAGTTCGACAAGTTCTGGATTTCCTCGTCCACGCTTATGACCTGGAACATCAAAGGGAACAATCCTTTTCTTGCGTAACTTCACCAAAGCCTCATAAATTGGGGCTTGGTTTTGATCTAACTCCTTCAAGACATACTCCTTTCAATATTTTTAGGACCTTATGAAAACTAAGGAACTAAAGGTTGACTCATGAAAAAAGAGCAGGTTTTCACCTGCTCTGCAATCTTCTGACGTTTTTATGTTTGTTTCTGTTGAGTATGTCTGTTCCCGATGTTTCCTAACTCTCTAGCAGCAAATATTACGTACTTTATTGATCGTTTCACAAGATGACGTGTGCTTTCACCACACTAAAATTTATGAATTAGGACAAGTGTCCTAACATCAACTTATAAAAGTAGGCTTTTAACCCTATCAATAATGTGGCTTTTCAACCACGCTTCGGCATTCAACCCTGCCT
>JAWERV010000020.1:0-35202 GCA_032481955.1 Streptococcus mitis | reverse complement strand
GAAACGCTTTCAGATGAGGGGATTTTGTGCGCTCTTTTTTCGATTCATTTTAGTTACAAAAGCGATGAAATCAAGCAGTAGTAAAACCAGTGGAACTTAGTTTGGGAATTTAGCCTTCTTTTGACTCTTTTATCTCTAATAAACTTTCTCCAAAAATGAGCAGACCTTCTAAAATTTCATAGTCCTTCTTGTTTCGGACATCAAATACAACTTCCATTAGTCCCTTATTCTCAGCTATGGCTGCTTTTAAATTCGTTGCGGATAAAGATTTAAAATAATCTTGAGCCAAGAACAGTCGCTGAGTAATTTTTTCAAATTGAACTGTAATCTTATTTTCTTTTCTTTCCACACGTTCTACAAAGACCTTGTCCAAATATGACTTGACTAGACCAATTTCTAAAAGATAGGCTACAACGTCTGGGTACTCTCCAAAACGATCCATCAACTCCTCTTGTAACTCTTCATAATTGACACGGTTGTCAATTTGACGAATTTTCTTGTAAATTTCGATTTTATGTCTTTGATCAGAAATATAAGTATCAGGAAGATAGGCATCAATTTGCAAAATCAATTCGGCATTCCCTTTGGTTCTTGTGTTAGTGTTAGCATTACCGTTTCTTCTAGCAATAGCTTCCTCTAGTAACTGCGAGTACAATTCAAAACCAACAGAATCAATGAAACCAGACTGTGATTTTCCTAAAAGATTTCCTGCTCCACGAATCGAAAGATCTCGCATTGCAATCTTAAATCCTGAGCCCAATTCTGTAAATCCTTTAATTGCTTCTAATCTCTTTTCAGAGACCTCACTGATTGATTTTTCTGGACGATACATGAGATAGGCATAAGCAATGCGGTTGCTACGACCAACTCTTCCTCTTAATTGATACAAGGTTGACAAGCCCATATGGTCCGCATTTTCAATAAATAAAGTATTGGCATTTGGAATGTCCACCCCTGTCTCAATAATGGTAGTTGTCACCAAAATATCATACTGACCTTCAATGAAATCCAGTAGAGTATTTTCTAACTTAATTTCACTCATTTGCCCATGAACATAACCAATCGAAGCCTCTGGAATCAACTCCTGTAATTCTGAAACCTTCTGATCAATTGTGTCAACTTTATTGTAAAGATAGTAAACTTGACCTCCACGCTCCATTTCACGCAAGACCGCATCACGAATGACACTATCATTCTTTTCCAAAACATAGGTCTGAACAGGATAACGATTAGTCGGCGGAGTTTCAATAACAGACAAATCTCTGATTCCCAGCATAGACATGTGAAGGGTACGAGGAATTGGCGTTGCTGTCAAGGTCAGGACATCTACTTGTTTTTTCAGTTCTTTCAAGGTTTCCTTATGCTTGACACCAAATCGCTGTTCCTCATCAATAATCATCAAGCCTAAATCAGCAAACACAACATCTTTAGACAAAACACGATGGGTTCCAATCAAAATATCAACTTGACCGTTTTTCAATTTTTCAAGTGTTTCAGTCTGCTCTTTTTTACTTCTAAAACGACTTAACACATCAATATTGACTGCAAAATTTTGGAATCGTTCCTTAAAATTCGTATAGTGCTGTTGTGCTAAAACCGTCGTCGGAACTAGAACGACAACCTGTTTGTGATCATTGACTGCCTTAAAGGCTGCACGCATAGCAACTTCAGTCTTTCCAAAACCAACATCCCCAACTAAAAGTCGATCCATTGGCTGAGAATCCTGCATATCCCTCTTGATTTCCTCAATACTACGAAGTTGATCATCCGTTTCAACATAAGGGAAGGCATCATCAAAGGCATGTTGATTATCATCATCATCTGAAAAAGCAAAACCCTTCAACTGACTGCGTTCAGAATAGAGTTTGATTAAATCATCAGCTATATCCTCTACCTGATTCTTAACCTTTTGCTTGGCCTTTTTAAAATGACCGTCATTTAATTTATTGAGTTTGGGCGCTTTACCATCACTTGAAACATATTTAGATAGTAGATGAATCTGTTCCACTGGGATGGAGATTTGATCACCATTTTGATACTGGACACTGACATAATCGCGGTGGATTCCTTTTATTTCAATTGTTTCAATTCCTAGATATTGACCAATTCCATGAATATGGTGAACAACGTAATCTCCTTTTTCAAGTTCATTATAATCTTTTAAGCGCTCTGCATTCGAAACATGTTGTCTTCGAAAACGACGTTTCAATTTCTTTTGAAAAATCTCATGTTCAGTAATCAATAAAATCTTTTCATCTACAAAATGAAAACCATGTCTGAGATTACCCTCGATTAAGTTTACAGATTCTTGACAGATTCTTGACTTATCTCTAGAATCCAATTTAATCTGATATTCCTCTAACACATCCTCCAATGTTTTACTTCCCATTGAATTGCTAGACTGCAGAATAATGGTGTAATCCATTTTTTTATATCGTTCAATTTCTTCTTTTAGAAAAGAAAATTGATTGAAAAACTCCTGCATAGGATATTGATTAAATTGATAAATTTTGTCAAACTTGAGATTTCCTAACCCCTTTTGCAAATTAGAGAAAAAGGTAACCGGACTCTGTTTTTTATAGCTCTGCTCTGTATCTGCAAAATACTGCATTTCAGAAACTGCTTTACTATTCTGTAACTCTTCTGTAAAGTATTGCGCTAGCTCCCTTTCAAAGACTTCATACTGATTCATCAATTTCTGATAATCATCAAAGAATATTGGGGTATCTTTTTCAATATAGTCAAAAACAGTCCATGTCTTGTCATAACACAAAGATAAAAACTTCCTAGAATCTAAATGCATTTGTTTTTGGTGAAAACTTGAAAGAATTTCTTCTAAGTATGATTTTAAAATAGGTGATAAAGTTTTTGAAATTTGTTTTTCTAAAGCTAACTGTCCTCGTTGATAATCCTTTTCTTTCAAAAGAATATCGCTAGCTGGAAAGATGGTGAGTTCTGTCTGATTTTCTTTCGATAATTGTGTTTCGACTTCAAAAGTACGAATTCCATCAATTTCATCACCAAAAAACTCAATTCGGCTAGGTTCTAACTGGGATATTTCAAAAATATCTAAAATATCTCCTCGCAGACTAAATTCGCCTTGAGTTTGTACTTGTGTAACTTTTCGATAGCCTATCTCTTTTAACTGATGGATAAGTGCGTGTTGGTCATATTCTTCACCAACTGTTATTTTTACAATACTATCTTTAAATATATTGGGAGACGGTAAAATCAATCGACTTGCTGCGATATTACAAACTAAAATCCCTTTCTTAGACGGATCAGTCAAAAACCGCAAGGCTTCAACCCGTGAAATGATTTTTTCTTGTGAAGACATCAAAAACTCTACCATAGGGGAGTCATCTACCAAAAATGGATAGACAAGTTCCTCACCCAAGATTGATAGAAGATCACTAACAAGTCCTTCTGCTTCTCCATAAGTTGACGTCAATAACACAATCTTATCTTCTTTTTCTAAACTGCTTGCAATTGCAAGAGCCTTAGTAGACGTTGATAAACCAAGTATTAGTTGTCTTTTCTTATCTGTTAAACTTTGATGCCATTTTTTAATCTGATCATTTTCTGAGAATAAATCTAATAAGGTCACCATTTATCCGTTATACCTCTGCATTGTTTTCTCAAAGTTTTTCTCTTGTAAATAGTAGTTTACAGAATCGTCAACTTTGTCAATAGACTGTAAAATACCAATATAATCATCCTTGTCAAACTTACTCAAAACATGGTGAACAACTGACATACCATTTTTAGGTCTTCCGATTCCAATCTTAACACGGTTAAAGAACTGAGTTCCAATATGTTGAATAATAGACTTAATACCATTGTGACCACCTGCAGAGCCCTTTGCTCTTAAACGAATCTTTCCAACTTCCATGTCAAGATCATCGTAAATGATAAGTAAATCTTCAATATCCAAACCATAGTAAGTCAATAAAGCATGAACTGCTTTTCCACTTTCATTCATAAAGGTCGTTGGTTTGACCAGATAAATTTTTTCTCCATTTAGGAAAAATGATGCTAGGTCAGCTTGAAATATCTTATCGTGTGTAAAAGTGACATTTTGTTTTTTCGCTAGTTGGTCAATCAACATAAAACCAACATTGTGTTTTGTTTCAAAATATTTATCCCCTGGATTGCCCAATCCCACAAGTATTTTTGTCATTTATTTTTCCTTTCAAAAGCCAAAAGGGTTGGAATTATTTTCCAACCTAATTGACATTATTTTTAATATTGATTAAACGTTAAAGCGGAATTCCATAATATCGCCATCTTGCACGACATATTCTTTTCCTTCTTCACGCAAGCGTCCAGCTTCTTTTACGGCTTTTTCAGATCCGTATTTCACTAAATCCTCATATGACATGGTTACTGCACGAATAAAGCCTTTTTCAAAGTCTGAGTGGATAATACCAGCTGCTTGAGGAGCCTTCATACCACGCTTAAAGGTCCAAGCGCGAACTTCTTTTTCACCAGCTGTGAAGTAAGTTCCCAGTCCAAGTAAGTGGTAAGCTGCACGAGTCAACTTGTCAACGCCTGATTCTGTCAACCCAAGTGCTTCAAGAAACTCTTGCTTATCTTCTTCGTCTAACTCAGAAATTTCTTCCTCAGCACGCGCAGAAATAACGACTACTTCAGCATTTTCTGTCGCTGCAAATTCACGAATTTGTTTAACATAGTCGATAGAGTCAGGATCTGAAACCACATCCTCGTCCACATTAGCAACATAAAGAACTGGTTTAGTCGTCAACAGGAAGAGACCTTTTACAACCTTTTGTTCCTCATCTGTAAATTCGATTGTACGAGCTGATTTTCCATCTTCAAGGACTGGTTTAATCTTTTGAAGAACATTAAACTCTGCTACTGATTCTTTATCTTTTTGCGTACGTGCCATCTTTTCTACACGCGCATAGCGTTTATTAACCGATTCTAAGTCAGCGAGAATCAATTCTAGGTTAATTGTATCAATATCTGCAAGTGGATCCACAAATGCATCTTCACGTCCTTGCTCGCGCATGACATTTTCATCATCAAAAGCACGAACTACGTGAACAATCGCGTCTACTTCACGAATATTGGCCAAGAATTTATTCCCTAGTCCTTCTCCTTTTGATGCTCCTTTTACAATTCCTGCGATATCTGTAAATTCAAATGTTGTTGGCACTGTCTTTTTAGGAGTAATCATTTCCGTCAATTTTTGTAGACGTTCATCTGGAACTTCTACCATTCCAACATTTGGATCAATCGTCGCAAATGGGTAGTTTGCTGCCTCTGCTCCTGCTTTTGTAATTGCATTAAATAGTGTTGATTTACCAACGTTTGGCAAACCAACGATACCTGCTGTTAAAGCCATATTTTCTCATTCTCCGTTTTCATTTCAATCCCTAATATTATAACACAAAAATGGAAAACTTGCTAACCCTCTAACTAAGGCTTCTTAGTCAATAATTTTATTCATTTTTCGATCAAAATCATAGCGTCCCATCATGACAACATGGTCACAATTACTACATTTGATTTTGATATCTGCCCCTACACGTGTAATTTCCCAACGATTGGCTTTTTTACCAGTTGACTTGATTGTACAAGCATGTGGTTTTTTCATTTCAACAAAATTTCCAACTTGATACATACTACTCTCCTTTTCTTTTTCGATTATATCATAAAAGAGGCGAGCCAGGCTCAACCTCTTTCACTTAATTTGTACGAACTGGTGTAATGAGCTGCATGAAGTCCTCATCAGTATCCGCTGGCACAAGTGTGAAGGGACGAACTGCAGAAATAAAGCTGATTGTAACCTTTTCGCTATTTAAAGCTTTAAGGGAATCAATCAAATAAGTTGGGTTGAAACTAATAGTCAAATCTTCACCAGTCACCTGATTAGTATCGATTTCTTCGTTTACTTTACCAACTTCTGGAGAGTGAACATGGGCGCTAACAACCCCACCTTTAATTTCAAGCTTCACAGTACCATTTTGAGTCGCACTTGATAAAAGACGAGCACGTTCCATTGACTGGCGTAAGTTTACAACATCAAAAGTAATAGTAGTGTTAAAGTCTGTTGGAACCAAGCGATCTGTATCAGGATAGTTTCCTTCTAGGAGACGAGTATAGAAGCTAATATTTTCGCTTCTAAATAGAATTTGGTTATTGGCAAAGAAAATCTCTACAGTTTCAATATCATCTGTAAATACCGCTGAAAATTCGCGTAGAGAACGGCTAGGAATGACAACATCAAAATCATCACTATTTTTCTCAAGCGTTAATTTTTTCTGGCTTAGACGATGAGAGTCTGTTGCCACTGTTTTGAGCTCCTTGTGCTGACTCAATACAAAATGAACACCTGTTAAAATCGGACGACTTTCTTGTGTACTTGCAGCAAATGCTGTTTCATTGATAATTTTCTTGAGTAATTTTGTTTCAAGAACCAAAGGAGTACTTGCTGAAATTTCTTGAATTCGTGGATATTGTTCGCTATCTTTTCCTTTTAGGGTAATTTCTGATTTGCCACTGGTTAAAACAATTTGATTTTGTTCAATTTCTTTAAAATCAAGAGTCACATCAGGTAGACTAGATACCACATTGATAAAGAAAGAAGCTTCAAGAAGGATCGAACCTAAAGAAGTAATTAACAAACCAGCATCTTCATTTTTTTGAGAAATAAAATTTTCAATTGAAATTTGACCATTTGAACCAATTAAAGTAACACCTTCATTGGTTACGTCAATTTTTACGGTTGATAAAATAGGAATAGCATTTTTAGAACTAATAGCTCTCTTAGTAGTATTTAATGCTTGTAGAAATAAGTTTTTATTAATTGAAAAATGAATCATGGATTCTCCTTTATTTATTTTTAGTATTAGAAGGATAATAGTAATAATAGAGTCTGTGAAATCTGTGGAAAACAGACTTAAAGCAAGTCATATCAAGATTTTTGGATTGTTTAAAAAATGTGGATAAAAAAGATAAAAATGCGAAAGTTATCCACAAGTTATTTAATTTTCTTTTTGATTGATTCGATTTCTAAACGTAAATTATCGTCTTCATCAATCAAAGATTTAATTTTTGCATGGGCATGAATGACTGTTGTATGGTCTTTTCCACCAAATTCCTTCCCAATTTTTGGAAGACTATTATCTGTTAGTTCTCTAGATAAATACATGGCTACTTGACGGGCTAACACAATATTTTGAAGGCGTCTGCTTCCCTTCATTTCTTTGATACTGACACCATAAAAGTTACCAACTTCATTTTGGATTTTGTCAATTGGGATGACGAGCATTTGGCTAACATCTTGTTTGCGAGCTCTAATGGCTTCTGCAGCAATATCAATAGTGATATCCTTGATTTTTTTTACTCTGGCAATTAAAGTGATGTCGTTGATGGCTCCCTCAAGATCTCGAACATTTGAATCAAATTGCCCAGCTAGGTATTCTAGAGTATCACTTTGGAAATTGTAGCCTAAATGTTCCGTTTTACTTTGTAAAATGGCAATACGTGTTTCAAAGTCAGGAGGTGTGATAGTTTGGGTTAACCCCCAACTAAAGCGCGTGACAAGCCTTTCTTCGAGCCCTTCTAAATGTTTTGGACTACGATCACTCGTTAGGACAATCTGTTTTTGCTTGTCATGAAGGGCGTTAAAGGTATTGAAAAATTCTTCCTGAGTTGCGACTTTTTTTCCGCTGAGTGACTGGATATCATCGATTAACAAAAGATCAAGGCTACGGTATGTCTTTTTAAACTTTTCCATTTCCCCTAGTCTTAAGTGATCAAGAAAGTCATTAATAAAACTTTCAGCAGGTATATATTTGACACGTGCATTCGGAATATTTTTTAGAATTTCATTTCCAATAGCGTTTAATAAGTGAGTCTTACCAAGCCCAGGTCCTCCATAGATAAAAAGAGGGTTATAGGTCAGAGCCAAATCTTCAGAGACAGCTAAAGCGGCTGATACAGCCCAAACATTTCCATCCCCTTGGATAAAATTATCAAAGGTATACTTCTCTTTTAATCCAGTATCCGAATAAGGAATAGATGCCAACTTTGGACTATAGTCATAAAGAGTTGAATTGGTAGCTTCTTCAACTTGTGAGATAGTCGTATCTTGAGGTTTAGTGAAAATATAGTGGGGAGTAATCTCAGCATCATAAATTTCAAATCCAGCAACGACAATAATATCTTTTAGTTGTTTTTCCCAGACCATTTCCATTTCAGATCGTGGTAAAAATATAGTAGCAACATTTTCCTCTACCTTGATGAGTTCAGCTTGAATAGCATAGAAATCATACATGGATCGAGTCAGTCTTTCTTGCGCAAATTCTAAGATACGATTCCAAAATTGTTTTTCTTTCAATTCTTTCTCCTCCTTTACTATTTAAAAGTTTAATACTAGACCTATTTTACCATAGAGAGCAAGAATTTTCCACAAGCTGTGAAAAATAATCCACAATGTTACCAAGTTTTATCCACAGGTTGGGGATAAAACCAAAAACTATTGACTTATTAAGGTTTTTATTGAAAAAAATAGTGGATAACCTTGTGAGATAAAAAAATAAAAGAACAGCCTTATTTCAGGCTGTTGATAATTCTACTGTATTCT
This sequence comes from Streptococcus mitis, assembly GCA_032481955.1. GTDB lineage: Bacteria > Bacillota > Bacilli > Lactobacillales > Streptococcaceae > Streptococcus > Streptococcus mitis_DQ. Next base: position 26,588 of record JAWERV010000020.1, on the reverse strand, counting down.
TCTTGATTTGAAAAAGAAATAATGATTTTTCCACTATCTTTTTTAGACAGTTTGATTTCTACATCTAATCCGAGTAGTTTTTTTAACTGTTCTTCCTCATTTTGTATGAAATGATTCGTTTTTTGAAGTTTCTTTTGTTTTTTCTCTGTCAGAAGAGCTTCTAACTTCCTTACAGAAATATCTTCCTCGATGATTCGTTGAAAGAAATAGTCTTGTTGTTCCTTATTCAAACCAACTAGCGAACGTGCATGTGCTTGTGATAGTTTGCCATTTTCTACTTCTGAGAGGATCTGTTCTGGCAAGGAAAGCAAGCGAATGGAGTTGCTGATGTAAGGACGAGACTTGCCCATTTTATCTGCAATTTCAGCATGGGTAAATCCTTTCTCTACGAGAGATTCATAGGCGCGTGCTTCTTCTATTGGATTTAAATTTTCTCTCTGTAAATTTTCAATGATGGACTGAACCATCATCTCTTGGTCTGAAAGCTGCTTAACAACAGCTGGGATAGACGTTAGACCTGCTAAAAGTGAAGCCCGATAGCGTCTCTCTCCTGCAAGGATTTCATAACCAATTACAGGAGATTGACGAACAATAATCGGTTGGATGACCCCATTTTCTTTAATAGACTGTGCTAGTTCATGTAATTTTTCTCTATCAAATTCTTTTCGGGGTTGATAGGGATTTTTTTGTATATCTGTGATAGAAATCATTTCAAATTTTTCCATGATTCTACACTAACACATCTTTTCTCTTATGTAAAGCTTTCTTTACATAGATGTCAATTAAGATTCTAAATCACCTGAACTCTTGTCAAGTTTGATAGATGTAGTTTCTTCTTTACCGTTACGATAGTAAGTTATCTTAATGGTGTCTCCGATAGAATGATTGTAAAGAGCACTTTGTAAGTCTGTTGATGAAGCAATCTCTTTGTCATCTACTTTTGTAATAACGTCGTATTTTTCAAGATGGCCATTAGCAGGCATATTGCTCTGCACAGAACGAACAACTACACCAGATGTTACACTGCTTGGAATATTCAATCTTCTAATATCACTTGTATTAATATTTGAGAGATTGACCATTTGGATGCCCAAAGCTGGACGAGTCACTTTTCCGTTCTTTTCTAACTGTTCAATAATATTGATAGCATCATTTGCAGGAATTGCGAAACCAAGACCTTCTACAGAGGTTCCTCCATTTGTGGCAATTTTACTTGAGGTAATTCCGATAACCTGTCCTTGAATATTGATCAGTGGGCCACCAGAGTTACCTGGGTTAATAGCAGTATCAGTTTGGATGGCTTTTGTAGAAATGGCTTGTCCATCTTCAGATTTTAAAGACACATTTCTATTAAGACTAGATACGATACCTTGAGTAACAGTATTTGCATATTCAGAACCTAACGGGCTACCGATGGCAATAGCAGTTTCTCCTACGGTTAACTTGCTAGAATCACCAAACTCCGCTACTGTTGTCACTTTTTCTGAAGAGATTTTGATGACAGCAATATCAGAGAAAGTGTCAGCTCCGACAATTTCTCCAGGTACTTTAGTTCCATCTGACAAACGAATATCTACTTTGCTGGCACCATTTATAACGTGATTATTGGTGACAATGTAAGCTTCTTTGTCATTCTTTTTATAAATAACTCCAGATCCTTCACTAGAGATTTGTTGAGAATCTGTATCAGTCTCATCATTGCCAAATACGCTATTTTGTCTATTTGCTGAATAAGTAATAACAGAAACAACGGCATCTTTTACTTTATTAACAGCCTGTGTTGTTGAATTTTCGTTCTTATAGGCAGTTTGTGTAATAGTACTATTGTTGTTAGAGTTGCTTACACTACTTTTTTGAGTTAGTTGAGCTATTGAAAAACCACCCAAGGCTCCACTAAAAAAGCTAATGACGATAACTACTAATAATTGAAACCATTTTTTGTAAAATGTTTTTAGATGTTTCATATTTGCCTCCATATGTTTGAAATTACTGAAAGTATAAACTGACTAGCTTAATTATAACTTAAAAACAAAAGTTTTTCACAGATTGTGGATAACTTTCTAAAATCTGTGATTTTCTCGGCTAAAATTAACCTTTTATTTTGTGAATAAGATGTGAAAAAATAGAGAATATGTTAGAATAGAGTCATGAAAATTAAAGTTGTAACAGTTGGGAAACTGAAAGAAAAGTATTTAAAAGATGGTATTGCAGAGTATTCAAAACGAATTGCTCGATTTGCTAAACTTGAAATGATTGAGCTAGCAGATGAAAAAACACCAGATAGGGCCAGTGAGTCAGAAAATCAAAAGATTTTAGAAATAGAGGGTCAGAGAATTTTATCAAAAGTTGGTGATCGTGATTTTGTTATTGTGTTAGCCATTGAGGGGAAAACACTTTCTTCAGAAGAATTTAGTAAGCAGTTAGAAGAAGCTTCTATAAAAGGATTTTCTACTCTTACCTTTATTATTGGAGGGAGTCTGGGGTTAGCACAGGATATAAAAAAGAGAGCAAATCTTTCTGTTAGTTTTGGCCGCTTAACCTTGCCCCATCAGTTAATAAGACTAGTCCTTGTTGAACAAATCTATCGGGCTTTTACAATTCAGCAGGGATCACCCTATCATAAATAGAAAATTGACTTTTAATTGAATTTTTGGTAGAATAATTGTGTTAGGTCTCATAGCTCAGCTGGATAGAGCATTCGCCTTCTAAGCGAACGGTCGCAGGTTCGAATCCTGCTGGGATCAATATAGTAGCAAAGCTGGGAATTTTCCCAGCTTTTTTCTTAAAAAAGTACACTTGGGGAGAAAAAAATGACAGTTGAGAGAATTTTATCTAAAACGAAATTCCATTTTGTATAATAGTTTTTGTAAGTTAGCTTACAAGAAAAAAATATTGAGGAGATTTTATTATGAAAAACACAGTTAAATTGGAACAGTTTGTAGCCTTGAAGGAAAAAGACTTACAAAAGATTAAAGGTGGGGAAATGAGAAGAATAGATAGAATGTTCATTAATTTTCTTAAAAGAAGATAAGGGAGTGTCAGAATGAATTTTTTCTTAGTAGTAGATTTTATATTATATTTTTTTATTATTAGTCACAGTTACAGTTTAATTTGCAAAGGTCAAATAAAAGCAAAGGAACTATACGTTTTTGGTGCTTATACATTACTAGTAGAAATAGTACTTAGCTTTCCCTTTTATCTTCTAAATTTAGATGGGTTAGGGATTGCAACATTTTTATATCCTTTGGGTTTATATTCCTATTTTCGATGGATTAAACAGTATGAGAGGGATAGAGGACTATTCCTAAGTTTACTACTATCTCTTTTATATGAGAGCACTCATACATTTCTGTCCGTAACTTTCTCCTCTATAACAGGAGACAATTTTGTTTTACAATATTATGACCCATTCTTTTTCGTTGTAACGGTGTTGACTTATGTTGTTGTCTTAAAAATCATTCATTATTTCCATTTGGAACTAGCCTATTTTGACAAGGACTACCTTTACCCTTTCTTGAAAAAAGTATTTTTTGCCTTACTATTGCTACATATAGTATCTTTCGTTTCAAATATGGTAAGTACGATTAAACATTTGAATAGTTTTGGAAGTATTTTATCATCTATTGTCTTTATTTCTCTCCTTTTGACCTTCTTTGCAATGAATTCGCATAAAGAACAAATGGAAAAAGAGATTGCTTTGAAGCAGAAGAAATTTGAACAGAAACATTTACAGAATTACACAGATGAAATTGTTGGCTTGTATAATGAAATCCGTGGTTTTCGACATGACTATGCTGGAATGCTTGTCAGTATGCAGATGGCAATTGACAGTGGTGATTTACAGGAAATTGACAGAATTTACAATGAAGTTTTGGTCAAAGCCAATCATAAACTGCGTTCAGATAAGTACACTTACTTTGATTTGAACAACATAGAAGATTCAGCTTTACGAAGTTTAGTTGCTCAGTCCATTGTCTATGCTCGAAATAATGGTGTAGAGTTTACACTGGAAGTAAAAGATATAATTACTAGACTACCAATAGACCTGCTGGATTTAGTTCGTATCATGAGTGTCTTATTGAACAATGCTGTCGAAGGATCGGCTGATAGCTATAAAAAGCAGATGGAAGTAGCAGTTATTAAGATGGAAACTGAAACAGTTATTGTGATTCAGAATTCATGTAAAATGACGATGACTCCTTCAGGAGATCTATTTGCGTTAGGATTCTCCACTAAGGGAAGAAACCGCGGAGTCGGCCTAAATAATGTGAAAGAACTACTAGATAAGTACAACAATATTATTTTAGAAACAGAGATGGAAGGCAGTACATTTAGACAAATTATTAGATTTAAGAGGGAATTTGAATGAAAGTTTTAATTTTAGAGGATGTTATTGAACATCAAGTGAGACTAGAGAGAATATTGGATGAAATTTCGAAAGAATCCAATATTCCAATATCATACAAGACAACGGGAAAAGTCCGTGAATTTGAAGAATACATTGAAAATGATGAAGTAAATCAGCTTTATTTCCTAGATATCGATATTCATGGAATTGAGAAAAAGGGATTTGAGGTTGCTCAGCTCATTCGTCATTACAATCCTTACGCTATTATCGTCTTTATCACCAGTCGATCAGAGTTTGCGACTCTGACCTATAAATACCAGGTATCAGCTCTAGATTTTGTTGATAAGGACATCAATGATGAGATGTTTAAGAAGAGAATTGAACAAAATATTTTCTACACGAAGAGCATGTTACTTGAAAATGAAGATGTGGTAGATTATTTTGACTACAATTACAAGGGAAATGATTTAAAAATTCCTTACCATGACATTCTGTATATTGAAACGACAGGTGTCTCTCATAAATTACGCATTATTGGTAAGAATTTTGCAAAAGAGTTCTATGGAACAATGACAGATATTCAGGAAAAGGACAAACATACTCAGCGATTTTATTCTCCTCATAAGTCATTTTTGGTAAATATAGGCAATATTAGAGAAATTGACCGAAAGAATCTAGAAGTTGTTTTCTATGAAGATCATCGCTGTCCTATTTCAAGATTAAAAATTAGAAAATTAAAAGATATTCTAGAGAAAAAATCTCAAAAGTGATTGACAATTAGTAAGAAATTGATATAATGGTTATATCTGCTACAGATAGAAGGTCCGTTGGTCAAGGGGTTAAGACACCGCCTTTTCACGGCGGTAACACGGGTTCGAATCCCGTACGGACTATTTTATCCGCCATAGCTCAGTTGGTAGTAGCGCATGACTGTTAATCATGATGTCGTAGGTTCGAGTCCTACTGGCGGAGTATAGATAAAAGGGAACACAACTGTGTTCCTCTTTTTGTATCAATTTGTATCACCGAGCATCTTCATAAGGAAATCTGTTATTTCTTGAGGACTTTCTTTTTTTCCATGTGCAATCCAAGTTTGGCAGACACCAAAAAGTGCGTGAGTTAGATAGATGCTACTGTATTCTAATTCAGTGGTATTGAGATGCAGTTGCATAAATCGCTTTTGTAAATCTGTACTGAGCATGATATGAAGTTTATTTCGTAAGAAATTTTGGATTTCTTTGGTCCCATTTTCAGAAAGAAGAGCAGCCAGAAGTGGTTCTGATTCTAGATATTCAAAGACTTCTAGAATAGCGTCTCTTTTGTGATGAGCATGTTTTTGAAAAATATATTCAAATGTATGAAATAGCTTGCTTTGATAGTGCTCAATCATATCATACTTATCCTTATAGTGAGTATAGAAGCTGGAACGACTAATTCCGGCTTTTTCTGCTAACTTGACAGTAGAAATTTGATCAAATGTCTGTTCCATCAGTAATTGTACCATAGCATTTTCAATAGTTCGCTTTGTTTTTAAGCGTTTGTTACTTTCTTGCATATTTCCTCCTTATAAACAAATTAGACTATGTGTCTAAAAATAGATTTTTTATCTTGTAATTTAGATTTTTTATTGTATAATCTATTATATCAAAATTTTAGACAATATGTTTAAAAAAGGAGAAACTATGTTTAAAGAATGGAAAGCAATTTTTAAAAAACCAACCTTTATTATTGTCATGATAGGGATTTCTCTTATTCCCGCTCTGTACAATATCATATTTTTGTCATCAATGTGGGATCCATATGGTCAATTGTCTGACTTACCTGTGGCAGTTGTCAATAATGATAAAGAGTCTTCCTATAATGGTAATAGCATGTCTATAGGAAAAGACATGGTGTCCAATTTAAAAGAAAATAAAACCTTGGATTTTCATTTCGTGGATGAAGATGAAGGAAAGAAGGGATTGGAAGATGGCGATTACTATATGGTAGTGACTTTACCAAGTGATTTATCTGAAAAAGCAGCTTCTATTTTAACGGATCATCCAGAGCAAATGCAAATTGATTATCAGACTTCAAGTGGTCATAGTTTTATTGCTAGCAAGATGAGCGATTCTGCGATGACACAATTAAAGCAGAATGTTTCTACCAATGTAACCGAGACCTATACCAAAGCTTTATTTAACAAAATGATTGATTTAAAGGATGGTATGAATCAAGCAGCTTCAGGCAGTGAAAAATTAACTGATGGAGCGAATCAGTTAATGGCAGGAAGTCAAACATTAACTACTAACCTACACTCTTTAGCAGATTCAAGTTTAACATTTTCAAATGGAACGGAGCAGTTTACTAGAGGATTATCCTCTTATGTTTCTGGTGTCGAACAACTTCATCTTGGCTTAGGGAATTTTAATAGTGGTTTAGTTACATATACTGGTGCAGTGAGTCAGTTATCTAGTCAATCAGCTACCCTTCGAATGGGTGTGGAGCAATTAAGTGAAGGGATTCAACAACTTTCTAGTAAGTTAGATGCTTCGTCTGGGCAAAAAGATCAAATTAATCAATTATCTTCTGGTCTGAATCAGTTAAATCAAGTTATTCAAAATATTGATGTTGGAGATACAAAACAGTTAGATTCTGTTTTATCAAGTATAGTATCTCTTTCTAATCAAATGCTAGTAAGTGCTCAGTCTGAAAAAGCAACTACATTAGCCAATATTCAATCAACAGCAGCTTATCAATCCTTGACAAGTGAGCAACAAGCTGAGATAAGTGCTTCTGTATCTCAAAATTCGACTGATAGTATTCAATCGGCTCAGTCAATTATAGCTTTAGTACAAGGTTTACAGGGAAGTTTAGAAAACTTACAAAATCAATCTTCTAATCTTTCGACGTTAAAAAATCAAGCTAATCAAGTATTACCGCGTGCTTCTACTTCTTTGACAGGATTGTCAAGTGGATTAACAGAGATACAAGGAGCTGTTACTAGTAAATTAGTTCCTGCCAGTCAGTCAATTGCATCAGGTGTAAACGCATATACTGCAGGTGTTGATAAAGTTTCTCAAGGCGCAAGTCAACTAAGTGAAAAAAATTCCACCTTGACAGGTAGTTTAAACCAACTAGTTTCAGGCTCAACTACCTTGACACAAAAATCTTCTATCTTGACAACAGGAGTTGGTCAATTAGTTGAAAAAACTCCAGAATTAGTATCTGGTATTGAAAAATTATCAAATGGATCCAATCAATTGAATCAAAAGAGTCAAGAATTAATGGCAGGAGTTGATAAATTGCAGTCAGGCTCTAACCAACTAGCTGACAAATCCAGTCAGTTAATTTCAGGTGCTTCTCAATTAGAAAGTGGAGCTAATAAATTGGCAGATGGAGCTGGGAAACTAGCAGAAGGTGGAACAAAGTTAACTTCTGGATTGGAAGGTTTACAGACAGGAGTTGCTTCTTTAGGACAAGGACTAAGTAATGCTAGTGATCAACTCAAATCAGCATCTACGGAATCTCAAAATGCAGAGATTTTGTCAAATCCACTCAATCTTTCAAAAACAGACAATGATCAAGTTCCTGTAAATGGAATTGCAATGGCTCCTTATATGATATCAGTTGCTCTTTTTGTTGCAGCAATATCAACGAATATGATCTTTGCGAAGCTGCCTTCAGGATGTCATCCAGAGAGCCGTTGGGCTTGGTTGAAATCTAGAGCTGAAATAAATGGTATTATAGCTATTTTAGCAGGGATTTTGGTATATGGAGGAGTTCATCTTATTGGTCTAACTGCTAATCATGAAATGAGAACATTTATTCTCATCATCTTAACAAGTTTAGTATTCATGTCTATGGTGACTGCTTTAACAACGTGGAATAGTCGTATAGGAGCTTTCTTCTCTCTTATCTTGCTTTTATTACAGTTGGCATCAAGTGCCGGTACTTATCCACTTGCCTTGACAAATGATTTCTTTAGAGCTATTAATCCTTGGTTACCAATGAGTTATTCAGTTTCAGGGTTACGACAAACAATCTCTATGACAGGAAATATTCACCACCAAGTCATTTTCCTTGTTGTGATATTAGCCCTATTTACAGGTTTAGGTATGCTAGCCTATCAACCTAAGAAAATGGAAGAAGATTAAAAAATCGACCGCTTAACTGGTCGATTTTTTATGCCTTAGATAACTTTCGTCTGTGATTATAGATTCCAAATAGTAAGAGAGAAGTAAAGGAACAGATTGCTCCAACAACAAACCCATTAGGAATAAAGGAAAGTGTAATCGTTCCTTTCCCCTTAGGAACATCAACTTTCATAAATCCAGTTTGAGCTTGTTTAATTTCTATTTTCTTACCATCTTGATAGGCAGACCAACCTTTGTCATAAGGAATGGTGAAGAAAATGGACGTATCTTGTTGAACATTATATGTAGCAAAGACCTTGTTTTTAGAAGTTGATACTGTGACAGGTTGTTCTTTAATTTTTTGAATGGCCTCAGTTAAAGTTTGGGTATCTAAACGATAGAAGGTAGGAGATTCAAATGATACTTGTGAATTTCCAGGGAAACTAACATTGATATTGAAAGTCTTTTTCTCTTTTGTATAGCCTAAATTAAAGAAGGAGAAGGCATTATCAGTTGTAAAAGTTTTCTTCTCCCCATTGACAAGAATGTCAACCTTTTTTTGTTTATCATTAGAAAAGTGAAGGTTTGTGAACGAAAGATAAACCTGGCTGTTTTCTGGTATTTCAATTTGATACTGGATTGCTGCATCCTCATTTGAAGAACTTGTGATACTAATCAAATCATTAGTATTTTCTATTTTGTCATGAGGGATTGGAGAAAAATAATCAAAATTGACGTTAGCAAGTTGATTTAAAAACGAGGCTTGATTATCCAAAGTATGTTCATTGAACTTGACATCATTGTAAATAGATTGACTAGCAAAGGCAATTGGAAGAGAGAATTGATTTTCGTATAAGGTAAGGTTATCTTTTTGATATACATCTTGGAAACCGTACTTATCAATAGGGTTTTCTGAGATATTGTACTGGATGCCAAATAAACTATCAGACAAAATACTATTATTGGCATAACGGAGATTGAGATTAGTTCCAGAGGATTTAAACCCAAGTTTATCCAAAGTAGAGCTTGCTGAACGATTTCGAACAGATGAAAATTGAGAGATTCCATTGTAATTGAATTTCATACTGTCATTTCCTGTCTGAGTTTCTAGTTTCTCAGTACGAGTAAATGAATTTCCAATATATGTTGAGAAAGAGTCCATAGCTGGGATATCTCTACTATATGCACTTCGAGAAGCAAATCCCCATTCCTTAGAAATTCCGTCTATTTGAGATGAAGCATTTAAACTCATTTCAACCATTATAAATAAAGAGATTAGAATGGCAAATAGATTTACAGTGATAAACTTTTTAATAACTGCAAGGAGTAAAATAGAATAGACAACCAAAAATTCAAGAGTCAGTAGAATATTCAAATCTGTTAAAAAAGAATAATGCGATTTGAGATAGATGGTAGCTAAAAATCCTGTTACTGCAAGAAAAAGCGAAGATAAAAAATTCCATACTTTAAGTTCTTTCAGACGATTTAAGACTTCTGCTGCTGTGTAAATTAACAAGGTAGAAAAAATCCAAGCATAGCGATGTAAAAACATATTTGGAGTATGCATGCCTTGCCAAAATAAATCAAGCACTTCTATATAAAAGCTTGCAATTAGAAATGTAAAGAAAATTGCATAGATAAGTTTCACGTGAAACTTAATAGATTTCAGTGTAAAAAATAAAATGGTCAAAATAAAGGGAAGTAGTCCGACAAAAATCATTGGAATAGCCCCATACTTTGTTGTATCAAAGGAACCAATGAATTGCTTAGCAAAGAGATCAAGATACCAGCTACTTTCAGTTTGAAACTTTGTAACTTCAGTTAATTTTTCTCCATGTGTCTGTAAATCAAATAGAGTAGGAAGAGTCAGAATCAAACTAGCCATACCAGCTAAAAAGGATGTGACTATGAAATCAAGAACCGATGATTTTCGAGTCTTAAAGTCCCAAGAAATTTGGCAGAGATACCAGAAAATAAGAAACAATGCTGTCATATAGCCAAAATAATAATTTTGAATAAACAAAATTGACAGACTTGTAAAGTACAATAGGAATTTCTTTTCAGTGATAAGCAGGTATAAACCAGTTATAATTAAAGGAATTAAGATAAAAACATCTAGCCAAGTTTTTATCTCTAGTTGACTGACAGAGAAACTCATCAGAGCATAGGAAGTAGATAAAGCTAGTTTTAAAGGCTTAGGAATCGATTGAAATAATTTATTTAAACTAAAATAAGTTGACAGTCCAATCAATCCAAATTTTAAGAGAGTTGTCAGATAGACAGCATCTGGCATATTCGACAGATTAAAAAAGTAAACTAGAGGTGAAAGGAAACTTCCCAAGTAATAACTAGATAGGGCATAGAAATTTAATCCGAGGCCACTTGTAAAGGTGTAAAACAGACTACCATTTCCATGTAGGATATTTCGTAAAGCTACATCAAAAATAACGTATTGATGAAACCCATCTCCTAATAGTGGAGATGTATCGCTATTCCAGTAGATACCTTGAGATAGATATACTCCTGTCATAATGACTACGGGAATGATGAAAGAAACAAAATAGGTCCAATATGTTTTAAAAAATAATTTCATGTTACCTCATAAAATGTTAGAAAACTCAGCTGGTTAACCCAACTGAGTTTTGAAGTTTTATTTAGTCTTTCCAAAGTTCTTTAACTTTTGCTTGTACTTCTGCATTTTCTAGGAATTCATCATAGGTTTCATCGATACGGTCAATGACGCCATTTTTAGACAAGACAATGATATGGTTAGCTAGAGTTTGAATAAACTCGTGGTCATGGCTGGCAAAGATGATTGATTCTTTAAAGTTTTTCAATCCATCGTTCAAGCTTGAGATAGATTCTAAGTCCAAGTGATTGGTTGGATCATCGAGGACAAGGACATTTGATTTTAAGAGCATGAGTTTTGAAAGCATGACACGAACTTTTTCTCCCCCTGACAAGACGTTGACAGGTTTGTTAACCTCATCTCCAGAGAAGAGCATACGGCCAAGGAAACCGCGTAGGAAAGTATTGTCATCTTCTTCTTTACTTGCGAATTGACGCAACCAGTCAAGGATTGACTCTCCTCCTGCAAAATCTGCCGAGTTATCTTTTGGCAAGTAAGAACGGCTAGTAGTTACTCCCCACTTGACAGTTCCTTCATAGTCAATGTCCCCCATGATTGCACGAATTAATGCAGTCGTTTGGATGTCATTTTGTCCAATTAGCGCTGTCTTATCACCTGGACGTAAGATAAAGCTGATATTATCTAAAATAGTCTCACCATCAATCTTTACAGATAGATTTTCTACTGTCAAGAGATCATTACCGATTTCACGTTCCGCTTTAAAGTTGATAAATGGATATTTACGACTAGATGGCACAATTTCTTCTAGCTCAATCTTATCAAGCATTTTCTTACGCGATGTTGCTTGTCTTGATTTAGAAGCATTGGCAGAGAAACGAGCAACGAATTCTTGCAATTGCTTAATTTTTTCTTCTGCTTTAGCATTACGGTCTGCTAGCAATTTAGCAGCGAGTTCAGAAGATTCCTTCCAGAAGTCATAGTTTCCGACATAGAGTTTGATTTTTCCAAAGTCAAGGTCGGCCATGTGAGTACATACTTTGTTCAAGAAGTGACGGTCGTGGGATACTACGATAACGGTGTTATCAAAATCAATCAAGAAGTCTTCTAACCAAGTAATCGATTGGATATCCAAACCGTTGGTCGGCTCGTCCAAAAGAAGAACATCTGGTTTACCAAAAAGTGCTTTGGCTAGGAGAACTTTTACTTTTTCACCGTTGGCCAATTCGCTCATATTTTGATAGTGCAATTCTTCTGGGATATTTAGGTTTTGAAGTAGTTGAGAGGCTTCACTTTCTGCTTCCCAGCCCCCAAGCTCGGCAAATTCTCCCTCGAGTTCGGCAGCACGCACTCCATCCTCATCTGAGAAATCTTCCTTCATGTAGATAGCATCTTTCTCTTTCATAATGCTATAAAGTTTTTCATTTCCCATGATAACGACATCAATGGCACGTTCATCTTCATAGTCAAAGTGATTTTGACGAAGAACAGAGAGACGTTCATCTGGACCAAGAGAGATGTGACCAGTAGTAGGTTCGATATCTCCAGCTAAAATTTTTAAAAAGGTTGATTTTCCGGCACCATTAGCACCGATTAATCCATAAGTATTTCCTTCTGTAAATTTGATATTGACATCATCAAAAAGTTTGCGATCACTAAAACGTAGTGAAACATCAGATACTGTAAGCAATGTTTTTCTCCTATATGTGTAATATATTTATTCTACTAGAAAATACGGAAATATTCAAATTTTTATCTGTCAATTTTGTGTAAATTAAATTTACAGCATACTTTACACAAATCCGTAAATAGCAAGGTTGATTTATTTTAATAAATTGCGGCTATTTCATTAAAAAAATGCTATAATTGAAGGGACCATATCGAAGGAGAGTAAAATGACTAAACCCATTATTTTAACAGGAGACCGTCCAACAGGAAAATTGCATATTGGACATTATGTTGGCAGTCTCAAAAATCGAGTATTATTACAGGAAGAGGATAAGTATGATATGTTTGTGTTCTTGGCTGACCAACAAGCCTTGACAGATCATGCTAAAGACCCTCAAACAATTGTAGAGTCCATCGGAAATGTTGCTTTGGATTATCTTGCAGTTGGATTGGATCCAAGTAAATCAACAATCTTTATTCAAAGTCAGATTCCAGAGTTGGCTGAGTTGTCTATGTATTATATGAATCTAGTTTCATTAGCACGTCTGGAGCGCAATCCAACTGTCAAGACAGAAATTGCTCAAAAAGGCTTTGGAGAAAGTATTCCGACAGGATTTTTGGTCTATCCAATAGCTCAAGCAGCTGACATCACAGCTTTTAAGGCTAATTATGTTCCTGTTGGGACAGATCAGAAACCAATGATTGAGCAAACTCGTGAAATTGTTCGTTCGTTTAACAATGCATATAACTGTGATGTCTTGGTAGAGCCGGAAGGTATTTATCCAGAAAATGAGAGAGCAGGGCGTTTGCCTGGTTTAGATGGAAATGCTAAAATGTCTAAATCACTCAATAACGGTATTTATTTAGCTGATGATGCGGATACTTTGCGTAAAAAAGTGATGAGTATGTATACAGATCCAGATCATATCCGCGTTGAGGATCCAGGTAAAATTGAAGGAAATATGGTTTTCCATTATCTAGATGTTTTTGGTCGTCCAGAAGATGCTCAAGAAATTGCTGACATGAAAGAACATTATCAACGAGGTGGTCTTGGTGATGTGAAGACCAAGCGTTATCTACTTGAAATATTAGAACGTGAACTTGGTCCTATTCGTGAGCGCCGTATCGAATTTGCTAAGGATATGGGAGAAGTTTATAATATGCTTCAAAAAGGTAGTGAAAGAGCGCGTGAAGTTGCAGGTCAAACCCTATCTGAGGTTAAAGGAGCAATGGGACTTCATTACTTTAACTAAGTTTATTTTACAAGAAACTATCATTTCTATCTCGAAGAAAAGATAGTTTTTTATTTAACCCTGTATCATTTGACAAATTTTTATAGAATGGTATGATAGATACAATATAAAAAGAGTCAAGCTCAAAAAGAAAGAAAAGAGGAAACTTCGAATGTCTAATTGGGACACTAAATTTTTGAAAAAAGGTTTTACCTTTGATGATGTATTGCTTATTCCAGCTGAAAGTCATGTGTTGCCTAACGATGCAGATTTAACAACTAAATTGGCAGATAATTTGACTTTAAATATCCCAATTATTACCGCTGCTATGGACACAGTTACAGAGAGTCAAATGGCCATTGCTATTGCTCGTGCAGGCGGTCTCGGAGTTATCCATAAAAACATGTCAATTGCTCAACAAGCAGAAGAGGTTCGTAAGGTAAAACGTTCTGAAAATGGAGTTATTATTGATCCGTTCTTCTTGACGCCTGAACATACAATTGCTGAAGCTGACGAGCTTATGGGACGTTACCGTATCAGTGGTGTTCCAGTTGTTGAAACACTTGAAAATCGTAAATTAGTTGGTATTTTGACAAACCGAGATCTTCGTTTTATTTCAGATTACAATCAACCAATCTCAAACCATATGACCAGTGAAAATCTTGTTACTGCTCCTGTGGGTACAGATCTTGCAACAGCTGAGAGTATTCTTCAAGAACACCGTATTGAAAAGCTTCCTTTGGTAGATGAAGAAGGTCGTCTTTCTGGTTTGATTACTATCAAAGATATTGAAAAAGTTATTGAGTTTCCAAATGCCGCTAAAGATGAGTTTGGTCGTCTACTAGTTGCTGGTGCAGTAGGTGTTACTTCAGATACATTTGAACGTGCAGAGGCTCTTTTTGAAGCAGGAGCGGATGCGATTGTTATTGATACTGCACATGGTCATTCTGCAGGTGTCTTGCGTAAAATTGCTGAGATTCGTGCTCACTTCCCAGATCGTACTTTGATTGCTGGAAATATTGCTACTGCTGAGGGAGCGCGCGCACTTTACGAAGCAGGTGTGGACGTTGTCAAGGTTGGGATTGGACCAGGTTCAATCTGTACTACTCGTGTGATTGCTGGTGTCGGTGTTCCGCAAGTAACAGCTATCTACGATGCTGCAGCTGTTGCGCGTGAATATGGTAAAACGATCATTGCTGACGGTGGAATCAAGTATTCTGGAGATATTGTAAAAGCCCTTGCTGCAGGTGGAAATGCAGTTATGCTTGGATCAATGTTTGCTGGAACTGATGAAGCTCCAGGCGAAACTGAAATCTTCCAAGGACGTAAGTTTAAGACTTACCGTGGTATGGGATCAATCGCTGCTATGAAG
Source organism: Streptococcus mitis (assembly GCA_032481955.1). Taxonomy (GTDB): domain Bacteria; phylum Bacillota; class Bacilli; order Lactobacillales; family Streptococcaceae; genus Streptococcus; species Streptococcus mitis_DQ. Next base: position 11,266 of record JAWERV010000020.1, on the reverse strand, counting down.
AAAGGTTCAAGTGATCGTTATTTCCAAGGTTCTGTCAATGAAGCAAACAAACTTGTTCCAGAAGGAATTGAAGGTCGTGTTGCTTATAAAGGTGCGGCAGCTGATATTGTCTTCCAAATGATTGGAGGTATTCGCTCTGGTATGGGTTACTGTGGTGCAGCTAACCTTAAAGAACTACACGATAATGCTCAATTTATTGAAATGTCTGGTGCTGGTTTGAAAGAGAGCCATCCTCATGATGTACAAATTACTAATGAAGCACCAAATTATTCTATGTAAAAAACAATGAAAAGAACTCCCGTGGGAACAGGAGTTCTTTTACAATGTTGTCAAGTTTTGTTTACAATAACTTGACCACCCTGAATAGTGAAGATACTTAGATTTTCTGGCAGATTTTGAAGATGGTCTAAGCTTGTTGTTGTGATAAAGGTTTGGATTGAATGAGAAATCGTTTCTAATAATTTTAGTTGTCTAGTGTTGTCAAGTTCACTCATAACATCGTCAAGCAATAATATCGGAGATTCTGTAGTAATGCTTTCCATTAACTCGATTTCTGCTAATTTTATTGAGAGGACGAGACTACGATGTTGGCCTTGACTTCCGAAACTAGCATCCATCCCATTTATATAAAAAGAAATGTCATCTCGATGAGGACCGACACCAGTATTCTTTTTAAATAAATCTCTGGACCTACTTTTTTCTAAAGCAATTTTGAAAGATTCTGATAAGTCTTCTTTGTCAGTTATCTTGACAGAAGATTGATAGGATATTGACAACTCTTCAATCTGATTAGAGAGTTCAAAATGTTTCTTACGACCAAATGCTTCTAGTTTTTTTATGAAATTTAAGCGGTGATTCATCACACGACATCCATAATCGACTAGTTGATCATCTAAGACTGAAAGGAAGGTTTCATCTATTTTTTGAGTTGATTTTAGGTAAGTGTTTCTTTGCTTTAGGATGTGGTTATAATTGGTTAAGTCAGATAAATAAATTGGCTTGATTTGTCCAAGTTCCATATCAATGAATTTTCGTCGAACCGAAGGTGCTCCTTTAATTAGTTGTAGATCTTCAGGAGCAAATAAGACAACATTCATGTGTCCTACATAATCTGAAAGGCGTGCCTGTTTTAAGTGATTAACTTTTGTCACACGGCCTTTTTGTGTTAGTTTGATTTCGAGAGGAACGGATCCCGTTTTTTTCTGAACAAGACCTGAAAGATGAAGTTGTTCCTCATCAAAATGAATGAGATTTTTATCTGTTCGAGTTCGATGACTACGGGTTAAGGCTAAAAAATAGATAGCCTCTAACATATTTGTTTTACCTTGAGCATTACGTCCTAAAAAGACATTCAATTTAGGATTAAAGTCTATTTTCGTCTCTTTATAATTACGAAAAGTTTTGAGAGATATGTGTTGTAGCCACATGATTATCTACCAGGGAATCGTGGAGCTTGTTTGCTTTTTGGTGATGAAGTAGGTTTAGAGTTGTCTTTTTTTACTCCCTTATTCATCTCTTTAACAAGCTTAGCAATTCGTTCTTTTTCAACTTTATCAGCTTGGTATTCCTCTTGCTCCTCAGAAGTAGGTTGTGTCAACAAGATGTCAATATTCATGTCAGGGATGTCAACTTTATCACCAATACGAAGTTTTTTACCACGACGATTCTCTAATTCCCCATTAAAGTAAACAGAATGTTCAGAGAGAAATGATTTGATAGCTCCTCCGCTATGTGTAATTCCAAGTTCTTTGAGTAGTGCTTGGAGGGTAATAAATTCTTCAAATAATTTGTATTCCATAATTCACCTCAATCTTTGGTATTATACCATATTTTCCTAAAAATAGTGAGAGAAATTGGGAAAAATGTAAGCGATTTTTATTTCAAAAGTGTTACAGGGAACAAGAAAATTTCAGGTTTTCGTGATATAATAGAAGTCTGTATATAAGGAGGTAAATCATGGAGTTAGTGCATGGAATTTCAACACATTTTATCCAATCAAAAAAGTTTAAAACGAACAAAATCACCGTGCGTTTTACCGCTCCATTATCCCTTGATACGATTGCAGGTCGCATGTTGAGTGCGAGTATGCTAGAGACTGCTAATCAGGTGTATCCCACTTCTCAAAATTTGAGAAGACACTTGGCCAGTCTATACGGTACAGATATGTCAACTAATTGTTTCAGAAGAGGGCAAAGTCACATTGTAGAATTGACATTTACCTATGTTCGTGATGAGTTTTTAAGTAGGAAAAATGTTCTAACTTCACAGGTTTTGGAACTTGTAAAAGAAACTCTTTTTTCACCTGTAGTAGTTGATAATGGGTTTGAATCGGCCTTATTTGAAATTGAGAAAAAACAATTGCTAGCAAGTTTAGCAGCTGATATGGATGATTCTTTTTATTTTTCACATAAAGAATTAGATAAATTATTTTTTCATGATGAACGTCTCAAATTGGAATATAGTGATTTACGAAATCGTATTTTAGCTGAAACTCCACAAAGTTCTTATTCTTGTTTCCAAGAATTTTTGGCCAATGATCGAATAGATTTCTTTTTCCTGGGTGATTTTAATGAGGTTGAAATTCTGAATGTATTAGAATCATTTGGTTTTAAAGGTCGAGAAGGGGATGTGAAGGTTCAGTATTGTCAATCTTATTCCAATATCCTACAAGAAGGTATGGTTCGGAAAAATGTGGGACAATCCATTTTAGAGTTGGGCTATCATTGCTCTGTTGAATATGGTGATGAGCAACATTTACCCATGATTGTAATGAATGGTTTACTTGGTGGATTTGCTCATTCTAAACTATTTACAAATGTCCGTGAAAATGCTGGATTAGCTTATACTATTTCAAGTCAGCTCGATTTATTTAGTGGATTCTTGAGGATGTATGCTGGTATCGATCGAGAAAATCGGAACCAGGCTCGTAAAATGATGAATAATCAACTGCTTGATTTAAAAAAAGGATATTTTACAGAGATTGAGTTAGAGCAGACCAAAGAAATGATTCGTCGGTCTTTATTACTTTCTCAAGATAATCAAGGTTCATTGATTGAACGTGCTTATCAAAATGCCTTACTTGGAAAATTTTCAGCAGACTTTAAAGGTTGGATTGCAAAACTCGAGCAAGTTGACAAAGATGCTATTTGTAGCGCAGCTACTAATATGAAACTACAAGCGATTTACTTTATGGAAGGAATAGAATGACAAAGGTTGTTTTTGAAGAAAAATACTATCCAGCTGTAAAAGAAATGGTTTATCGAACTCGTTTGTCAAATGGCTTGACAGTTGCTCTTTTGCCTAAAAAGGAATTTAAAGAGGTTTATGGGAGTGTAACTGTACAGTTTGGTTCGGTAGATACGCTTGTCACAGAAGTTGATGGAGATGTAAAACAATATCCTGCAGGAATTGCTCATTTTCTTGAACATAAATTATTTGAGAGAGAAGATTCTAGTGACTTGATGTCGGCTTTTACGAGTCTAGGTGCAGATAGTAATGCCTTTACAAGCTTTACAAAAACAAACTATCTTTTTTCAGCAACGGATCATCTCTTAGAGAATTTAGATTTACTTGATGAATTGGTAACATCAGCACACTTTACTGAAGATTCCATTTTAAAAGAGCAGGATATTATACAGCAAGAACGAGAAATGTATCAGGATGATCCAGATTCGTGTTTATTCTTTTCAACTTTAGCGAATTTGTATTCTGGTACACCTTTAGCAACTGACATAGTTGGAAGTGAGGAGTCAATTTCCCAAATCAATCTAACTAATTTGCAAGAGAATTTTACAAGGTTTTACAAACCTGTAAACATGTCTCTGTTTTTAGTTGGTAATTTTGATGTGGAGCTAGTTCAGGGATACTTTGAAAGAAAAGAACGGAAAGATTTAGATGTTCAGGAAGTAACAAGAGAAAAATTTGTTTTACAGGCTGTAAAGCAAACAGACAGTATGAGAATGGAAGTATCTTCTCCCAAACTAGCGATTGGGATTAGAGGTAATCGAGAAGTTGCTGAGGCGGATTGCTATCGACACCATATTTTATTAAAATTATTGTTTGCAATGATGTTTGGTTGGACTTCGGATCGTTTTCAAAAGTTATATGAATCAGGTAAAATAGATGCTTCCTTATCTCTTGAAATTGAAGTAACAAGTCGTTTTCATTTTGTTATGTTGACAATGGATACGAAAGAGCCAGTTGCTTTATCTCATCAGTTTAGGAAGGCTATTCGTAATTTTACAAAGGATTTAGATATTACAGAGGATCATTTAGATATTATCAAAAGAGAGATGTTTGGAGAATTTTTCAGTAGCATGAACTCTCTTGAATTTATTGCAACGCAATATGATGCTTTTGAACATGGTGAGACAATTTTTGATTTACCAAAGATTTTACAGGAAATCACTTTAGAGGATGTCCTTGAAGCAGGGCATCACTTAATAGATGAAGGGGATATAGTTGATTTTACAATATTCCCATCGTAGTAACCTATCATAATAGACACTAGAAAGAAGGGATGACAAGTATGAGGAAAAAAACAATTGGTGAGGTTTTACGTTTAGCTAGAACTAACCAAGGGTTGACTTTAGAAGAATTACATAAAAAAACAGAAATTCAGTTGGATATGTTGGAGGCAATGGAAGCTGATGATTTTGATCAACTTCCTAGTCCATTTTACACTCGTTCTTTTTTGCGAAAGTATGCTTGGGCAGTTGAGCTAGATGAGCGAATTGTCTTAGATGCTTATGATTCTGGGACCATGATTACTTATGAGGAAGTAGATGTTGATGAAGACGAGTTGACAGGCAGGAGACGTTCCAGTAAGAAAAATAAGGCATCATTTTTACCTTTATTTTATTTTATACTCTTTGCACTATCGATTGTTATTTTTGTGACCTATTATGTTTGGAATTATCTCCAGACTCAGCCGGAGCGTTTATCTGCCTCTAGTTATAGTGTAGTTCAAGCAACAAGCTCAACTAGTTCTGTAACTTCATCTTCAAGTAATAGTTCATCAAGTAGCTCTTCGAATATTGAACCAACTATAAGTGTATCAGGTGAGGGAAATCGAGTAGAAATCGCTTATAAAACAAGTAAGGAAACTGCAAAATTGCAATTATCGGTTTCAGATGCTAGAAGTTGGGTTAGTGTTTCAGAAAGTGAGCTTGAGGGTGGTGTGACCTTATCACCGGATAATAAAAGTGCGGAAACAACAGTTTCAACAAAAAATCCTGTCACCATTACTTTAGGTGTTGTCAAAGGTGTTGCCTTAACAGTAGATAATCAGACTGTTGATTTATCGAAATTAACAGCTCAGACTGGACAAATCACTGTAACCTTTACTAAAAATTAAGGAAAAACGAATGAAAAAAGAACAAATTCCAAATCTCTTAACAATAGGTCGAATTCTCTTTATACCTATTTTTATCTTTATTTTAACGATAGGAAATTCGATAGAGAGTCATATAGTGGCAGCTATTATCTTTGCTGTTGCCAGTATTACAGATTATTTAGATGGATATTTAGCTCGTAAATGGAGTGTGGTTAGCAACTTTGGGAAGTTTGCGGATCCAATGGCGGATAAGTTGCTAGTTATGTCGGCTTTTATTATGCTGATTGAGTTAGGTATGGCTCCAGCTTGGATTGTTGCAGTGATTATCTGTCGTGAGTTGGCTGTGACAGGTTTAAGGCTTTTATTGGTTGAAACTGGTGGAAGAGTTTTAGCAGCAGCAATGCCTGGAAAAATTAAAACTTTCAGTCAGATGTTTGCCATTATTTTCTTGCTATTACATTGGACTTTGCTTGGTCAAGTTCTACTTTATGTAGCCTTGTTTTTCACTATCTACTCTGGCTATGATTATTTCAAGGGTAGTGCCTATGTATTTAAAGGGACATTTGGTTCGAAATGAAATCAATAATTGATGTAAAAAATCTTTCTTTTCGTTATAAGGAAAGTCAGGAATACTATGATGTGAAGGATATTACGTTTCACGTGAAACGTGGAGAATGGCTTTCGATTGTAGGGCATAATGGTAGTGGTAAATCAACGACGGTTCGCTTAATTGATGGCTTACTGGAAGCAGAATCCGGAGAGATTGTAATTGATGGGCAACGTTTGACTGAGGAAAATGTTTGGAATATACGTCGTCAAATCGGTATGGTTTTTCAAAATCCAGATAATCAATTCGTTGGAGCGACTGTTGAAGATGATGTTGCCTTTGGTTTGGAAAATCAGGGACTTTCTCGTCAAGAAATGAAAAAGAGAGTGGAAGAAGCTCTGGATTTGGTTGGCATGTTGGACTTTAAAAAGAGAGAGCCGGCACGTCTATCAGGTGGCCAAAAGCAACGTGTGGCCATTGCAGGTGTTGTAGCCCTAAGACCAGCTATTCTAATCCTGGATGAGGCAACGAGTATGTTGGATCCTGAGGGCCGTAGAGAACTGATTGAGACAGTAAAAGAAATTCGGAAAGACTATGATATGACGGTCATTTCCATCACACATGATTTGGAAGAAGTTGCCATGAGTGATCGTGTATTGGTCATGAAAAAAGGGGAAATTGAATCAACTAGTAGTCCAAGAGAACTTTTCTCTCGAAATGATTTAGATCAAATTGGATTAGATGATCCTTTTGCTAATCAATTAAAAAAATCTTTGAGCCAGAATGGCTATGATTTGCCTGAAAATTATTTGACAGAAAGTGAGCTAGAGGGTAAGCTATGGGAATTACTCTAGAAAATGTGAGTTTTACATATCAAGAAGGGACTCCCTTAGCTTCAACAGCTTTGTCGGATGTTTCTTTGACGATTGAAGATGGTTCTTATACGGCTTTAATTGGGCACACAGGTAGTGGTAAATCAACTATTTTACAACTCTTAAATGGTTTATTGGTGCCAAGCCAAGGGAGTGTGCGAGTTTTTGATACCTTAATCACCTCGACTTCTAAAAATAAAGATATTCGTCAAATTAGAAAACAGGTTGGCTTGGTATTTCAGTTTGCTGAAAATCAGATTTTTGAAGAAACGGTTTTGAAAGACGTTGCTTTTGGACCGCAAAATTTTGGAGTTTCTGAAGAAGATGCGGAGCAGATTGCGCGTGAGAAACTGGCTCTGGTTGGAATTGATGAATCACTTTTTAATCGTAGCCCGTTTGAGCTGTCAGGTGGACAAATGAGACGTGTCGCCATTGCAGGCATACTTGCCATGGAGCCATCTACATTAGTCTTAGATGAACCCACAGCAGGCCTGGATCCTCTGGGAAGAAAAGAGTTGATGAACTTGTTCAGAAAACTCCACCAGTCAGGGATGACCATCGTTTTGGTAACGCATTTGATGGATGATGTTGCTGAATATGCGAACCAAGTCTATGTGATGGAAAAGGGACGTTTGGTTAAGGGTGGTAAACCGAGTGATGTCTTTCAAGATGTTGTCTTTATGGAAGAAGTGCAGTTGGGAGTGCCTAAAATTACAGCCTTTTGTAAACGATTGGCTGATAGAGGTGTGTCATTTAAACGATTACCGATTAAGATAGAGGAGTTCAAGGAGTCGCTAAATGGATAGTATGATTTTGGGACGTTATATCCCAGGGGATTCGATTGTTCACCGATTGGATCCACGTAGCAAATTGCTTGCTATGATGCTACTGATTTTAATCGTTTTTTGGGCTAATAATCCCTTGACGAATCTAATTCTTTTTATAGTGACAGGGATATTTATTGCCTTGTCAGGAGTATCTCTTTCATTTTTTATTCAGGGCTTGAAGTCTATGTTTTTCTTGATTGCCTTCACAACTATTTTTCAACTATTTTTCATTTCTAATGGGAATGTTTTATTTGAGTTTTCGTTTGTGAGAATCACGGATTATGCTTTGCAACAAGCTGGAATTATTTTTTGTCGCTTTGTATTGATTATTTTCTTTTCAACTTTGTTAACCTTAACGACTATGCCATTAAGTTTGGCATCAGCTGTCGAAGTTTTGTTAGCACCTTTAAAGCGTGTGAAAGTTCCAGTTCATGAAATTGGCTTAATGCTATCTATGAGTTTGCGTTTTGTTCCGACATTAATGGATGATACGACGCGGATTATGAATGCACAGAAAGCGCGTGGAGTGGATTTTGGTGAAGGAAGCATTGTTCAAAAGGTGAAGGCGATGATTCCTATTTTGATTCCTCTTTTTGCGACAAGTTTAAAACGTGCAGATTCCTTGGCTATCGCCATGGAAGCGCGTGGTTATCAGGGTGGAAAAGGCAGAAGTCAATACCGACAATTGAAATGGACTCGAAAGGATACGCTAGCAATTCTTGCTATTCTCGTACTTGGTTGTTGCTTATTTTTCTTAAAATCTTAGTAGCATTTAAAGAATTGATTAAAAGTTACTGTAACAGTTTTTGATATAAAGGTAGGGATATGAACCGTTTTAAAAAATCAAAATACGTCATTATTGTTTTTGTCACTGTTCTGCTTGTGTCAGCTCTCTTAGCGACGACTTATTCAAGTACAATTGTGACAAAATTAGGAGATGGAATCTCATTGGTTGACAGAGTTGTACAAAAACCTTTTCAGTGGTTTGATTCTGTCAGATCAGATTTGGCTCACTTGACACGAACATATAATGAAAATGAAAGTTTGAAGAAACAGATTTACCAATTAGAAGTGAAATCAAATGAGGCGGAAAGTTTAAAAACAGAAAATGAACAACTGCGCCAGTTGCTTGATATGAAGTCCAAATTGCAAGCTACAAAGACTTTAGCAGCAGATGTTATTATGCGTTCTCCAGTATCTTGGAAACAGGAATTGACCTTAGATGTAGGCAAATCAAAAGGAGCTTCTGAGAACATGTTAGCTATTGCAAATGGTGGCTTGATTGGGAGCGTTTCAAAAGTAGAGGAGAACTCTACTATGGTCAACCTTCTGACAAATACGGAAAATGCTGATAAGATTTCTGTTAAAATTCAACATGGTTCTGCTACAATTTATGGGATTATTGTTGGCTATGACAAGGAAAATGACGTTCTCAAAATTAGTCAATTAAATAGTAATAGCGATATTAGTGCAGGCGATAAGGTGACAACGGGTGGATTAGGAAACTTTAATGTTGCTGATATTCCTGTTGGTGAAGTGGTTGCCACAACGCATAGTACGGACTATTTGACACGAGAAGTAACTGTTAAATTGAGTGCAGATACTCATAATGTGTATGTGATAGAATTAGTGGGGAATTCATAATGAGACAGCTGAAGCGGGTTGGAGTGTTTTTATTGCTTCCTTTCTTTATTCTAATTGATGCCCATATTAATCAGCTTTTGGGATCATTCTTTCCCCATGTGCAGTTAGCTAGTCATTTTCTATTTTTGTTTCTCTTATTTGAGACGATTGAAGTATCAGAGTATTTCTATTTAGCCTATTGTTTTGTAGTGGGTTTGGTTTATGACATCTACTTTTTCCACTTGATAGGAATTGCGACTCTGTTGTTCGTCTTGTTGGGGGTATTTCTCCATAAATTTAATAGTGTTATTTTATTGAATCGTTGGACGAGAATGTTGGCAATTATTGTCATGACTTTTCTATTTGAGATGGGGGCATATATACTTGCAATAGTGGTAGGTTTAACTGTGGATAGTATGTCTTTGTTTATAGTCTACAGTTTAGTACCATCAATGATTTTAAATCTTATATGGATGATTGTTTTTCAGTTTATTTTTGAAAAATTTTATCTATGAGAAAGAAATACAAATGTAATAAAGGCGTAATATTTATTATGTCTTTTTTTGGTATACTAGTATTGTCTTAAATAGAAGGAGTATCTACGTAATATGAAGAAAAAAATCTTAGCGTCACTTTTACTAAGTACAGTAATGGTTTCTCAAGTTGCTGTTTTAACAACTGCGCATGCAGAAACTACTGATGACAAAATTGCTGCTCAAGATAATAAAATTAGTAATTTAACAGCACAACAACAAGAAGCTCAAAAACAAGTTGATCAAATTCAGGAGCAAGTATCTTCTATTCAAACAGAGCAATCAAACTTGCAATCTGAAAATGATAGACTACAAGCAGAATCTAAAAAGCTTGAGGGTGAAATTACAGAACTTTCTAAGAATATTGTATCTCGTAATGATTCATTGCAAAAACAAGCTCGTAGTGCTCAAACAAATGGAGCTGCAACAAGCTACATCAATACAATTGTAAACTCAAAATCGATTACAGAAGCTATTTCACGTGTAGCTGCAATGAGTGAAATCGTATCTGCAAACAATAAGATGTTGGAACAACAAAAAGCAGATAAAAAAGCTATTTCTGAAAAACAAGTAGCAAATAATGATGCAATTAATACAGTTATTGCAAATCAACAAAAATTAGCTGATGATGCTCAAACATTAACTACAAAACAAGCTGAATTGAAAGCTGCAGAATTGAATCTTGCTGCTGAAAAGGCTACAGCAGAGGATGAAAAAGCAAGTTTACTTGAGAAAAAAGCTGTAGCGGAAGCAGAAGCTAAAGCAGCAGCAGCAGAAGAAGCTGCTTATAAAGCTAAACAAGCAAGTCAAGAACAAACAGTTGTTGCTTCTGGGAATACAACTTTTACAGCAGAAGTTCAAGCAGTCTCTGAATCATATTCAAGCTATACTCCTGCACTAGTGAAACATCATCCAACATATAGCACAAATGCGTCAAGTTATCCAACTGGTGAGTGTACATGGGGAGCTAAGACATTGGCACCTTGGGCTGGAGACTACTGGGGTAATGGAGCACAGTGGGCTACAAGTGCAGCTGCAGCAGGATTCCGTACAGGATCTACACCTCAAGTTGGTGCGATTGCATGTTGGAATGATGGTGGCTATGGACACGTAGCCGTGGTTACAGCGGTTTCATCATCAACAAGTATCCAAGTTTCTGAATCAAACTATGGTGGAAACCGTACAATCGGAAATAAACGTGGATGGTTCAATCCTACTACAACTTCAGAAGGTTTTGTAACATATATCTATCCAAACTAATGAATGAAACGAAGAGGCTCTATTCGAGTCTCTTTTATGATGATTTATGTAGTGAACTATAGTTAACTTACTTTAAAAATCGGTAAATTCCCAAACTAAGTTCCACTGCTAATCCAAGTGGAAGTTAGTCTGATAAAAATCATAAAAACCAGTAGAATTCCGTGTTAGGGTAAGTTCCACTGGTTTTACTACTGCTTGATTTCATCGCTTTTGTAACTAAAATGAATCGAAAAAAGAGCGCACAAAATCCCCTCATCTGAAAGCGTTTC
>JAWERV010000019.1:0-36982 GCA_032481955.1 Streptococcus mitis | reverse complement strand
GCAAGCACATCAGCTAGTCAGTCAGCTTCAACAAGTGCAAGCCAATCAGCAAGCACATCAGCTAGTCAGTCAGCTTCAACAAGTGCAAGCCAATCAGCATCGACAAGTGCAAGCCAATCAGCCAGCACATCAGCATCAGCTGACGCATCATCTTCTGAAACACCATCAGAATCAGCAGGTAAGTCAAGACAGCAATTGCCAAATACAGGTACAGAAGCTTCCAAATCATCTGTACTCCTTGGTGCTTTGGCAGCTGTGACTGGTCTAGGTCTTGTTGCGAAACGCCGTAAACGTGATGATGAAGAATAATCGGATTAAAAATACATAGAAAGTATTGTTATTTCGATTTATGAAAAATCCCTTGGATGAAAAATCATCCAGGGGATTTTTTGCATTATTTCGTCGTAAATGTCCACTAATGATCGATAGTTGTATTCGCATTTTTCCTGTACGATTGTAGCCTATGGTAAATAAGACTTTAAGATCTCATTTTACTTGTTGATTAATATCCTTGAAGAAATAAAACTCCATCGGCATGACTTTGAATCGTATATGATTATCTTTCCAATTCATTAATTGTATGTAAATTTATTAATTTTTAATTCTGGGATAGCCTTGATATTTCTATGTAAGTTACTTTTATTATAAGAGTATTTGTGGTAAGATGTATATAACAAGAGAGTGCTATATAGTCTCTCTATACGAAAGGTAAATAATACTAAATTGTATAAAAGTTTTAGTTAGATGACTACTTATTCATGTTGTAGGTGTGCTGATAGATATAGTCAATTTAGTTGAAGGGGGAGAGTTTTAATTGCTATCTGGAAAATTCTGTTTATTTTCACATAAAAATAAGCAACACCAACGTTATTTTCAATTCTTACCTGATGGTCAGATTAGGGATATTGGTGGAACAGGTCATGATAATGAGCGATTTTGGAAATTAGAAGATCACAAACTTAAATTATATTCTAAGTCAGAGCAACTAACAGCAGTTTTTGAGTGTTGCTATGAAGAAGTAGGTCATTCCTACTGGGAAGGATTACATCAGGAAACGATTCCCTTAGAAATACGAATATATGATTCGCGTTCAGACTTATTTGATTATCTGACAAAATATACTTGTCGTTATTTGATTGATTACGGAGCCTTAATGGTAGGGAAACATACATATGGCATTCCACAATTAATTGACTATGACCACGGGGGTCAGGTTATAATTGGTGATTATTGTTCTATTGGGCATAATGTTCAATTTATCACTGCAAATCATGATTTAGAGTTGATTACAACCTATCCATTCAAGAGTTTAGAGGTATTTTACACGGATGAGTCATTGCAGATGACTGATGATCATATTTTGAAAAGTCCAACTCGAGTTGGTAATGATGTTTGGATTGGAAACAATGCTCAAATCATGGCTGGGCTAACTATTGGAGATGGTGCAGTCATAGCAGCAGGTGCTCTAGTGACCAAGGATGTAGAACCATATGCTGTTGTAGGAGGCAATCCAGCCAAAGTGATTCGTTATCGTATCGCAGAGCCTACTTTTCGGAAACAGATGTTAGAAATTGCGTGGTGGAATTGGCCAGAAGACATTATTTCTGAACGATTGGATAAAATCATGAGTAAGGATATATCAGAATTTATAAGAGAATACTTACCAAATGCCGGGGAAGTTAAATGTGATTAATCTGTTATCAGAAATATTAGAATTGATTTAGGATATATCTTAAATAATACGCACTGTACTAGAATTGACTTTGTTTTTTATATATTGCATCAGAAAAGGAGTGTATGATTAAAATGATGGAAAAAATAAGTGTTATCGTTCCTGTTTATATGTCAGAACTATATCTTGAAAAATGCTTGGATAGTATCGTTCAACAAACCTATCAAAATCTTGAAATTATTTTGATTAATGATGGCTCAACAGATGGTTCAGCAGCAATCTGTCAACGTTATCAAAATCAAGATGCACGTGTCAAAGTCTATCATAAAAGAAATGGGGGAGTTTCTTCTAGTCGTAATCGTGCCTTGGAAGTTGTAACTGGGGATTATATCGTTTTTGTAGACAATGATGACTGGTTGGAGTTGGATCATATCCAAAATCTTTACGATTTATTGAAAAAAACAGATGCAGATATTGCAATCGGAAACTTTACTCAATTTTTGGATGATCAAGCTAGTTTTTTGATTCATGTAGGAGCAGATGATTATTTTGAGAAGACTTATTCGCCATTTGAATGGTTTTGCCATCAATATGACAGTAAGTATAATCTCAGTCAATGCTTTACAGTTCCGTGGGCGAAGTTATACAAGACAGAGCTGTTTAAGGATATTGTATATCCAACGGATAAAAGTGTAGAGGATGATTACACAACTTATAAAGTTTATCTTCAGGCAGATAAAATTGCTTTTATGAATAAGGCTATTTATATCCATAGAAAACGTTCTACAAGTGTTACAAGGACAGTCAATCTTGCAGATGTATATCCCTTAAAGAGTATTGAAGAACGTATGACTATTCTCCAATTAATTGGAGCTCCTCAGGAGTTATTGGATAGGGAAATTCAAGCTTATAAATGGCGATTATCTATTCATGAAGAAGAAACTCTTAAACATGGAGATGTGGAATCTTATCAACAAATTTTGGTCAAAAAAGCAATTGTAGCTAAATATTTTGAAGGTTAGGAAGACACATTTTATAAATTGATTTTTCTCTATTTTTGGTGGATGTTTTTAGATAGAAAAAGTGACCTATACTCAAAAATTAGAATGATATCTAATTTTTGATGTGGGTTGCTTTTTACGTTTATCAGATAGCTATTCTAAAATAATAAGGTTATTTACATCAAAAGATTCCTAAAAGATACTTGATATGCAGATAGACGAGTCATTTTTTGTATGTCTGAGATGAATTAAAAATTTATCTTTAGGATTGATCATTCGAAAATGTTATTGTGTAACTGTATTAAGATTATAACGCTGAATATTTTAAATTATTCAACTTATATTTTTGCGTGATTATTCAATTTGGAAAGTGATTATAATTTAGTGCTGTATGAACGATACTATCAATGAAATAAATATATTTTTTTAAATTTGAAATTCCGTAATAGCTCAAAAAATAGCAAAAAATAGCAAAAAAATGTTATAATAGTAGGAAAGGAGAGAGGCTTCATGGCTGAAAAAATTACAGTAATTGTACCAGTTTATAATGTTGAACATTACCTAGATAAATGTTTGGATAGTGTAATAAAACAAACATATAAAAATATTGAAATTATTGTTGTCAATGATGGTTCTACAGATAGTTCGGGGACAATTTGTCAAGAGTATGCACAAAAAGATAATAGAATTGTCTATATTGAAAAAGAAAATGGTGGTTTATCAGATGCGAGAAATGTAGGTCTGGACAAAATGACTGGCTCCTATGTAACTTTTATTGATTCTGATGATTGGGTTGAATTAGATTATGTAGAAGTTCTATATAATAAAATAATTGAGTATCAGGCAGATATTGCAGTTGGAAATTATTGTAAGTTTAATGAGTCTGATTCAAATTTCTATTTTCATATATCTGGAAATTATTTTGAGAAACTTTATGACAATGTGTCTATAGTGGATTGTTTAAATGACTCTAATAAGTTATTTAATTCAGCATTGATAGTTGCTTGGGGGAAAATTTATAGAAAAGAAATTGTTTCTAATTTTCGTTTTCCAGTAGGAAGAGTGACTGAAGATGCAGTATTTAATTTGAAAATATTATTATCTTCCAAAAGTATTGTTTATATTAATAAAGCATCTTATATTTACAGAGTTAGGAGTGGAAGTATTTCAAATACTTGGGATGAAAAATGGGTTAGAGATTGCATATACGCTATAGAAGATAGATTGGCATTGTTATCAACATTAGGTTATCCAATGTCAGAACATATACATGCTTATAAATCTATTTTAAATCATATAACTTTTGAAAGTAAGAACAGAGGAATATCAGATTCTTATGTGTTAGATCAGATAAAAGAGAAGAAGATGTTATTAGATTTGCTTCAGACTCAAAATCAGGAATCTAAGAAAGCTATTGTCTTGGCAGCAAACCATGCCTATGTCGAGCAGGTCGTGACGACCATTAAGTCTATTTGCTATCACAATCGCTCGATTCGGTTTTATCTGATTAATAGTGATTTTCCTAATGAATGGTTTAAACAATTAAACAAGCGATTAGAAGGATATGACTCAGAGATTATCAATTGTCGGGTAACTTCTGAGCAAATTTCGCGTTATAAAACAGATATTAGTTACACAGTATTTTTGCGTTATTTTGTATCTGACTTTGTGCAAGAAGATAAGGCTCTCTATTTAGACTGCGACTTGGTAGTAACTAAAAATTTGGATAACTTGTTTGAAACAGATTTGCAAGAATATCCATTAGCAGCTGTTCGAGATTATGGAGGAAGAGTATACTATGGCAGGGAAATGTTCAATGCGGGTGTTTTACTAATCAACAATCGTTTGTGGAAACAAGAAAACATGTCCCAACGCTTGATAGATTTGACAAATGAGTGGCATGACAAGGTGGATCAAGCGGATCAGAGTATTTTAAATATGCTCTTTGAAAATAGATGGATAGAGATGGAATTTGACAATAACCATGTTGTGATTCATAAGCAATTTACAGACTATGAGTTACCAGCAGGTCAAGATTATCCTGGTATTATCCACTATCTCTCGCATAGAAAACCGTGGTTTGATTTAGCTGCGCAGACCTATCGTGATGTTTGGTGGTATTATCATAGCCTCGAATGGACAGAGTTAGGAAAAAATCATCATTTACACCCATTACAAAAATCACATATCTATCCTATCAGAGAGCCGCTTACTTGTTTAATTTATACGTCTTCAGATCAGATTGAACAAATCGATACATTGATTCAATCTTTGCCTAATATTCAATTTAAGATTGCTGCTAGAGTGATGGTCAGTGATCGTTTGAAACAATTGTTGGTTTATCCAAATGTAACTGTTTATGCTGGAATTAATTATTTAGTAGAACTAGATCAAGAATTAATTGAGACTAGTCAGGTACTTTTGGATATTAATCATGGCGAAAAAACAGAGGAAATGTTAGATCAATTTTCAGAAAGAGGAAAGTTGATTTTAGCTTTTGAGAATACAAAATATCGTGAAGTTGGACAGATAACCTACAAAATAGAACAAGTTCAAGCAATGATTGAAAAATTAAGAGAAGTGGAAGAAAAACATGGATTTTAAAGATTCGGTAAAGTTATTAGGGGATTTTCATCATATAGAGATTTCTCCCACCAGCACTATTGAATTAGGAACAGATGTTACATTTCGTTCATTTGTAAGTTTAGAAGTAGCTAATAATGCTAAATTAACACTTGGAAATAGAGTTTTCTTTAATGACCATTGTACGATTCGTTGTGGTAAAGAAATTGAAATTGGTAAGGATACCATGTTTGGAGATGGGGTAAGGATTTTTGATCATAATCATAAATACTCAAATTACCATATCGAAAAAATTCAATTTACTGCTGATAAAATAACGATAGGAAACAATTGTTGGATTGGAACCAATGTTGTCATTTTAAAAGGAGTGACTATTGGAGATAATGTCATAATTGGAGCAAATGCTCTGATTTATAAAGATATACCAGCTAATTCTATCGTTACTTCTCAAGAGGATTTGAAAATCATTCCAAGGAAACAACACCAGTTTCATGTTTTTACTTTAACAGCTTCAGACACTTTAGAAAATTTAGACTATCTTGTTCAGAATCTGCCAGAGGTAGCTTTTCATATAGCGGCTAAAACAAATATTTCGGATTATCTTGAAAGTTTCAATCGTTATGAGAACGTGAATATATACACAAATGTTCATCATGATGATATTATTGAGGACTTGTTGAAGAAATCAGATATTTATTTAGATATTAACCATTGGGGAGAGGTGGATGGTATTGTTAATAGAGCAATAGAACAGAATAAACCTGTCTATACTTTTGAGAATACCAATCATGATTCAAGTGGATATAGTAAAGTTTTTAGACCAGAAGATGCAAATGGAATGGTGACAGAGATGAAGAAATTTTTAGGAGATTCTCTTATTTAAGAATAATCGGCTGGATGATGGTTTAGTTTGAGATTCGATCTCCACTCGTGTTGGATACAAGTTTGATTAAATAAGTTTAATAAACGCAATGAAAAATTGAGGTCAAATTCCGTACTATTTATCTTAGACAATTTTATGATATTTATTTTCAAACAGGATATCGATTGAAACAAAAGTGTAGAAGTGATAAATGAATAAAAAAGCAATTGTACTTGCAGGAGATTATGGCTATATTCGCCAGATTGAAACAACCTTGAAATCTATTTATTATCATAATAGTGATATCAAAGTTTATAATTTTAATCAGGATATTCCACAAGAATGGTTTATTTCTACTAGAGAAAAAATGTCATATCCGCAATAGTGATATAGTAGATATCAAGATGTTTCAAGGTAATATGCAAAGTTGGAGGCTACCTCCAGTAGGACAGCATATTAATTTTATGACTTATGCTCGTTATTTTATTCCAAGTTTTGTTTCAGAAGATATTGTTTTATACCTAGATTGTGACTTGATAGTGACTCGTGATTTGACAGAGTTGTTTTCCATAGATTTAACTGATAAACCTTTAGTTGCGGCTAAAGTAATATATGGTCTAGGAGATAGATTTAATGCAGGGGGTGCTATTGATTAATAATGTTTATTGGAAGGAAAATTCAATTCAGCAGAAACTAATCAATATTACTGAAAGTGAGCATGAACATTTACCAGAGGCAGATCAAACTGTTTTGAATATCGTAATAGGTGAAAATTATGCACTGTTAGATGACGTTTATAATTTTCAGATTGGGTATGATCAGGTCGCTGATAACAGAGGACAATATTTTATTTTTGATTTACCATTGTCTCCACTCCCAGCTATTATATATTATCTATCAGCTGATAAACCGTGGAACACTTATTCAGTTGGTTGTTTACGAGAAGTTTGGTGGCGATATAGTCAATTAGAATGGGCTCAAATTAATAGTCAGGAAGAATTAGTTGTAAAAGGATATAAACATCAAGCATTGGTTATTACAGGTAGCCAGCAATTGGAACAAATTGATTATTTATCTAAAAATTTACCTGATTTTGAAATTCATGTGTTAACTTTTACAGAAATGGGAGAAATTCTAAGAAGTTTAGCAAGTTATGAGAATATTAAATTACATCCAACTGTCATGAGGTGGATGTGCAAGAAAATGATAGAAAAATGTGATGTTTATTTAGATATTAATCATGAATTTAAATTTCCTGATGTTTTAGAATGGGTGCAAGAGGCAAATAAAACGTTATTATTATGGAAAGCTATAAAGTGCAACCTATATCTTTCTTTAATACTTTGCTAAATAGAATAAATACTTGCATGAATTTTATCAAGTGATTTAAGTATTAAGATAAGTAGTGGCAGTGAACGATGGTACAGATTAGAGTTGGAAGAGATTGCTGGATAGGAAGTAATATCACAATTTTAAAAGAAGTGACTATTGGAGCAGACTGTCTTATTTGCAATAATATTTCGATAAATAGTATGGTTCATAGTGATGGAAAATTGCTTGTAAGGGTAAAAAAATAAATGTTTAAGGTAATAATTATATGGGTAATGAATTAATCAGTATTGTAGTCCCCATTTACAATGTTGAAAATTATTTGAGACAATGCTTGGATAGTATTGTTGCTCAAACATATCAAAATTTCGAGTGTTTGTTGATAAATGATGGTTCACCAGACAATTCAGTAGATATTTGTAGAGAGTATGTTGCTAAAGATACACGTTTTTGTTATTTTGAAAAGGAAAATGGGGGGATCATCAGCGCGTAATCTAGGAATTGAACCTTCAGAGGGAGCTTATATTACTTTTGTTGATTCGGATGATTGGGTGGATTCCGATTATTTAGAAGTTCTTTATAGTGCCCTTATAGAAGAACAAGCAGATATAGCGTTATCTACCTACAAAAAAATTAATATTTCGGATAATTGGTGGTATTTTCATTCCTTTCAGGGTAAATATGTGATAGAAGAGTTTTTACGAACATAGAACTAATTAATGAATTGGTTGATTTGAGATTGGAACGGATTGCGATGGTAGCTTTAAAAGGTTACGATATAAGTCAGTACGTTCAACAACATAAATTTTATCTAGACTATTGGCGTCGAATCGCAAATGAAAAAGGACTAGAAAATAGTATTGAAACAAAGAGGTTAGAGGAGTTAGATTTTTTATTAACAGGGAAAATCTACGAGGAGAAATAAAGTGAAAAAAGCAATCGTTCTTGGAGCAGATAATGGTTATTTAAATAAGCTAGAGACTACAATTAAGTCGGTATGTACGCATAATAAAAATTTAAAATTTTATATTTTTAATGATGATCTTCCGAGCGAATGGTTTCAAGTTATGAATAGGCGGTTAAAAGTAATTGATTCAGAAATTGTCAATGTTAAGATTTCGAATCATCAATTAAAAGGTTATCATCTTCCGATTGCTTATCTCTCTTATGCGGCATTTTTTAGATATTTTATAGCAGATTTTGTAGTTGAAGAAAAAGCCCTGTATTTAGATTCGGATATAGTAGTGACTCACTCGCTGGATGAACTATTCCAGGAAGAATTAGGAGATTATTGGATTGCTGGAGTTCGTGATGTTTTTGTAAAAGGTTACGAAGATTGCTTTAATTCAGGAATGATGTTGATTAATGTTAGTAAATGGAGACGAGAAAATATTTCTGTGAAATTAATTGAACTAACAAATCAACACCATCAAGATGTTTTTGGAGACCAAGGTATTCTCAATATGGTTTTTGGGGAAAACTGGAAAAAATTGGATCGTAAATACAATTTTATGGTTGGTTTAGATAGTTTAATTCATATCGCTGTTGAGACAACTCCAGAAGCACTATCAGCTTGGTATAATTCAGCCCTTCCTGATGGTATTTTGCCTTACATCATCCACTATACAGGAGAGAAACCTTGGTTACATATGAGTCAAAATCGCTATAGAGATATTTGGTGGTTTTATCAAGGCTTGGAATGGTCTGATATTTTGTTACGTAAGGAAAGGGTATTTCAGACCTATCAAGATCTGACAGTTATTCCTAAGGCATACACAGCTGTTTTTACCAATAGTTGTGAACTGGAGCAAGTAGAGTATTTAATGGAAAGCTTACCAGATGTTCATTTTTCTATATTTGCTCATACTTGGGTTGCCTCTAATATTATTGATTTAATGAGATACCCAAATGTAACAGTTTATCATCAGTATAACCGTTTTTCTTATGATAAAGTAATGAAAAAATTGGATTTTTATTTAGATATAAACCATCATGATGAGATTGATGATATTACAAGTGTAGTAATGAACATGGGGAAACCAGTATTTTCTTTTTCAAATACAAATCATTGTAAAGAAGGTGCAAAGATATTTTCTCCTACCGAACCAGAAAAAATGGTTCAGGAAATAAGAAAGTATATAGATTAAGAGGAGAATTAAATGGAGAAAAAAGTTATCGTTTTAGGTGCAGATAATGGTTATCAAGATAAGCTAGAAACGACAATTAAGTCTATTTGTGCCCATAATCGAAATTTAAAATTTTATGTCTTTAATGATGATATTTCCTCAGAATGGTTTCAATTAATGTCTAAGCGACTGGAACCTTTATTATCTGAAATCGTTAATGTGAAAATAAGTGGTAATAGTTTGAGAGATTACCATCTTCCGTTACCTCATTTAAGCTATGCAACATTTTTTCGTTATTTTATTCCTCAATTTGTAAAAGAGGAAAAGGCTCTCTATTTAGATTCGGATATTATAGTAAGAGGGGATATCGAAGAATTATTTTTGACTGACATGACGGATATTCCTATAAAAGCTGTTCAAGATGAGTTGGTTCCAAGCACATTTAATGCTGGAGTAATGTTAATCAACGTTGAATTATGGAGAACAGAAGGAGTAACAGATAAACTTATTGTATTAACAAATGAATTTCATGATAGTTCTTTTGGTGATCAAGGAATTTTAAACAGATTATTTGAAAACCGTTGGCAGAATTTGAACTCTTCTTATAATTTTATGGTCGGAATGGATACAGTTGCAAGGAATTATCAGATTGATAGCTGGTATATCGATTCGTTGAAATTAGAAGATTCAGCAAAGATTATTCATTTTACAGGAGACAAACCATGGTATCAAGTGAATTTAAATCGCTTTAGAGAAGATTGGTGGTTCTATTATTCTTTGGAATGGTCTGATATTGTGATGAGAAAGGCTGATTTTAAAAAGGGATTAAACTCACTCATAGAAGCACCACTCTATCATACAGCTATCTTTACAAATACTTGCAATATAGAGCATCTGGAATACTTGATTAGAGAATTACCGCAGGTTCACTTTTCAATTCTTGCTCATACAGGATTTGCATCTGAAATTGTTGATTTACAACGATATTTAAATGTACAAATACTACCTTCATTTAATCCGATGAATTTTAAAAAGGTCTTAGAAAAGATTGATTTCTATTTGGATATTAATCATGAAAATGAAATTGCTAATATTATTGAAGAGGTGTATCAAATTGGAAAACCTATTCTTTCATTTGATAATACTTGTCATAATGTAGAAAAAGCAAGTTTTATCTGTGAATCTAAGAGACCGGAAAAAATGGTAGATGAGATTAAAAAAGTATTAAATGTTGATTGATACTAAAATAATATGGGTAATTAAAGATACCTTGCTATTACTGAGTTAAAGAGTTTGAAAACAATGATTAGTAGTTATATTAGGAGAATTTGACACTTTTCAGAAAGATACATATATTATTTACCAGTTGTTCGAAAATGACATAAACGAAGGAATCATCTATTTGTTAGAACGATAGATTATATGAGCAATGAGGTAGAAAATAAGCTTGATGCAAATACACAAGGGTATAGTGAAGGAAGAATGGAAAAAGAATTAGTTAGTATTATAGTACCAATTTACAATGTTGAGAATTATTTACGAATGTGCTTGGATAGCATTCAGAATCAGACGTATCAAAATTTTGAGTGTTTATTAATTAACGATGGGTCGCCAGATAACTCTGCTGATATTTGTAGAGAGTACGTTGCTAAAGATTCTCGTTTCAAATATTTTGAAAAGGGCAATGGAGGTCTATCAGACGCACGTAATTATGGAATAAGACAATCAAAAGGTTCCTATCTTACTTTTGTAGATTCTGATGATTGGTTGGAAAATGATGCTTTACAACTGTTATATGATGCATTGAAAAAAGAAAATGCAGATATTAGTATAGGACGTTATAATTGTTATGATGATTCGCACTGTCAATATTTATTTTATGATTCTAATCCAGATGATTCTCTTGAAGTGATTGAAGGAAAAGAAATTATTGATAGAGAAGGTGTGGAAGAAATGAGAAATGGGAATTGGACTGTAGCTTATTTGAAGTTATTCAAGAGAGAGTTGCTACTAGATTCACCATTTCCTATAGGTAAAATTGCGGAAGATACTTACTGGACATGGAAAGTACTTCTAAGAGCTTCAAGGGTTGTCTATTTAAACAGTTATATTTATTGGTACCGTATTGGTTTATCTGGTACTTTATCAAATACATGGAGCGAAAAACGTATATATGATGAAATAGAGGCTAGGGAAGAGAAAATCGCTATTTTAGCAAGTTTGAATTATGACTTGACCAATCATATTTTGATTTATAAAAATAGATTACAAAGAGTAATAGCAAAATTAGAAGAACAAAATATGCAGTTCACAGAGATTTATAGAAGAATGATGGAAAAATTATCTTTACTTCCGTAGATACTAATAAAAGATGAGATAATGCAATATGAAATTACATTTAACAAACTTATACGGCATGGCAGGTGATAGTACCGTCATTCTTGCTCAAAATGCTGTTCAAAAGATAGCCAGCCAACTGGGATTTAGAGAGGTTGGCATCTATTTTTACAATATTGCTTCAGATAGTTCATCTGAGATGAACAAGCGTTTGGACGGTATTATGGCTAGTATCTCTATTGGAGATGTCCTAGTCTTTCAATCTCCTACTTGGAATGGCTTTGAGTTTGATCGAGTCTTGTTTGATAAGTTGAAGGATATGCAGGTAAAAATTATTTGCTTTATCCATGATGTTGTCCCTCTCATGTTTGATAGTAACTATTATCTCATGAAAGAATACATGTATATGTATAATTTATCAGATGTTTTGATCGTTCCATCAGATAGGATGAAAGAACGCCTGATTGAAGAAGGATTGACAACTAAGAAGATTCTCGTTCAAGGTATGTGGGATCATCCTCATGATTTATCCTTATATACCCCAGCTTTTAAAAAAGAACTCTTTTTTGCTGGAAGTTTAGAACGTTTTCCAGACTTGCAAAATTGGTGCCAAGACACGCTTTTGAGAGTGTTTTCAAATAAAGGGGAGGCTAGTTCTAGTGCTAGAAATCTTAGCATTGAAGGATGGAAAAAAGACGAGGAACTATTGCTAGAATTATCAAAAGGTGGATTTGGCCTCGTCTGGGGAACTCATCAAAATGATGGAGAAAGTAACCAATACTATACCTTGAATATATCTCATAAGGTTAGTACCTATCTAACAGCTGGTATCCCAGTGATTGTACCGAGCAGCTTATCAACTGCTAAATTTATAGTAGATCAAGGCTTGGGCTTTGTGGCAGATAGCCTAGAAGAAGTTCATGAGATAGTTGATAAAATAAATCTACAAGAATATAAAGAAATGACAAATCGGATAAAAACCTTTAGTTATTTGTTAAAAGAGGGCTATTTCACTAAAAAGTTATTGGTAGATGCAATCTATCACTTGGGAATTGATTAAGGGAATGAAATGAACAAAACAATTGTATTAGCTGGGGAGCGTAATTACATCACGCAGTTAGAAACAACCATAAAATCTATTTTATACCACAATCGAGATATTAAGATTTATATTTTAAATCAAGATATCATGCCAGATTGGTTTCGTAAACCACGAAAAATTGCTCGCATGCTAGGTAGTGATATTATTGATGTTAAGTTACCAGAGCAGGCTGTGTTTCAGAATTGGAAAAAACAAGCTCACATTAGTTCGATTGCCTATGCTAGATATTTTATCCCAGATTATATACAAGAAGATACGGTTTTGTATTTAGATTGTGACTTGCTTATCAATGATAAATTAGATAATCTATTTGAGCAGGATATAGAAGAACGTTATATAGCAGCGATTAGAGATGCAAATGGTCAAGGTTTTAATACTGGTGTTCTACTAATCAATAATGAAAAATGGCGTCAAGAGAAACTAAAAGAACGACTAATTGAACAGTCTATAATAACAACAAAGGAAGTTGAAGAAGGACGTTTTGAGCATTTTAATGGTGATCAAACGATTTTCAATCAGGTCTTGCAAGATGATTGGTTAGAGCTAGATCGAGCTTATAATTTACAAGTAGGACATGATGGTGTTGCTTTGTATAATAATTGGCAGGAACATCTGGTCTTTAATGACAAACCAGTTGTGATTCATTTTACGACCTACCGAAAGCCTTGGACTACCTTGATAGCCAATCGTTATCGTGATTTATGGTGGGAATTTCATGATTTGGAGTGGACTAAAATCTTACAACATCATATAGGGGAGTTTGAACTGACCTCGTCTTTAGATAAGGAATTTTCTTGTTTTACTTTAACGAATTCCCAAGATTTAGAAGGAATTGAGGAGTTAGTCACAGCTCTTCCAGATGTGGTATTTCATATCGCGGCTTGGACAGATATGGGGGACGAACTAACAAAATTAGCTGTATATGATAATGTGAGATTGCATCCACAGATTGTTCCTCCTGTACTGGAAAAACTGAAAAGAAAAACGGATATTTATTTGGATATCCATCAGGGATTCGAAGTTGAAAGTATCTTGAGAGATATTTGTGAATTTGAGATTCCTATCTTAAGTTTTTCTAATACACAGCATGGAATGTATAATCAAATGGTATTTGACAAAGAAGATATCAATTTAATGATAGAAGCTATCAAAGACTATGCAAGTCATTCTCGGTTTTTAAAAGATTATAATCAGGAGACATTTCATTGCTTAATATTTACAGATACACAAGACATTGAACAATTAGACTATTTAGCTCAATATCTTCCACATGTTATTTTTGATGTCGCAGCCTGGACAGATATGGGGCCTAAGTTATATGAACTACAAAATAACTATCGAAATATTCGTTTACATCCAGCTATAACTATAGAAAAATTAGAACAATTAAAAGTAAGAATGGGCTTGTATTTGGATATTAGCTGTAGTCATTCGACACACGATGTAGTAAAGTCGGTTTATGAAATGAATAAAATCATTTTCTCTTTTGAGAGTACCCAACATGGCTCTTTTGGACAACAGATATATTCTTTAAAATCACCTGAACGTATGGTGGAAGATATTGAAAATCTTATTTCTGGAACATTCCAAGCAAGAACACCAGCGATTATTGTTAAGGATATCGATCAAACTCTAGATTATATAATAGAAAACCAATCTTCTATTATTCGCTTTGGAGATGGAGAGATTGATTTAATGTTAGGGAAATCTATTCCTTATCAAGTCTATGATGAAAATCTTGCAAGTCAGTTGAAAGAGATTATTTCTCTTCAAAGTGATGAAAAATTAGTTATCGGCTTACCAAATGTATTTGCTGATCGTTCTAATTTTACACCAGCAGCGGAAGCCTTCTGGAAAGGACATTTAGAACATCATTTAAAAGATTATGTAGAATTAGCTAGAGCAGATTGGTATGGGACTACATTTGTATCTAGACCATACATTGATTATGTGGATAAATCTCAATCGTTTAATCAATTTGAAAAATTAAAACAAATTTGGAAGGATGAGAACATTCTGATTGTAGAAGGAGTAACTTCTCGTTCAGGTGTAGGTAATGATTTATTTGATGGAGCAAATTCAATTAAGCGGATTATCTGTCCCTCCCATAATGCTTATGCGCGTATAGAAGAGATTCAAGAAGCTGTATTACAGTATGTTGAAAATCGCCTTATTTTATGTATGCTGGGTCCTACAGCCAAAATTTTATCCTATAATCTTTTTAAGAAGGGGTATCGGGTTCTAGATATTGGTCATATTGATTCAGAGTATGAATGGATGAAAATGGGAGCTGATACAAAGGTTAAATTGCATCACAAGCATACTGCGGAACATAATTTTGATCAAGATATTGAATTTATAGAGGATGAGACATATAATAGTCAAGTGGTTACTGTCTTACCGTAATGAATTACCTTAAACTTAAAGGAGATAAAATGTTAGAAGATAAAAAAGCTGTAGTTTTCGCAGGTGATTACGCTTATATTCGACAAATTGAAACGGCAATGAAGTCACTTTGTAGGCATAATAGTCATGTTAAAATTTATGTACTAAATCAAGACATCCCTCAGGAATGGTTCAGTAGATTAAGGATGTATGTACAAGAGATTGGGGGCGATTTGATTGATTGCAAGTTAATAGGGCAACAGTTTCAAATGAACTGGTCAAATAAACTACCGCATATCAATCACATGACCTTTGCACGCTATTTTATTCCAGATTTTGTAACAGAAGATAAAGTTCTTTATCTTGATAGTGATTTAGTGGTGACAGGTGATTTGACTTCTCTCTTTGAATTAGATTTAGGTGAAAATTATTTGGCTGCAGCTCGTTCTTGCTTTGGAGCAGGGGTTGGTTTTAACGCAGGAGTTCTATTGATAGATAATAAAAAATGGAAATCAAATAATATGCGTCAGCAGTTAGTTGAATTAACGGAAAAAGAACATGAAAATGTGGGGGAAGGAGATCAATCTATTCTCAATATTCTTTTTCAAAATAGTTATTACCAGCTAGAGGATACCTATAATTTTCAAATAGGTTTTGATGCTGGTGCAGCTGAAAAAAATCATGCTTTTGTTTTTGAAATTTCACTAACACCCCTTCCAAAAATTTTGCACTATATTTCTCCTGATAAACCATGGAAGCAGTTTTCGGTTGGACGTTTGAGAGAAGAGTGGTGGAAATATTCTTTTATGGAATGGAGTTATATAGTATCTAGCTGGAAAGAAAAGGGTGTATTTAATTCTGCAGATATCTACAAACCAGCATTAACTTGCATGAATTTAACCAATTCTTGGTGTGTAGAAAAAATTGATTATCTAGTTGAACAATTGCCAGAAGTACATTTTTATATTGCTGCTCATACTTTTATGTCGGATGAATTAAAGAGATTATCTAAGTATCAAAATGTGACCCTTTATCCTAATTCTTTTCCTATTTTGGTAGAAAAACTTCTACAGAGTTCAGATATTTATTTAGATTTAAATTTAGACCATAAACTAGTATATATCTATGATTTGGTGAAGAAATATAATAAACCGATGTTAACTTTTTCTAACACTCGTTATCATAATAATGGGGAAGAATTATATGAAGGTATTTACTCACGTGAAAGACCGGAGGAGATGGTCAGCGCAATAAAAGAATTTATGGAGAAAAGATTATGCAAAAATCAATCATTTTAGCTACAGATAATAACTACTTAATACAGGCTGAAACAACGATTAAATCTATTTTGACTCATAATACAGATGTATGTATTTATGTTTTTAATAATGATATAGCTCCCGAATGGTTTAAATTATTGAATGTTAAGTTAGCAAGTGCAAATTCACAAATTATTAATATTCGTGTGGATAAGAATATGTTTACTAGTTATAAGACAGGTGAAACGATTAATTATACAACTTTCTTTCGATATCTAATTCCAGATTTAGTAACTTCTGATAGAGCTTTGTATCTAGATTGTGATTTGGTAGTAACAGGTGATTTATCTGAGTTATTTAATATGGACATGGAAGAAAAACCAGTGGCTGCTGTTGCTAGTCCCTATGCATGGGAAAGTGATCCATATGGTTTCAATGCTGGTGTTTTATTAATTGATAATAGGATGTGGAGGTCGCATTCTTACATTTCACAACTTTTAAAACTAACAGAAGAGAAGCAAGCAGAAGTTGCAATGGCAGATCAAAGTATCTTAAATATTTTCTTTCAGCATAATTGGAAAGAAATAGATAGTACATATAATTATCTTGTTGGATTGGATTACAATTATAGAGCGGCAGAATTATCAAGATTAGAAAATTCGCTTCCTAAGATTATCCATTTTGCAGGAATTCATAAGCCATGGTATACCTATAGTAGTACTAGGCTTCGAGAACTTTGGTGGACTTATAGAGATTTAGATTGGATTGAAGTTTTATCTAAATATCCTAATTTAAATTACTACAAGCGAGTTAATCAGTCAAAAAAACAAATTTTTATTTTAACAGTAGTTGCTGAAATAAAACATATTCGTTATCTTATTCAGTCTCTATCTGATTGGCATTTTCATTTGGCAGCACCGTGTGATTGTTCTGAAGAACTGACCTCTTTATCACAGTATACGAATGTAACAGTATATCAAAATGTATTACATAGTAGAATTGATTGGCTATTAGACGATTCTAGCGTTTATTTAGATATTAATACAGGTGGAGAAGTTTTTAATGTAGTGACAAGGGCACATGAAAGAGGTAAGAAAATCTTGACTTTTGACACAACACGTAAAAGTATGGATGATAGAGTCTATGACGGTGTTTTTTGTGTGGATGAACCAGAAGCTTTAGTTAATGCAATTAAAAAGTTAGAGGAATAGTGATAATGGACGAATTAATTAGTGTGATAGTGCCTATATACAATACGGGAAAATATTTAGTAGAGTGTGTCGAAAGTATTAGGAAACAAACGTATTCTAATATTGAGATTATATTAGTAGACGATGGATCAACAGATGCTTCTATTGAAATCTGTGATGAATTTGCCGAAAAAGATTCTCGAATTAGAGTATTTCATAAAAAAAATGAAGGATCGGCAATTGCGAAAAATTTTGGGATTCAACAGTCTAAGGGAGAATATATTATCTTGGTAGACTCGGATGATATTGTCAGTGATAGAATGATTGAAGTTCTATATACTCAAATAAAGGAAAAGAATGCAGACATAGCCATTGGTAATTATTATATTTATGATGAAAGTGATGGTAATTTTTATTTTTATGTTACAGGTCAAGATTATTGTGTAGAAGAGTTATCTTTACAAGAGTTAATAGACAGACAGGCAGGGGCCTGGAAATGGAATGGTTCAGCTTTTATAGTAGCAGTTGTAAAATTGTATAAAAAAGATTTGTTTGAAGATGTTTCATTTACTCATGGTAGAAGATTTGATGATGAAGCTTCTACCCATAGACTGTTTTTAAGAAGTAAAAAAACAGTGTTTATCAATGATAATCTTTATATTTACAGAAGACGTTCAAGTAGTATTATGACGTCTGAATTTGATCTTTCTTGGGCAAGAGATTTAGTAGAAGTATTTTCCAAGAAAATATCAGATCTTGTTTTAGCTGGAGTAGATGTCTCAGTTATGCGTATTCGATTTGTCAACCTTTTAAAGGATTACAAACAAACTTTAGAATACCATCAATTAACAGATACTGAGGAATATAAAGATATTTGTTTTAGATTAAAGCTCTTTTTTGAAGCAGAACAAAACTAAAGTTGTAACATCACTATTTTTATTACAAAAGATTAGATTAACAGTAAGAGAGAAGGATTATTTTGTGAAAAAAATTTACTCATCAATGGCAGTAAAAAAAGGCTTAACAACTTTATTTCTGCTGTTTATTTATGTATTAGGAAGTCGTATTACCCTTCCTTTTGTTGATTTGAATAGTAGAGACTTTCTAGGTGGGTCAACGGCATATTTGGCGTTTTCAACCGCTCTTCTAGGAGGAAATCTGAGAAGTCTATCTCTATTTTCTATAGGCCTTTCACCATGGATGTCATCAATGATTTTATGGCAACTACTTTCCTTTTCTAAGAAATTGAATATTTCTTCAGGGTCAGTAGAAGTTCAAGATAGAAGGAAGATGTATTTAACACTGATTATTGCTTTGATTCAATCTTTAGCGCTCTCGTTGAATCTACCAATCCAGCATCTCTATTCATCTTTATTGGTGACTACAATGAATACCTTATTATTAATAGCAGGATCCTTCTTTCTAGTATGGTTATCAGACTTAAACGCGCAACTTGGAGTAGGTGGCTCGGTGGTCATTTTACTGTCTAGTATTGTTTTAAATATTCCACAAGATATTTTAAGTACATTTCAGCTTGTTCGAATTTCTATGGGAATAATGATATTGATTGCATTGAGTAGTATTGTATTGACCTATATGATGGTGCTCATGTATAGAGCGCGTTATCGTATACCAGTTCATAAAATTGGCTTACGTAGTCGGTTTAAGCGTTATTCTTATTTTGAAATAATGTTAAATCCAGCTGGTGGTATGCCATTTATGTATGTGATGAGTTTTTTAAGTTTGCCTACCTATATCTTTTTATTGTTACAGACTCTTTTTCCAAAGTCATCAGTCTTCTCTGAACTATCAGCTCAATATGGAGTCGGAAAACCATTATGGATTTACTCATACATTGCCATGATTTTTTTATTTAGTATTGCTTTTGCTTTTGTCAATATGAGTGGAGACCAAATATCTGATCGTATGAAGAAATCTGGGGAGTATATATATGGAGTTTATCCAGGTGAGGAAACAAGTCGTTTTATTAATCGATTAGTATTACGCTTTTCGATCATAGGAGGAATCTTTAATGTTTTGATGGCAGGTACTCCAATGTTATTTGTTTTATCTGATGAAAATTTATTGAGGATTGCTATGATTCCAGGTTTGTTTATGATGTTCGGAGGTATGATTTTTACAATTAAAGATGAAATGAAAGCTCTGAGATTAAATGAAACTTATAAACCCTTGATTTAGGAGGTTTTTATGTATTATTTTATACCAGCTTGGTATGGTTCAAACCGCCAATGGCACGCTGATTTAACTCCATGGTATTATTCTCACTTTAAACTTGAATTTGATGATACTTTCAATCAAATTAGGCTTTTTCAAAGACAAGAGATAGCATCTCGACTATTAGTATTAGCCTATCAGCCACATTTACGTTATTTTTTACATAGACACGGTGTCTTAGAGACAGAAGTCTATTCTATCTTTGATGACATGCAAGACTTCCATGATATACACATCCAGGTTCTTAATATGAGAGATATTGAGTGGGATAGTGATTGTCAATTTCTTTACAGTCCATTTGTAATAGTGGTTCAGAAAAATGGCAAAAAGTATGCTAAGGTAGAACATGGTGTAGAAGGATTTATTACTGAGATACAATATTTTGATCACGATGGACAAATAAGCAAGAATTATATCATGGATGATCGTGGTTTTGTATCGAGTGTTATTTATTTTGATAATGGACAGCCTACCTATCAAGACTACTTGGATCCGAAAGGTATCTGGAGATTTAGGGAGCATTTAAACGAGGAAGGACGAGTAGAGGTAAATCCAATATTTGGTTATCGTTTTAAACAGCTTCACTATACTGATATGAGTCAACTAATCGCAGAATATTTTGATAAATATCTGAAAACGCAACAGAAAAAACAGGATATTTTTATCATTCCATCTCATCCTCATCATGACCAATTTATCTTTAGTTGCCTACCAAGTGACACTGCTAAAATTTTGAGTCTTTTTATTAACCGGAATTCTCAAGCTAGTTTTAAAGATTTAGCTCCATCATTTGAACAAGCAGATCTAGTCCTAGTGGATAGAGAGGATAGTTTACAACTTTTGCAGGAACTATATCCTAAACTATCAGATAAATTTTATCATCTCTCTCCTTTTGATACGCGTTTACGACTCGGTCGAAGTCAGACTCGAAAAGAATCAATACTTTACTATCAATTAGATTTTTCTCAAGGAATTGATAGACAAGCCTTATTTCAGGTTTTATCATTTATTGCTGAAACCAAAAATACAGAAGTCATTTTTGGAGCCTTTTCTGCTAGTCAGGAGCAAATGGAGGAAGTAGAATCACTTATCAATGAAATCATTCAGGAACAAATCCATACGGATAGTTTAGAAAAAGGAATAGACTATGGTGGAGCAGAAAATCCTTTAGAAGAAAATCAAGAGCAGGAATTACGTTTTCAATTTGTCAATATGAATGATGAGTTGGATCTGATCAAGACGCTAGAGTTTGTTCGTTTGATTGTGGATTTGAATAAACAACCACACCTCTATACTCAAATCGCAGGTATTAGTGCGGGAATTCCTCAGATTAATCAGGTCGAAACCGTCTATGTGGAACATTTGAAAAATGGTTATTTGATTTCAGATGTGACAGAATTTTCCAAGGCTGCACATTATTATACAGATAAACTAAAAGAGTGGAATCAAGCTCTAGTATACTCTATTGATAAAATCAAGGAACATACTGGTCAACGATTCTTAGATAAGTTGCATCACTGGATTGAGGAGGTTACAGATGTCAAAGGATTATAAAATCCTACAGATAGGAATTGATAATTGGGCTCATTATTATGAAATTCCTGAAAATATGGATTGGTATTATTTTTGCCCTAACTCACCGCTAGCCCTCCGTAAAATGATGGAAATGGATAGCATCACAAATTTTCATGCAATTTTGGTAGAGGATGGTCAGTATATAAGAGATTTAATGCCTTTTGTACACCATATCGAACCTTATACTCTACTTTATAGTCAAGATTTTCAAACGACAGATTTGGGTATTCTTGATTGCTTAAAAAAGCGGTGTGCTCAGGCTGTAGATTTCTCAGATCCTCAGCAATTAGTGAATGATTTATCCACCTCTCTTTTTAGCGGAGGTTACGGTGATAAATTATTTCCATCAAGTATTCAAATTCATCCCTCCTTTGAAGGTTCCATTTCCTATCAAGGATTTGAGCATGTGACCTTAGAAGGAAATTTTGGGGATGATTTTCAACAACTAGCATACTGGTCTTATAATTTTGTGGTCAATAAAAACTTACCCATAGAACTATGGTTAGAGTACGAAAAACAAGGAAATTGTGAATTTCAGCTAGTGGTTCGCAAGATATGGGATGGTTCAGTGGATGAATTTTTTGAAGAGGAAGTTTATTCAGAAGATGATTTAGAAAAATCTATTATCATGGATAGTAAAGAAGCGAATTATATTATATATATATCGATTGAAGGACGAGGTGAAGGCAAACTTCAATTAGGAAATCTTCATCAGCGCTGGAGTCGTAAACAATTCGGGAAATTTTTCCTCGGAGGTCATATTTTACATGATAGTAAGCGCGATGAAATTAATTACTTTTTCCATCCAGGTGATTTCAAGCCACCTTTAGCTGTTTATTTTTCAGGTTTTCGTCCTGCCGAGGGATTCGAGGGATATTGGATGATGAAAAAATTGGGTTGTCCTTTTCTCTTGTTTTCAGATCCCCGTCTACAAGGAGGCGCTTTTTACTTAGGAAGTGATGAATTAGAAAATAAGGTAAAACAAACAATTCAATATTATTTGGATTATCTTGGTCTGACTCCTAGAGAGTTGATTTTATCGGGTATTTCTATGGGAAGCTTCCCATCATTTTATTATGGTTCTATCTTTGAACCTCATGCCATTATTGTAGGTAAGCCTCTTGCTAATATTGGAACAATAGCTAGACGTGGGCGTTTGGAGGCGCCGGGAGTTTTTGATACATCGTTTGATATTCTAAGACTTCAAACAGGAGATATTAGTCAACAAAATATGTTGGACTTGGATCACCGTTTTTGGAAGGTCTTTAAACAAGCTGATTTTTCAATGACAACCTTTGGCTTATCTTATATGAAGGATGAAGATATGGACAGTAAAGCCTATGAGCAATTAGTATCTCATCTATGTAATACTGGAGCAAAGATACTATCTAGAGGAACAGTGGGTCGACACAATGATGATTCCAATACCAATATTTTGTGGTTCTTGCATTTTTATAACATGGTTCTAGAAGATTTCGGAAGGAGTAGATAGTGATTATCAAACAACGAGAAGATATTGGGTGGGGAGAGATTGCTAATACTTATATGTATGGTACGAAGGTTTTATACCATACTAACAAATGCATCAGTATTTATAACCCTTTGGTACGTTCTGGAGTAGTAATCAGAAGTTGGGATTCTAGTGTAAACTATCAAGCCTCCAGAACTCAGCCCAGTCTCCCTTTGCTGAAGAGAAAACAGGATTATCAATTATGTATGAATTTTGAATGTCATCCTACAAATGGAGTCTATACAAAGATTGCATTTTTTGATAGATATGGGGATGTGATTGAAGAGAAAATTGAAAAAATGAAAATCTTTAATTTTACCTATCCTGATGACACCTATACCTACCAAGTCTCCCTTCTAAGTGCTGGTTTTGAGTCCTTAGATTTCTATTCTTTTTCTATTAAGGAGATGAATCGTGTTTAAAGGTATATATCAAGATTTTCAGTTGCGGAAAGTCAAACGGATTTTAAAAAAAATCAATGCCCTTAAAGAAAAGATGGAGTCTCTATCAGACCAAGAACTAGCGGCAAAAACAGTGGAATTTCGTCAGCGTCTTGCTAAAGGTGCCACTCTCGATGACCTCTTGGTAGAGGCTTTTGCAGTTGTTCGTGAAGCAGATAAACGTGTATTAGGAATGTTTCCTTATGATGTCCAAGTTATGGGTGGGATTGTTATCCATCAGGGAAATGTCGCTGAGATGAATACAGGTGAGGGGAAAACCTTGACAGCTACTATGCCTGTATATCTTAATGCCCTGACAGGAAAAGGAACTATGCTGATTACCACTAATGACTATCTAGCAAAACGTGATGCTGAAGAGATGGGACAAGTGTATCGCTTCTTAGGATTGACAATTGGGGTACCTTTTACAGATGATCCAAAAGAGGAATTGACGTCAGAAGAGAAAAAAAGAATTTATGAATCAGATATCATTTATACAACTAATAGTAATTTAGGTTTTGATTATTTAAATGATAATTTGGCCTCAAATGAGGAAGGAAAATTTTTACGTCCTTTTGATTATGTCATTATTGACGAGATTGATGATATCTTGTTGGATAGTGCCCAGACACCTCTTATCATTGCAGGTGCTCCCCGTGTTCAGTCTAACCACTATGGTATTATTGATACGCTGGTAACGACTTTGGTAGAAGGAGAGGACTATATCTTTAAAGAGGAAAAGGATGAAATCTGGCTCACTACCAAGGGGGCTAAAACTGCTGAAAGCTTCTTAGGAATAGATCATTTTTACAAGGAAGAACATGCGGTTTTTGCTCGCCATTTAGTGTATGCGATTCGAGCCCATAAACTCTTTACCAAAGATAAAGACTATGTCATCCGTGGGGATGAAATGGTACTGGTAGATAAGGGAACAGGTCGTCTAATGGAGATGACTAAACTACAGGGAGGTCTCCATCAGGCTATTGAAGCCAAGGAACATGTCAAATTATCTCCAGAAACGAGGGCCATGGCTTCCATCACCTATCAGAGTTTTTTTAAAATGTTCAATAAGATATCTGGTATGACAGGGACAGGTAAGGTCGCAGAAAAAGAGTTTATTGAAACCTACAATATGTCGGTAGTGCGCATTCCAACCAATCGTCCTAGACAACGGATTGACTATCCAGATAATCTCTACGTCACTTTACCTGAAAAAGTGTATGCGTCCTTGGAGTACATCAAAGAATACCATGCTAAGGGGAATCCCTTACTGGTTTTTGTAGGTTCAGTTGAAATGTCTCAGCTTTATTCGTCACTCTTGCTCCGAGAGGGAATTGCTCATAATGTCCTAAATGCTAATAATGCAGCGCGTGAGGCCCAGATTATCTCTGAGTCAGGTCAAATGGGAGCTGTGACAGTGGCTACCTCTATGGCAGGGCGTGGTACGGATATTAAGCTTGGTAAGGGAGTTGCAGAACTTGGTGGCTTGATTGTTATTGGGACTGAGCGGATGGAAAGCCAACGAATTGACCTGCAAATTCGTGGTCGTTCTGGTCGCCAAGGAGATCCTGGGATGAGTAAGTTTTTTGTATCCTTAGAAGATGATGTTATTAAGAAATTTGGTCCATCTTGGGTGCATAAAAAATACAAAGATTATCAGGTTCAAGATATGACTAAACCAGAAGTATTGAAAGGTCGTAAATATCGGAAACTAGTTGAAAGGGCCCAACATGCAAGTGATAGTGCAGGACGCTCTGCGCGTCGTCAGACTCTAGAATATGCTGAGAGTATGAATATTCAACGAGATATGATTTACAAGGAGCGTAATCGTCTAATAGATGGATCTCGTGACTTAGAGGATGTTGTGGAGGAAATCATTGCTAGTTATACAGATCAAGTGACTTCTTCAGAATATGAAAGCCGAGAGTTACTCTTCCACTTTATTGTGACCAATATTAGTTTTCATATTAAAGAAGTTCCAGACTATGTAAATGTGACTGACAAAACTGCAGTTCGTAGCTTTATGAAGAAGGTGATTGATAAAGAACTTTCTGAAAAGAAAGAATTACTTGATCAACATGGTCTGTATGAACAGTTTTTACGACTTTCCATGCTCAAGGCTATTGATGACAACTGGGTAGAGCAGGTAGACTATCTACAACAGTTATCTATGGCTATCGGTGGTCAGTCTGATAGTCAGAAAAACCCGATCGTAGAGTATTATCAAGAAGCCTACGCGGGCTTTGAAGCTATGAAAGAACAAATCCGTGCGGATATGGTGCGTAATCTCCTGATGGGCTTGGTTGAAGTCACTCCTAAGGGTGAGATTATGACTCATTTCCCATAAAAAGAGGAAAATATGACAATATACAATATAAATTTAGGACTTGGATGGGCTAGTAGCGGTGTTGAATACGCCCAAGCCTACCGTGCTGGTATTTTTAGGAATTTAAATCTGCCCTCTAAGTTTATCTTTACAGATATGATTTTAGCCGATAATATTCAGCACTTAACAGCCAATATTGGTTTTGATGATAATCAGGTTATCTGGCTTTATAATCATTTCACAGATATCAAGATTGCGCCGACTAGCGTGACAGTGGATGATGTCTTGGCTTACTTTGGTGGTGAAGAAAGTCACAGAGAAAAAAATGGCAAGGTTTTGCGTGTCTTCTTTTCTGATCAAGATAAGTTTGTCACCTGTTATTTGGTGGATAAGAACAAGGACTTGGTTCAACATGCCGAGTATGTCTTTAAAGGAAAACTGATTCGTAAGGATTACTTTTCTTATACGCGTTATTGTAGCGAATACTTTGCTCCCAAGGACAATGTTGCAGTCCTATACCAACGAACTTTTTACAATGAAGACGGGACTCCAGCCTATGATATCTTGATGAATCAAGGGAAGGAAGAAGTTTATCGTTTCAAGGATAAGATTTTCTATGGAAAGCAAGCCTTTATGCGTGCTTTTATGAAATCCTTACATTTGAACAAGTCTGATTTGGTCATTCTGGATAGGGAGACAGGTATTGGACAGGTTGTGTTTGAGGAAGCGCAAGCAGCGCATCTAGCGGTAGTTGTTCATGCTGAGCATTATAGTGAAAATGCTACAAATGAGGATTATATCCTTTGGAACAACTATTATGACTATCAGTTTACAAATGCAGATAAGGTTGATTTCTTTATCGTGTCAACTGATAGACAGAATGAAGTGTTGCAAGAGCAATTTGCCAAGTACACCCAGCATCAACCAAAGATTGTTACCATTCCTGTAGGAAGTATTGATTCCTTGACTGAGTCAAGTCAAGGACGTAAGCCATTTTCATTGATTACTGCTTCACGTCTTGCCAAAGAAAAACACATTGACTGGTTGGTCAAGGCGGTCATTGAGGCACATAAGGAAATACCTGAATTAACCTTTGATATTTATGGTAGCGGTGGAGAAGATTCTCTGCTTAGAGACATTATTGCAACTCATCAGGCTGAGGACTATATCCAACTCAAGGGACATGCGGAACTTTCGCAGATTTATAGTCAGTATGAGGTCTATTTGACGGCTTCTACCAGCGAAGGATTTGGTTTGACCTTGATGGAAGCTATTGGTTCAGGTCTACCACTAATCGGTTTTGATGTGCCTTATGGTAATCAGACCTTTATAGAAGATGGAAAAAATGGCTACTTGATTCCAAGTTCATCTGACCATGTAGAAGACCAAATCAAGCAAGCTTTTTCAACTAAGATTTGTCAATTGTATCAAGAAAATCGTTTGGCGGATATGCGTGCTCATTCTTATCAAATCGCAGAAGGCTTCTTAACTGAAGAAATTTTAGAAAAGTGGAAGAAAACAGTAGAGGAGGTGCTCCATGATTGAACTTTATGATCGTTATAGTCAGGAAAGTCGAGATTTACATGAAAGTCTAGTCGCTACTGGTCTTTCTCAACTTGGAGTAGTCATTGATGCAGATGGTTTTCTGCCTGATGGTCTAGTATCTCCTTTTACTTATTATCTAGGCTATGAAAAGGGAAAACCTCTCTATTTTAACCAAGTCCCTGTTCCAGCTTTTTGGGAAATTTCAGGAAATAATCAGTCTGCTCGTATTGAAGATATGACGCAGGAGAGAGCTCTTATTCATTATGCTGATGGAATGCAGGCTCGCTTGGTTAAACAGGTAGATTGGAAAGACTTGGAAGGAAGAGTACGCCAGGTTGACCACTATAATCGCTTCGGAGCTTTCTTTGCTACAACGACTTATAGTGCTGATAGTGAGCCGATTATGACGGTTTACCAAGATGTCAATGGCCAGGAGGTTTTACTTGAAAACCATGTGACGGGTGATATCTTATTGACCTTACCAGGTCAACCTATGCATTACTTTGCAAATAAGGTTGAATTTATCACTTTCTTTTTGCAAGATTTGGAAATAGATACCAGTCAGCTTATCTTTAATACTCTAGCGACTCCTTTCTTGGTTTCCTTCCAACATCCAGATAAATCTGGCTCAGATGTTTTGGTTTGGCAGGAACCTCTCTATGATGCCATTCCAGGCAATATGCAGTTGATTTTAGAGAGTGATGATGTGCGCACTAAGAAGATTATCATTCCAAACAAGGCGACTTATGAACGTGCTTTAGAGTTGACTGACGAGAAATACCATAATCAGTTTGTGCACCTGGGTTATCATTACCAGTTCAAACGTGATAATTTCCTAAGACGAGATGCCTTAATCTTGACTAATTCAGATCAGATTGAGCAAGTAGAAGCAATCGTAGAAGCCTTGCCTGATGTTACCTTCCGTATTGCAGCGGTGACAGAGATGTCTTCTAAGCTCTTAGACATGCTTCGCTATCCTAATGTGGTCCTTTACCAGAACGCTAGTCCACAGAAGATTCAGGAGCTCTATCAACTGTCGGATATTTATTTGGATATAAACCATAGCAATGAGTTATTGCAGGCAGTACGTCAGGCCTTTGAACATAATCTCTTGATTCTTGGATTTAATCAGACAGTGCACAATAGACTTTATATCGCTCCTGATCATCTATTTGAAAGTAGTGAAGTTTCTGCTTTGGTTGAGACCATGAAACTGGCCCTTTCAGATGTTGATCAAATGCGTCAGGCACTTGGAAAACAAGGCCAACATGCAAATTATGTTGATTTGGTGCGATATCAGGAAACCATGCAAACTGTTTTAGGAGGCTAACATGTCAGACGAAGATTTATTTTACAAAGACGTTGAAGGTCGCATGGAAGAGTTGAAACAAAAACCTATCAAGAAAGAAAAAGAAACCCGAGGGGAAAAGATTAGTAAGACTTTTTCACTTTTACTGGGCTTAATGATTCTGATTGGTTTGCTCTTCACTTTGCTGGGAATTTTGAGGTAGACCTATGATTGAAATACTGATTGTTTTAGCTATTATCCTATCTCTTGCTTTGATTGTATTGGTAACTATACAACCCCGTCAAAATCAACTATTTTCTATGGATGCCACTAGTAATATTGGTAAACCAAGTTACTGGCAGAGCAACACCTTGGTAAAGGTTCTTACTTTATTGGTGAGTTTGGCCTTATTCGTTTTATTATTAACCTTCATGGTGATAACTTACAAATAAAAGAAAACTTCAGATATTCACCTTTTGTGATTGGTCTGAAGTTTTCTCTTTTTTACTGTCCATATTTTTGATAAAAGTCAACTTTCACTTGGATGAAGGTTTTGGCTTCACGTAGGAGTTGAAGAAGGGTGGCACGGGTTTCAAATTCTTCTCTTGTCTTGGGCAGACTGCGGTTACGGAAGACTTCCAGATAGCGTTCAATTTCATCTAGCAAATCAGAAGCAGGATTGGTCTGGCTCAGTTGACCTGCAATTTTTGAAAAGAGCTGCGCTAAAATCAGGCTTTCACTGGCAGCTAGGTGACAGGTGTTGATTTGCTGGGCCATGTTTCGCAGGATGCGACTTTGCCGCTGTCTCATCTCAAAGTAGTGGATATGGTAGTCAGTTTGGTGAAAGAAGTGGTCAGAGTGATCCAAGTAGACCAGTCTGAGGGCTTCTTCCAAAAGGGTGTCCAATTCTTCAACCAACTGTGCTCGGTTGCGTCCATCCCCTCTGGATAAATAATATTTGAAGCGCTGGAGAATATCTTTTAACTTTTCTTCAACCATTGTGTAGTAGAGCTGAATTTCCTTTTCTCGTGAAGGCATGTAGAGATTAACCAGTAGGGCAAATCCTGTACCGATAGCAAAGAGAAGGAATTCATTGACTAGAAGGTCTAGAGAGGTTGACTCTTGTACCAAGAGATGGCTAACCAAAACGCTACTTGGTGTGATGCCAATTTCCCAGCCCATCTTGTAGGCTAGAGGCACATAGAAGGCAAGATAGAGGCCGAGGCTCCAGATATGAAATCCGCTCAAGTGAAAAGCCAGAACACCGATAGCCAGAGCTAGGAGCATGGAAAAGAGTCGATTGCGGGCCAGTTTTAAGGTACTTCTACGCGTATCAGATAGGCTCAAGAGAGCGATGATTCCAGCCGAGACAGCTGAGGAGAGATTGAGAAAATAAGCAAGAAGGCAGGCAAGACAGGTAGCTAAGATGAGCTTGGTCGTACGTTGGCTAATAGACATATGGATTTCCTAGTAGGTTAGTATAAAAGCGGAAAAGACAAGACCTGAGCAGGCTTGCCTTTATGAGTTATTTTTTACGGGCTGCTGCGTATTCGGCAACGGCAGTAAAGAGGACGTCTGTAGAAGAGTTGAGGGCTGTCTCACATGAGTCTTGGATAACTCCAATCACAAATCCAACACCAACAACTTGCATGGCAATATCGTTAGAAATACCAAAAAGGCTACAAGCAACTGGGATAAGAAGGAGGGAACCGCCCGCAATACCAGAAGCACCACAGGCAGAGATAGCTGCTACTACACTGAGGACAAAGGCTGTAGCAAAGTCAACAGGGATTCCAAGAGTATTTACTGCAGCAAGGGTTAAAACGTTGATGGTAATAGCGGCTCCTGCCATGTTGATAGTAGAACCAAGTGGGATAGAAACTGAATAGGTATCTGGATCTAGTCCAAGGTCGTGGCAAAGTTTCATATTGACAGGGATGTTAGCTGCAGAACTACGAGTGAAGAAGG
The DNA here is from genome assembly GCA_032481955.1 of Streptococcus mitis. Lineage (GTDB taxonomy): Bacteria > Bacillota > Bacilli > Lactobacillales > Streptococcaceae > Streptococcus > Streptococcus mitis_DQ. Next base: position 6,249 of record JAWERV010000019.1, on the reverse strand, counting down.
CTGTCACACCGCTGACACGCAAACATTTCCAAACGAGAGGATAAGGATTTCTCTTCATAAAGAGGAAGGCAATTAGTGGATTGATTACTAAGGCAACAAAGAACATGGTTGTCACCAAGAGGGCAAGTAAGATTCCATAGTTGGCTAGACTACCGATTCCCTTATCAGAGATCGTTTTGAAGACAAGGCCAAGGATTCCAAACGGAGCTAGGTTGATGATCCATTCGACAATTTTAGAAGTCACATCAGCCATGGTTTTCAGCAATTCTTTACTATTTTTGCTGGCTTCTCTCATAGCAATCCCGAAAACAACTGCCCAAGATAGGATACCGATGTAGTTGGCTGTGACAAGGGCATTAACTGGATTGTCAACCAGTTTGAGCAAGAGGTTGCTGAGGACCTGTCCAATCCCATCTGGTGGAGCAATATCGGTATTAGCACTATTTAGGGTAATTTCAACAGGTACGATGAAACTTGCTAGTACAGCGATAAGGGCAGCGGCAAAGGTTCCCACCAAGTAAAGGAAGATAACCGTTTTCATATTGCTATCTTGTCCCTTTTGATGTTGGGAAAGGGCATTGGCAACGAGGGCAAAGACCAGAATCGGTGCGATGGCTTTGAGGCCACCAACAAAGAGATCTCCGAGCAGGCCAATTCCTGAAATGTTAGGAAGTGTCAGTCCTAGGGTTCCTCCAATAAGCATGCCAATCAAGATACGTTTGATTAGGCTTGCCTTATTCCAAGCATGAATGAATTTTTTCATAACAATCTCCTTTGTTGTGTAATGTTTATGATTATAGTATAAATATGAACTAAAATCAAGAATTTTCTGTCTATTTTTGAAATTATTTTTGAATATTTATGGAGATTCATCACTTGTGAAAGTATGGTATAATAAATGAAAGGAGTTTTCTATGCAAGAATTTATTCAAATCTATCTCAATAAGCTTGATATTACAGCGATTATAGAGAATATCTTGACCAAGGTACTTTCTCTTTTATTCTTATTTTTACTCTTCTACATAGCTAAAAAAATGCTTCATACCATGGTGCAGAGAATTGTTAAACCTTCTCTAAAAATGTCTCATCATGATGTCGGACGTCAGAAAACCATCTCACGCCTGCTGGAAAATGTGTTTAATTATACTCTTTATTTCTTTTTACTTTACTGTATCTTGTCGATTTTAGGTTTGCCAGTTTCTAGTTTGCTGGCAGGTGCTGGAATTGCTGGGGTGGCGATTGGTATGGGAGCCCAAGGCTTTCTGTCTGATGTCATCAATGGCTTTTTCATCCTTTTTGAACGTCAACTGGATGTGGGAGATGAGGTTGTTCTGACAAATGGCCCTATTACTGTATCGGGCAAGGTTGTCAGCGTCGGCATTCGGACGACTCAACTCAGGGGAGAAGATCAGGTTCTGCACTTCGTTCCCAATCGGAATATCACCGTCGTCAGCAATTTCTCTCGTACAGACCAGGCCTGAAATTTTAGCAGATTTATGGTACAATAGAAAGAGTTTGGTAAAGGAGAAAAGATGTTTTTAGAAAAACAGTTGGGCAATGGTTGCGCCTGGATTAACCTAGATTTGGACAAGTTAAAAAAACTAGAAGACCTTTCTGAAATCTACGGTTTGGACAAGGAAACGATCGAATACGCACTGGATAGAAATGAGCGCGCCCATATGGATTATCACCGTGAAAATGGGACTGTGACCTTTATCTACAATGTCTTGAACTTGAAAAAGGATAAGGCCTACTATGAAGCTTTTCCTATGACCTTTATCGTGGAACATCGTCGCCTGATTACCATTAGTAATACCAAGAACGCCTATGTCATTGAACAGATGACTCGTTATCTGGAGAGTCATGACACGCTTTCGATTTACAAGTTTCTCTTTGCCAGTCTGGAAATCATCAGCAATGCCTACTATCCTGTCATCGAGCAGATGGACAAGAGTAAGGATGAGGTCAATGGCCTCTTGCGCCAGCGGACGACTAAGAAAAACCTCTTTGCTCTTTCCGACTTGGAAACTGGTATGGTTTATCTTACTGCGGCTGCCAAGCAAAATCGCATGTTGCTGGAGCATATTCAAGGGCATGCCCTTTATCGTAGTTTTAACGAGATTGAGAGAGAGCAGTTTGATGACGCCATGATTGAGGCTCATCAGCTGGTGTCCATGACCGATTTGATTTCTCAAGTTCTCCAACAACTATCAGCCTCTTACAACAACATTTTGAATAATAACCTGAATGATAACTTGACAACTTTGACCATTATTTCAGTCTTGCTAGCGGTTTTGGCAGTCGTGACAGGCTTTTTCGGAATGAATGTTCCCCTACCTTTAACAGATGAGCCCCATGCTTGGCTTTACATCAGTTTGGCTAGTGCTGGGTTATGGATTGTCCTGTCGTTGTTGCTAAGGAAAATTGCGAAAAAAAGTTAAGAAAAAAGGAGCCAGAATGGCGATTGAAAATTATATGCCAGATTTTGCTGTGGAAGCAGTTTATGATCTGACAGTCCCAAGCCTGCAGGCGCAGGGAATCAAGGCTGTTTTGGTCGATTTGGATAATACCCTCATTGCTTGGAACAACCCTGATGGGACGCCAGAGATGAAGCAATGGCTACATGATCTTCGTGACGCAGGTATTCGCATTATCGTGGTATCAAATAACACCAAAAAACGGGTCCAACGCGCAGTTGAGAAATTTGGGATTGACTACATTTATTGGGCTCTGAAGCCCTTCACATTTGGGATTGATCGTGCCATGAAGGAATTCCACTATGAGAAAAGTGAAGTGGTCATGGTCGGCGACCAGCTCATGACCGATATACGAGCAGCTCACCGTGCAGGCATTCGCTCAATCTTGGTCAAGCCCTTGGTCCAACACGATTCCATCAAAACGCAGATTAACCGAGCTCGTGAGCGCCGTGTTATGAGAAAAATCACTGAAACGTACGGACAGATTACATATAAAAAAGGAATTTAACTATGGAAGAAATTCTCTGTATTGGTTGTGGAGCAACCATTCAGACGACAGACAAGACTGGTCTTGGCTTTACCCCCCAGTCGGCACTAGAAAAAGGTTTGGAAACTGGCGAAGTCTATTGCCAACGTTGTTTCCGTCTCCGCCACTACAATGAAATTACGGATGTCCAGTTGACGGACGATGATTTCCTCAAGCTCTTGCACGAGGTGGGAGATAGTGATGCCTTGGTAGTCAATGTCATTGATATCTTTGACTTTAATGGTTCTGTCATCCCAGGCTTGCCACGTTTTGTATCGGGCAATGATGTCCTCTTGGTGGGAAATAAAAAAGATATCTTGCCCAAGTCTGTTAAACCAGGCAAGATTAGCCAGTGGCTGATGGAGCGTGCCCATGAAGAAGGGCTTCGTCCTGTGGATGTCGTCCTAACTTCAGCCCAAAACAAACATGCCATCAAGGAAGTCATTGACAAGATTGAACACTACCGTAAGGGTCGCGATGTCTATGTGGTCGGTGTGACCAACGTTGGAAAATCAACCCTAATCAATGCTATTATTCAAGAAATCACGGGTGATCAAAATGTCATCACGACTTCGCGTTTCCCAGGGACAACCTTGGATAAGATTGAGATTCCGCTTGACGACGGATCTTATATCTACGATACGCCAGGAATCATCCACCGTCACCAGATGGCCCACTACTTGACGGCCAAAAACCTCAAGTATGTCAGCCCCAAAAAGGAAATCAAGCCTAAAACCTATCAACTCAATCCTGAACAAACCCTATTTTTAGGTGGCTTGGGACGCTTTGACTTCATTGCAGGTGACAAGCAAGGATTCACAGCCTTCTTTGACAATGAACTCAAATTGCATCGTACTAAGTTAGAAGGCGCTAGTGCTTTCTATGACAAGCATGTCGGAACCCTTTTAACCCCACCAAATAGCAAGGAAAAAGAAGATTTTCCAAAACTGGTTGAGCATCTATTTAACATCAAGGATAAGACAGACCTAGTCATCTCAGGCCTAGGCTGGATCCGCGTAACAGGCACCGCCAAAGTCGCCGTCTGGGCACCAGAAGGCGTCGCCGTCGTCACACGAAAAGCGATTATTTAAAATAAAATCACTGAGCGAACAAAGTGAGCTCATAAAAAGATAGTTATTGCCGTGGTGTGATTGCCAATCGTTAGATTGGTAAGGGGCATAATTGAGACCTAGGCTCAATTATGAGGTCAGGAAATCCATTTTTCAAAGATGAGATCTTTGAAAAATTAGTTCCGACCGTCCCTCACCACCTAAAATAACTATCAAAAAACAAGGAAGAAAATTATGTCATTAACATCAAAACAACGTGCCTTCCTCAACAGCCAGGCACATACCCTCAAACCCATCATCCAAATCGGGAAAAATGGACTTAACGATCAAATCAAAACCAGCGTCCGCCAAGCTCTTGACGCGCGTGAATTGATTAAGGTAACTCTCTTGCAAAATACAGATGAAAACATTCACGAAGTAGCTGAAATCTTGGAAGAAGAAATCGGTGTGGACACAGTCCAAAAAATAGGGCGCATCTTGATTTTGTTTAAACAATCCAGCAAGAAAGAAAATCGTAAGATTTCTAAAAAAGTCAAAGAAATCTAAAAATCTACTCCAAACAACTGTTTTTACAGAGGAATAAAGGAGACGAGCCTATGGCAATCGAACTATTGACTCCCTTTACCAAGGTAGAGTTGGAGCCAGAAATCAAGGAGAAAAAACGTAAACAAGTCGGAATTTTAGGGGGGAATTTTAACCCTGTTCACAATGCCCATCTCATTGTTGCGGACCAAGTACGGCAACAGTTGGGACTAGACCAGGTTCTGCTCATGCCTGAATACCAACCTCCTCATGTTGATAAAAAGGAAACCATCCCTGAACACCATCGCCTCAAGATGCTTGAGTTGGCGATTGAGGGGATTGAGGGCCTAGCCATTGAAACCATTGAGTTGGAACGTAAGGGCATTTCCTACACCTACGACACCATGAAAATCTTGACAGAGCAACATCCAGATACGGATTATTACTTTATCATCGGTGCTGACATGGTGGACTATCTGCCTAAGTGGTACCGAATTGATGAACTGGTAGATATGGTTCAGTTTGTGGGAGTTCAGCGCCCACGCTACAAGGCTGGCACTTCCTATCCAGTTATCTGGGTGGATGTGCCTCTCATGGATATCTCGTCCAGCATGGTGCGTGACTTCCTTGCCCAGGGACGGAAACCCAATTTTCTCCTACCTCAGCCTGTGCTAGACTACATCGAGAAGGAGGGGCTCTACTGATGGCCTATCAAGACTATATCAACTGCTCTCGTGAGGCTTTGTTGGAAAAAATGGCAGAGCTTCTACCTGAAAAACGTTTAACCCATTGTTTGGGTGTGGAGCGTGCATCCATAGAGCTTGCGAAGCGATTCGGAGTCGATACCGAGAAAGCGGGTCTTGCAGGTCTTCTTCATGATTATGCTAAAAAGTTGTCAGATCAGGAATTTCTGGACTTGATTGGCCGTTATCAGCTAGACCCTGACCTCAAAAACTGGGGCAATAATGTCTGGCATGGCATGGTCGGAATTTACAAGATTCAGGAAGATTTGGATTTGTATGATCTAGAAATCTTACGAGCTATTGAAATTCATACAGTCGGTGCTGGTCAGATGACAGACTTAGACAAGGTCATCTATGTCGCAGACTATATCGAGCACAATCGAGCCTTTCCTGAAGTAGATGTGGCGCGTGAGATTGCTGAGCTATCGCTCAATAAGGCAGTGGCCTACGAAACAGCTCGTACCGTGGAGCATCTAGCTCATCAGGGATTCCCTATCTATCCCCAAACCCTTGAAACCTATAACGCCTTTGTGCACTATTTGAAAGAGGACTAAATGAAGACGGCTTTTATTATTATTGATGTACAAAATATTTTAGTGGAAACAGGTTTTAAGACAGAGAGACTATTGGAAAAAATTTCTTATTTACAAAACCAAGCTAGAAGCAAGAATATTGAAATTATCTATGTTCAACATATTGAGAACTCTGAAGCTCAAACATCAGAAGATTGGCAGTTATCTGCGCTTTTAAATCGAAAACCTGATGAAAAGGTCTTTCAGAAGAAGTATAATAGCATTTTCAAAGAAACTGGCTTAAAAGAATACTTGGATAAACAGGGGATTGAAAAATTAGTTTTATGTGGTATGCAGACAGAATATTGTGTGGATACCTCTGTCAAGGTTGCCTTTGAA
>JAWERV010000018.1:0-38561 GCA_032481955.1 Streptococcus mitis | reverse complement strand
ACGTATCCAGATTTTTGAAGGTGTTGTTATTGCACGTAAAGGTGCTGGCATCTCAGAAAACTACACAGTTCGTAAAATCTCTAACGGTGTAGGTGTTGAGCGTATCTTCCCAATCCACACTCCACGTGTTGAAAAAATCGAAGTTGTACGTTACGGTAAAGTACGTCGTGCGAAATTGTACTACTTGCGTGCTCTTCAAGGTAAAGCAGCTCGTATCAAAGAAATCCGTCGTTAATTCGACTAAAAAACTCTGCTTTTTCAGCAGAGTTTTTATCTAGCTCCCTTAGTTCAATGGATATAACAACTCCCTCCTAAGGAGTAGTTGCAGGTTCGATTCCTGCAGGGGGCATTTTTAGTAATGTAAAGAAAGACAAAGAAAATTCAAAGTGTTTATTTAAAGGAAATTATCACAAGTTCATTTTTAAAAATAATTTAGTATTTTTAATTTTTTTGAACAAATTTTGAACAAAACTAATTTTCACTCAATGAATATAGAATAAAGTAGATCAGCAAGCTGGTCTATTTTGTTTTGTAGTTATTGCTAAATATTTGTTTTAGCTTGACAAATATACGCATAATGTGTATAATGGTAAATGAATAAGTGTAAGGAGGTAACAATAATATATACCACTTACAGGTAAAGAAATGGTGAAACTAGCTCTTGAGAATGGATGGGTTGAAGTTCGTCAAAGAGGAAGTCATCATCATTTTAAGAAAGAGGGTTTTTCTTATCTTGTCACGATTCCAGTTCATGGAAATGAAGATTTGGGAAAGGGATTGGAGAGAAAGATTCTCAAAGATTTAGGATTGTAATTTTTACTTTCCTAAGTCTTTTTACATCAGAGGTAGTAGAATGTTGGAGGTAGTAGAATGTTAAAAACGTATCCAGCTATTTTTCATAAAGAAGGAACAGGATATTGGGTAGAATTTCCAGAATTTGGTGGTGGTACAGAAGGAAAAAATATCGAAGAAGCGATGAAAAATGCTCGAGAAATGCTTGAAAATGTTTTAGCTTCTTATATCGATGAAGGGATGGCGTTGCCTACTCCAAGTGATATTTTAAAGATTGAAGTTTCAGATGGTTTTGTATCAATGATTCAAGTTGATCCTGCGCCTTTTGTGAGAAGTAACAAGGCGATTAGAAAGAACGTGACCGTTCCTGAATGGCTAGTTCGTCTTGCTGATCGAGAAAAGATTAACTATTCAGAAGTTTTGGCACAAGCATTAGAGAAGAAGTTGCAAGTTTAAATTTAAAGCCTGTATTTAATAGGTATATAATTGTAATGTATTGACAATATAAAAAAAAGGATAGAAGCAATGGTTTATACAGTAGAACAGATAAAGGATAAAATTGTTCCTATTGCTAAACAGTATGATTTGTCTAAAATATATCTATTCGGATCTTATGCTAGAGGTGAAGCTGATGAAAAGAGTGATGTTGATATTGCTTTGGAGTTAGAGGATGATTCGATATATTTTGATGTATATGGTAGGCTTTTAACTATTTTTGATGGTAATATAGATATTCTATTGGTTAGTGATTTACTTTCTCCAAAAACAAATATTGGGAAGTTAGTCAAGAAAAATTTTTTGAATGATAGAGAGGTTATTTATGAGAAGTCAATCTCTTGAAACTGATATAGCATATTTGAAGGATATGGTTTTATATCTTGATAAGGCTGTTGCTGTTTTGGATAAAGCAAAATGATATAATTTACCTTTAGATGATGATATGGTAGTTGATTCTATCGCTATGAATTTAGGCTAAGTAGGAGAACAGTTATCGTTAGGCAAATTATCAGAGGAAGTAAAACAGAAGTATTCAGATAGGATAAACTGGATTCAGATAAAAGGTTTTAGAAATTTTATTTATCATAATTATTCCAACTTAAATTTTAAAATTGTAGAGAGTATATTGAAGGAATCTGTTCTCAAAACGAAAGAATCTGTATATTCGATTATAAGAGAATTAGAAGGTGAATTATAAAATAGAAAATATTATTTTTCAGAAAGACAAACTATAAAAACGTATGGAAGATTTGCTAGAAATCGACAAATTTTGTTTCTCAAAAAACGAATACTTCCATAAGAGAAATTCTTATTGATGAAGATTTAATATCTGTATTGGATGCATTGAAAGAGGAACAAGATAAGGTTCTTTATAATCGTGAAGAATTAAAGAAATATGATTTGGTCTTTTGTGATAGAAGGTATAAACTTTCTACAAATTATGGATTGAATAAATGCTTGAAAGTATTTTTATCCGAACTTGGGATAGGTAGTCAAACCATGATAGCAACAGCAGGAAGGCATATTTACGGTTCACATTTATTATCAAAAGGTGTTGATATATAGGCTGTTTCAAGATTACTAAGGCATAAAGATATACAACAAATTATTCAAACTTACGGACATACTCTAAAAGAGGGTTATTGATAAAGAGTATGATTTAGTAAGAGAATGAATGTTAGTAAAAGGATAAAATAATTTTGACCAATTAAATAGGAAAGATAAGGACTTCCTTTATTAGAATGTCCTTATTTATATTATGGGATTAGACAAATGAGGTAAAGGTTCAGCTCTATGAACTTAGAAAGTAAGTACAAAGCTTTAAACAGCTTTCGAAAAGATTTGGTGTAGATTTTTCGGGCTAAGGTATGTGACAAGATGAATTGATTGTTATGAAATAGAGAGCGTAAAAAAATGGGGAAAATCGTTATTATTCCCCTGAATTTGATATGTTGTAAAAGATTATTTCTGGTCTGTCAAATCTATCAATAGCAAAATCTAAACGTGATAGTCTAACATCTAGTACATTTAACGTTAATAGTTTTATTAATCGTTTGAGTAAGAAAATTTCAAAAGAAGAAGTGACAGGTTTTCAAAAATAACCTATCTAGTCATTGTTTATATATAATTTGTATCTTTTGGTTTATTAATTTGTATTTAAAATTTAATCATGTTACAATTGAAATTGAAATCGAATAGAAAAGGAAAATGCAAACGTGGGCACACTTTTAGCAACAAGATTAAAAAATAGACGAAAAGAATTAAAAATGTCTCAGCGAGAATTGGCTGAGGGGATATGTAAACAGGGACAGATTAGTCGATTAGAGAATGGAGAATTTACTCCAGGAGCAGACTTTTTATATGCTCTGTCTAAGAAGTTAAAAGTTAGTATAGATTATTTTTTTAATGAACAGATTGTAGAAGAGATTGATGAACTATCAGAGTTTAAGAAGTTAGCCCAGACATTTATCACAAATCGAAATTATGAGTCTTTGAAATATATATATGAATTAGAGAGTGTAAAGGTACATCGCTTGTCTCTAGTAAATAAATTTTATATGGAGTGGATAAAATCTCTTATAGATTTTTATTTCTATGGGCAAAAAGAGGAGGCTGTGGCAAGATTGGAGAAGGTACTGTCTCAGTTAAGTGTAACTGACTTGACCTACCTTCAAGTTGCAAATACTCTATTTAATTTTTATTATGATATTGAAGATTTAGAAAGTTTTAATGAAATTCGAGAAAAGTTAGAGTATCAAGTAAATCAACTCAAGTTAAACACAATTGAAGAATTAAACCTTTCTATTAAATTTAATTATAATGTTTGTCGCTACCTATGGTTGCAGAATAATACTGAAGAAGCTATTACAAAAATCACAGATACGATAAAGCAATGTAAGACGTATAGGACAACATATCTTTTGGCTGATTTGTATTTATTGATGGGAAATGTCAGTAAGAATTTTTCTTCTAAAGTTGCAGTAAAAGAGTACTTTGAAACGGCTTATTTTCTATATAAGCTTGAGGGAAATATGTCAATGGCTCTTAAAATTGAGCATTACATTGCAGATATAACAGAATAGTAAAGACGATGTTCAATTAAGCATCGTTTTTTTGAACCCAAAAATATAAATAAGTATCTAATAAAAATAAATAAAAAAATATTATCAAAAATGTTGACAGTATTATATTGAAGTGCTAAAATGAGTGCAAGAAAATATTAGGCTTTGTGTCCATAAAACATCTCCAGAAACTTACTATAGACTGAGTGAATGTAAAGAGACTTCAGCCTTTGAAGAATTGAGAGGTAAACTTAATGAATGAATTAGAAGTTAGATTTGAACTAAACAATGAGAGAGATTATAATAATGCTATTTCATATTTAGAAAAATCTTATAAATTTAAGAGTGAAAATAAGCAAGTCGATGAATATTTTAAAACAAAAGGAAGAGAATTTGAAAATGATGAGGTAGGTAGCTTTATCTACAGAATTCGCCAAGAAGATGATAATAGAGCAAGTATTTTCACAAGAAAAGATACGATAAAACAAGGAATGTGGAGTGAAAGTGAAATAGAGTTAGAATCTGAAAAATTAGAATTTGTAAGGAATATCTTGCAAGATGGTTTTTCAAATATTTTTACAATAAGTAAATATAGAAAGACTTATCATGATGCATTAGAAAATAAAACGATTAATCTAGATAAGATTGATGGTCTTGGGTTTTATCTTGAGATAGAGATTTTAGGAGATTTTTCAAAAGAAGATTATAGTAATTTTTATGATAAAATGTGCGGAGAGTTCTCGTTTTTAAATTCAAAAATAGAAACAAAGGGCTATGTCCAATTAATGAGAGAAAAAAATGGACGTAATTAAAATTATCAAATAGTCTTGTTGGAATTGTATACTCAATTGCTGGATTTGGTAGTTTGATAGCAGTAACCCTTCTTTCTACTTTTCTGAATAAGAAGGATACCTTTATCTTAATGAATATATCAATGGCAACTATCCCACTTGTCATTATGGTAAGCGGAATAGTAGAAAATTGGATATTTTTTGGAATTTGTTACTCAATTTTGAGTGGACTAATTACAATAGCTTCTGTCTCGATTACAACAATACAGCAACAAGAAAGTACTGAGTATAATATTGGAAAGATACTTTCTAGTTCTTTTGTAATAGCTACCATTTTTGCTCCTTTTGGAGGGATACTGGCTGCTTATTTTAATTGGCTTTTAAACCCGAGATTAAGTCTAGTTATTTTGGGATTACTAAGTAGTTTATTGGTTATTCTTATAAAGAGTTATGAAAAAAAGCTAACTAAGAAAAGAACTGCAATATTTATAAAGGAAGATTAGTGGGTTAATTATCATTAGAAAAAATAATATTAATTCGTAGTAAAATAAAAAATTGAAAAAGGTTTTACATAATGTACTATCTAATTCAGATTTAATAATTATTGAGGGGATAGAACTAGAAACCAAAAATACTGAATTTTAAACTGCACCCCAAAAGTAAGATTTTTTCTGTCTAACTTTTGGGGTCAGTACAGTATCTCTAACTTCTGGAGTGCTTTTTCTATATTCAAATTATTTTACAGTACCCATGTACGGATGGCATGGGCAACGCCAGATTCATCATTAGATTTAGTGATGTATTTGGCGATTTTTTTGATTTCTGGATTTCCGTTTTCCATGACAACGGGGTTTCCAACGACTTCCAGCATGGCACGGTCATTTTCTTCGTCACCGATAGCCATGGTTTCATCTTTGGTCAATCCGAGTTTTTCAGCTAAGTGAGTAATAGCTGAACCCTTGTCAACATTCTTTTTAAGGAGTTCGAGGTAGAAAGGAGCAGATTTGTTAATGGAGTAGCGTTCGTAAAATTCTGCTGGGATTTTTTCAATCGCAGCATCGAGGATTTCTGGTTCATCGATGAACATACATTTGACGATTTCCTTGTCAGCCATTTCTTCAGGTGTACGGTAGAAGATAGGCATGCTGACGAGGGTTGATTCGTGCACAGTGTATTTTCCGATATTGCGATTGGCAGTATAGATACCATCCTTAGTAATAGCGTGCATGTGGACACCGAGCTTACGACTGAGAAATTCCATATCCAGATAATCCTCATAGGTCAAGGATTCACTGATAATCTCATGGCCTGTAGCAGTTTCTTGAACAAGGGCACCGTTGAAGGTCACCACATAGTCACCCTCGTCTCTCAACTGCAAGTCGTCCAGAAGTTTGGCAACACCTGCGATAGGGCGGCCAGTTGCAATGACGACTTTGACACCAGCTTCTTTGGCATCTTGGATAGCAGAAAAGACCTCAGGAGTGATTTCCTTTTGGCTGTTGACTAGGGTTCCGTCAATATCGACGGCAATTAGTTTAATACTCATAAATTTCCTCTTCTAGTTTTTATTTGGGTTAAAATGATCGTTCTCAATCAAGTGTAGAAATTGTTGGGTAATGCTTGCGAAGATGCTGTTTTGGTCCAACATTTCTTTTGGGAAATAGAAACGATTATCTCCGTGGCGACTGCCAGCAAGGGATTGGACGATGGGAGACAGGCTAGAGAGTTCTGCCAGTTGACCATTTTTTTGTAAAATCTCAATCTGTGTCCGTGGATTTTCAGATTCGGGACGATAGATATCATAAGGGAGGTCAAAGTTCTTATGAATAGCAGTATAGTAGTCGGGATCAAAGCCAATATCCTCGACCAATTTTCTCATGCTAGCGAGTTGGTCTTGGTCTTCTTGTGAAAAGGTAATGGATTTAAAGACCTTGCGGTTGACAAAGCGTTGCGACAAGTCTGCAAGAATCTTATCAGGACTGTTCATCCAGAGTTGGAAGTAGGTATTCATCACACCATCATCCAGAGCCAGATAGTCAGATAAGGTCACATTTTTTTCAAAGAAAGGCAGGAGATGTGGAGAAGTTCGTGCAAAGAAGTCCTTGTCTTCAGGATAGAGTTCCTTGGCGCGTTTGAGGAGATTCTGCAGGAGAACTTCCATGGCCCGTGTTGCAGGATGAAAATAAACCTGCATGTACATCTGGTAACGACTGAGGACGTAGTCTTCGATGGCGTGCATGCCATTACGCTGAAAGGAGATACCATTTTCGACAGGACGAATGACTCGGAGGATGCGAGTCAGGTCAAATTCCCCATAGGATGCTCCTGTAAAATAGGAGTCACGCAAGAGATAGTCCATGCGGTCCGCATCGATCTGACTGGAAATGAGTTGCACCACCTGTTTGTTAGGGTAGGTATGGTCTATGACACTGGCAACCTTTTCTGGAAAATCAGGTGCCACTTGTAGTAAGACTTGGTGAATCTCTGTCTCAGGACTTTGGATGATTTCCTGAGTAATGGCTTCATGGTCTGTATCAAAGAGATGTTCAAAAGTATGGGAGTAGGCACCATGCCCGAGGTCATGGAGGAGAGCAGCGGTCATGGTCAAGAGAGACTCAGCAGGATCCCATTCTTCAGGATATTTTTCTTCAAAAATCTCCGTGATGCGACGAGCAATCTCATAGACTCCAAGACAATGGGAGAAACGACTGTGTTCTCCACCGTGGAAGGTATAACTGGAAGTTCCCAGTTGCTTGATCCGGCGCAAGCGTTGAAATTCTTTTGTATTGATCAAGTCGTAGATGATTTGATTATTGACATGGATGTAGTTGTGAACTGGGTCACGGAATACTTTTTCGTTCATATGACCATTATAGCAAAATCCTGCTCTTTTTGGTAAAATAGTAGAACAAGAGAGAAGAAAGAGGACTTGATGTGAAGATTCGGATGCGAAATAGGATTCAGTTTGATGAGCAGTTGGAAGTGATTGACCAGCTTTATGACGTGGAAGTGCATGAAAAAGGAGATTATAGCTACCTGCTTTTCTATAATGAGGAAAAGGAAAAAGTGGTTATTAAATTTCATGGTCAAGAACTTGTGATGAGCCGATTTTCCAATCCCAAGACCATTATGCGCTTTCTAAAAGATAGTGATAGTTTAGCCTATATTCCTACACCTATGGGCATGCAGGAGTTTATCATCCAAACGAGCCATTATCAAGTTGATGGGCAAAAGATTGAACTAGATTATCAACTACAAAATCAAGAGGGACAACCCTTTGCCAGCTATCAATTAGAAATTACTTGGGGCTAGGCTCATGTCTTTTTCAAATTTAGCTAGCTATCTTCTTGGATTGGCTTCCTAGTGTGGTAGATTAGGCTATTTTTTGGTATAATAAAAGTTATGGAAATCGAAAAAACCAATCGTATGAATGCGCTCTTTGAATTTTATGCGGCGCTTTTGACAGATAAGCAAATGAATTATATCGAGCTCTACTACGCTGATGATTATAGTCTTGCTGAGATTGCCGAGGAATTTGGTGTCAGTCGTCAGGCTGTCTATGATAATATCAAGCGGACAGAAAAGATTCTGGAAGATTATGAGATGAAATTGCACATGTACTCGGACTACATTGTCCGAAGTCAGATTTTTGACCAGATTTTGGAGCGCTATCCCAAGGATGACTTTCTGAAAGAGCAGATAGAAATTTTAACAAGCATTGATAATAGAGAATAAGAGGAAGAAAAATGGCATTTGAAAGTTTAACAGAACGTTTGCAGAACGTCTTTAAAAATCTACGTAAAAAAGGAAAAATCTCTGAATATGATGTTCAAGAGGCAACTAAAGAGATTCGCTTGGCCTTGCTTGAGGCCGATGTTGCCTTGCCTGTTGTAAAGGACTTTATCAAGAAAGTTCGTGAGCGTGCAGTCGGACATGAAGTCATTGATACCCTTAATCCTGCTCAACAGATTATTAAAATTGTAGATGAGGAACTGACAGCCGTTTTGGGTTCAGATACAGCTGAGATTATCAAATCACCAAAAATCCCAACCATTATTATGATGGTTGGTTTGCAGGGGGCTGGTAAAACAACCTTTGCCGGTAAATTGGCCAACAAACTCAAGAAGGAAGAAAATGCTCGTCCTTTGATGATTGCGGCGGATATTTATCGTCCTGCTGCCATTGATCAGCTTAAGACCTTGGGTCAACAGATTGATGTGCCTGTCTTCGCTCTTGGAACAGAGGTTCCAGCTGTTGAGATTGTACGTCAAGGTTTGAAACAAGCCCAAGCCAATCACAACGATTATGTCTTGATTGATACGGCAGGTCGTTTGCAGATTGATGAGCTTTTGATGAATGAGCTTCGTGACGTGAAAGCACTGGTTCAACCAAACGAAATTCTGCTCGTCGTTGATGCTATGATTGGTCAAGAAGCGGCCAATGTTGCGCGTGAGTTTAATGCTCAGTTGGAAGTGACTGGGGTTATCCTTACTAAGATTGATGGCGATACTCGTGGTGGTGCGGCTCTATCTGTTCGTCACATTACTGGCAAACCGATCAAGTTCACTGGTACAGGTGAAAAGATTACGGACATTGAAACCTTCCATCCAGACCGTATGTCTAGTCGTATCCTTGGTATGGGGGATATGCTCACTTTGATTGAGAAAGCTTCTCAGGAATACGATGAGCAAAAAGCCCTTGAAATGGCTGAGAAGATGCGCGAAAACACCTTTGATTTCAATGATTTCATCGATCAGTTGGATCAGGTGCAAAACATGGGGCCGATGGAAGACTTGCTCAAGATGATTCCAGGTATGGCCAACAATCCAGCCCTTCAAAACATGAAGGTAGATGAGCGTCAGATTGCTCGCAAACGTGCCATTGTGTCTTCAATGACACCTGAAGAACGTGAAAATCCAGATTTGTTAAATCCAAGCCGTCGCCGTCGTATCGCCGCTGGTTCTGGAAATACCTTTGTCGAAGTCAATAAATTCATCAAGGACTTTAACCAGGCTAAACAGCTCATGCAGGGTGTTATGTCTGGGGACATGAACAAGATGATGAAGCAGATGGGAATCAATCCAAACAACCTTCCAAAAAATATGCCAAATATGGGAGGAATGGATATGTCAGCCCTTGAAGGAATGATGGGACAAGGCGGTATGCCTGACTTGTCAGCTCTCGGAGGAGCAGGAATGCCAGATATGAGCCAGATGTTTGGAGGTGGACTCAAAGGTAAAATCGGTGAATTTGCCATGAAACAGTCTATGAAACGCATGGCTAATAAAATGAAGAAAGCGAAGAAGAAACGCAAGTAAGACAAAGGAAGGCCGCAGGGCTTTCCTTTTTTAGAAAGAAGAAAATGAGCACTTCCGTAATTGGAAATGCTCGTTTTTTGATATGTTTAGATTCTTATACTCAATGAAAATAAAAGAGCAAACTAGGAAACTAGCCGCAGGTTGCTCAAAGCACTGCTTTGAGGTTGTAGATAAGACTGACGAAGTCAGTTACATATATCTACGGCGACGTTGACGTGGTTTGAAGAGATTTTCGAAGAGTATTAGTCTTTATTTTCGTATGGCAAGATCAAATTCAAGATGATTCCTGTCATAGCTGATAGGGCAGTACCTGAAAGGGTAACTGGACCAAGTTTAAGGATAGCTCCTCCAAGTCCAAGTACCAACATAGCACTTGCGATGATTAGGTTACGCATTTGACTGAAGTCTACACGTTCTTTAATCAAGACCTTCAAACCGTTGCTGGCGATAACTCCATAGAGAAGGATTGACATACCACCAAGAACAGCGTTTGGAATAGTTGAAATCAAGGCAGTGAATTTACCAAGGAAGCTAAGGGCAATCGCGATGAAGGCAGCGTTACGGATAACTGAGACAGAAGCGATACGAGTCATACCGATAACCCCTGTATTTTCTCCGTAAGTTGTATTGGCTGGTCCACCAAGGAAGGCAGAAACTGAAGTTGCGATACCGTCACCAAGAAGAGTACGGTGAAGACCTGGTTCTTTCAAGAATTGACGGCCACAGATTTGACCCAAAACAGTATGGTCTCCGATATGCTCAGAAATTGTTACGATAGCAATTGGCAAGATAGCGATGGTTTCTGGACCGAAGTAAAGATTGTATTCTTTAAAGGCACCACCTGTGCTAAATGGCAAGTAGAAACCAGGAATTTCAAACCAGTTAGCTTTAAGAACTGGTGTAAAGTCAACCAAGCCAAGAGTTAGTGCGAAGAGGTAACCGCCGATAATGGCAAAGAGGAATGGAATGATTCGTAGGAAGCCTTTTCCTTTTGTATTGATAAAGGCAGCAATCAAGAAAGTAACAACGGCTACAAGAGCATTTTTCCAATTCCCGTCTGCTACAAGACCAGCATTGGTAACAGCTGAACCTGCAAGTCCAAGACCGATAACGATGATCATAGGTCCAATGATGATTGGTGGCAAGAGTTTGTCAATCCATTTTGTACCTGCAAAACGAACACCAGCAGCCACAAGGACATAGACCAAACCAGTCAAGATAACCCCTGTTTGAGCAGCAGATACATCACCACCCATTTCTTTCATAGCAAGAGACATTGCTGTGATGAAGGCAAAAGAAGAACCTAGATAAACTGGAACTCTAAAACCAGTTGCGATCATGTAGATGAGTGTTCCCACACCTGAAGCAAAAAGGGCAACAGATACAGGCATTCCCAAAATCAAGGGTACCAAGATGGTCGCACCAAACATGGCGAAAACGTGTTGGAAACTAAGGAGAATTCCTTTGCCAGCCGAAGGACGTTGGTCAACGTCTAGTAACAAATCAACAGTTGATTCTTGTTTCATATAAACCTCACTTTTGGGCATCAAAAAAGAGCCCATTATTTTACAGCAATAGGCCCTCAGAGTAAGACTTCTTCAAAATCTAGACTTTAAAGAGTTTCAAGTATTTCTGCGTCTTCGTCACCTCACGGGATGACATTAAAAACCTTTGCTTGTGATAGTATAGCAGAAAAAAATGATTTTGTAAATCATTTTTTCCCGAGACTGGAAATAAAGGAGCGAGGATGACTTTGTAAATATTTTTTACTAAAAAATTTAAAGCGGACGTTTGTTGGGCATGCCAGCCTTTCTTGGATATTTATTTGGTGTTTCTTTTTTCTTTTCCACCACTGTGATATAACGCGGATCTCCATTTGGTAGGGCGTAGTTGAGGTTGTCTTCGACTTTACTGAAGAGGAGGTTGAGGGCATTCTTAGCTTTTAATAACTCCTCAGGAGCATTGCTGGCCTTGAGTGCCAATAGTTTTCCGCCAACTTTAAGGTAGGGAATAGTTAATTCAGATAGGACTTGCATACGGGCAACCGCACGAGCTGTTACAAAATCATAGTGAGCACGGAAGTTCTTGTCTTGAGCCAAGTCTTCTGCACGTCCATGGTAGAAATGAACGCCGTCCAAATCCAGTTCTTGAGCCAAAAGTTGGAGGAAGTTGATGCGCTTGTTGAGAGAATCAATGATAGTTACATCTAACTGAGGATAGAGGATTTTCATTGGTAGACTAGGAAATCCTGCTCCAGCTCCAATATCAAGAAGTTTGATAGTTTCGTTGGGAATCAAGCCTTGCAGAATGGGTGCAATCGAATCGTAAAAATGTTTGAGATAAACTTCTTCCTTGTCCGTAATAGCCGTCAAATTAATCTTTTCATTCCACTCGACCAAGAGTTCAAAATAACGTTCAAATTGTTTTTTTTGCTGGTCCGAAAGTGGAAGATTCTGCTCGGCAAGCAGGTTGTAAAATGTTTCTGGTTTCATAGTTATTTCCTTCTTTAGTATCATCTTATTTTACCACAATCATTAAAAATTTGATATACTGGTACTAATCTAAAATCAGAAAGGACTTATATAATGACTTGGATTATTCTTGGAGTTTTAGCTCTTATTGTTATTTTTGTGATTGTTAGCTATAACGGTTTGGTTAAGAATCGTATGCAAACAAAGGAGGCTTGGAGCCAGATTGATGTTCAGTTGAAACGTCGAAATGACCTTTTGCCAAACTTGATTGAAACTGTAAAAGGTTATGCCAAATATGAAGGTTCTACCCTTGAAAAGGTGGCAGAACTGCGTAACCAAGTGGCGGTAGCGACTTCACCAGCAGAAGCTATGAAAGCTAGTGATGCCCTTACTCGTCAGGTTTCAGGTATTTTTGCAGTTGCAGAAAGCTATCCAGATTTGAAAGCTAGTGCCAATTTTGTAAAATTGCAAGAGGAGTTGACCAATACAGAAAATAAAATTTCTTACTCTCGTCAACTCTATAACAGTGTTGTCAGTAACTACAATGTAAAATTAGAAACTTTCCCAAGCAATATTATCGCTGTAATGTTTGGATTTAAAGCAGCAGATTTCCTTCAAACACCAGAAGAGGAAAAGGCAGTTCCTAAAGTTGATTTTAGCGGTTTAGGTGACTAAGATGTTGTTTGATCAAATTGCAAGCAATAAACGAAAAACGTGGATTTTGTTGCTGGTATTTTTCCTACTCTTAGCTCTTGTTGGCTATGCGGTTGGTTACCTCTTTATGCGGTCTGGGATTGGTGGTTTAGTTATCGCACTGATTATCGGCTTTATCTATGCCTTGTCCATGATTTTTCAATCGACAGAGATTGTCATGTCCATGAATGGAGCGCGTGAGGTGGATGAGCAAACGGCACCAGACCTCTACCATGTAGTGGAAGATATGGCTATGGTGGCTCAGATTCCTATGCCTCGTGTTTTCATCATTGATGATCCAGCCTTAAATGCCTTTGCGACAGGTTCTAACCCTCAAAATGCGGCGGTTGCTGCGACGTCAGGTCTCCTAGCTATCATGAATCGTGAAGAACTAGAAGCTGTTATGGGACATGAAGTCAGTCATATCCGTAACTATGATATTCGAATTTCGACTATTGCCGTTGCCCTTGCTAGTGCTATCACCATGCTTTCTAGTATGGCAGGTCGTATGATGTGGTGGGGTGGCGCAGATCGCAGACGAAATGACGATGATAGAGATGGAAATGGTCTTGAAATCATTATGCTAGTGGTTTCCCTACTTGCAATTGTGCTGGCACCTCTCGCTGCAACCTTGGTGCAACTCGCTATTTCTCGTCAGAGGGAATTCCTAGCTGATGCTTCCAGTGTCGAGTTGACTCGCAATCCTCAAGGGATGATTAATGCTCTACGTAAGTTAGACAATGGTAAACCCATGAGTCGTCCTGTTGATGATGCCAGCAGTGCACTTTATATCAATGATCCCAAGAAAGGGGGAGGGTTCCAAAAACTATTTTATACCCACCCACCTATCTCAGAACGGATTGAACGTTTAAAACATATGTAAAATGAATGTTGGAAAAAGTCTTTAAAATCTAAAAAACGCATAATATCAGGTGTGCAAAAAAACTGATATTATGCGTTTTGTTAAGGGGAGATTTACTTCCTTTTCTCCTAAAATTGTGTTTTTGCCCCACCTATCTGCTATGTTGCAAATTTATAAATCTTCTAAATTAACTACTTCCAAACCATGTTCTGTCAAACGATAGATACTCGTACATACTTCTTTTAAGAAACGTCGATCATGCGAAACAGTAACCAGACCACCGGGATAAGTGGCAAAGAGTTTTCTGATTTGGGGTTGAGAAGTGGGAGAAAAGTTTCGTGTGGGTTCGTCCAACAGGAGAAAGGTTGGTTTGCGCAGCACTAAATCCAAAAGTAGGAGTTTTCCCTGTTGTCCGCCAGATAAGGAACGAATTTGATGCTGCATTTCTGGATAACTGAAATTGAGACTGGCTAAGCGAGATTGGATTTTCTGCAGTTCCTCTTTTTCCCCAGTTTTGCTGAGATAGGTTATTGGTGATAAATCCAATTGCAGTTTTTTGTGGTAATCTTGTGGCATAAAACCAAGCGAAATCTCTCTTTTATCATTAAGAAGTTGCTGTAACTTGGCTAACAGAGTTGATTTTCCAATACCATTTGGGCCGATGATACCAATTTTTTCTTGGCCACGGACAGTTAATTGTAGTTCTTGCACCAAAATTCGCTCGCCAATGGATAAATTTTCTTTTTCCAGTTGGATTAAGACTTTAGAAGTAGGTAATGGCTGTATATCTGAGAAGAAAAGTCTGATTTCTTCCTCTTCAAGTGGTTTTTTGGTCATGGACTGAGCTGCCTTTTCAATACGTTTTTCTTGAGAGAGAACATTTTTCATCTTTTTAGCTAATAGGCGACCGGCAGTACTGTCTTTAGTAGCTCGAAGCGCAGTTTCTACATTTTGCTTGACTCGCCGATGTTTTTCCATGGTTTTATCGTAGGCTCTTTTGTCGTTAGCAGCTTGCTGGCTTTGTTTGATAAAATTAGCCTTTCTCTGGTCGCTATAGCTATCATAATCTAAATGTTCTACTAGTGTTTCCGCTTCTTTCCGGTGCTTGACCAGTCGCAAGTGGACAATAGTATCGGCCGTTTCAGAAAGAAAATCCTCATCATGAGAAATGAAAATAACGGTTTGCCGAACCTTTTGAATCTGACCTTTTAGCCAATCAACCGTCTCAAGGTCTAAGTCGTTTGAAGGTTCATCTAAAAATAGAATCTCAAAGGGTTTGGCTAACTCATGGATGAGCTGAATTTTCAAAGATTCGCCCCCTGAGAGGCTCCCAATCTCTTGGTCGCTAGCGAAACGATCGCTATCAAAATGCAATTCCTCAGCCAAACGATAGAGGATACTGTAGTCTAAATCAATAGAATCTAAAAAGAAGTAGTCGTGTAGAGTTTTCTTTTTCAGCTCTTCGGGAAGTTTTTGAGGAATATAGGCTAGTGACTGATAGTCAGACTGGATGTCTCCCCTGACAGTGAAATCAGGCAAAGCTTCCCCCATTAAAGTTTTAAGCAAAGTTGATTTGCCATTTCCTTCTTCTCCAATAATAGCTACCTTTTCTCCGTCTTGGATGGTCATGCTTAAGTCGGCTACAAGGTCTCGTAAATCTTTGTTTTGTGTGATGGTCAGGTGATTGATTTTTATCATATGATTGCCCTTTCTAGAATGTTGATAGTGCATAACAAAAAGCTCTACTTTACCTAGTAGAGCTCAACATTTATGTCAAAAAACTCTATTAAAATACCAGAAAAAGGGCATAAAAGAGCACACAAAAAGAGACAAAAACAAGATCTACTAAATAAAGGTTCTTTATTTGATAGACTTAGTTGTTCATGTCTCCCTTACCTCCGAGTATTAGTACCTCTATCCTATACCTTTCAGGAACTTTTGTCAACAGAAAACTGGAAATTCTATGCTCTAAAATCCGAAAACAGGTCCATAAAGAGTTAGTACGTGTTTGACATGCTCATGATGGAGCTTGTCATAGTTGCGCCAAGCGGTACGTGCTTGATCGTTTAGTTTTAGGCTACCGAGTCCTATCAGAAGACTGGTAGATTGGTAACATTTCTCAAGGTCGATTAAGATACTGTTGTTCAATTTTTCCGCTTTTTTGATCTCTTGCACAGTGGTGTTTAGCAGCTCTTGTAGTCGAATATCATCTGCCCTACCCTGTTTACAGCGTTGGAAACTTTTATTTAACTCGGATAGGAGTTGGGTTGCATTAGCAATCAATTCTTTATCTTCCATGTGAGCATCCTTCTTGCTCTGATCTATTCTTGCCTATAGTACTAAAAAACAAAAATAGCATAGTAAATATATTGAAAAATGAATTTTAATTATAAAGTTTAGTGTGCTGGTTTGTAGCCTTTTCATGGTATAATCAAGAGAGTAAATCTTTATGGAGGAAGTATGAAATTAAATATTCAAGAAATTCGTAAGCAGTCTGAAGGCTTGCATTTTGAACAAACTTTAGATCTAGTTGCTGAACTGCGTTCACGTAATCAAGAAATTTTAGATGTAAAAGATATCTTTGCAGTTGGGAAAGTACAGTACGAAGACCGTATGTATTTCTTAGATTATCAACTATCTTATACCATTGTTCTTGCTTCAAGTCGCAGTATGGAGCCAGTTGAGTTAGTTGAATCTTATCCAGTAACGGAAGTTTTCATGGAAGGCGCAACTAACCAACTAGATCAGGAAGTTTTAGACGATGATTTGGTCTTGCCTATCGAAAATGGAGAACTTGACCTTGCTGAGAGCGTGTCAGACAATATCCTACTAAACATTCCTATTAAGGTCTTGACGGCTGAAGAAGAGGCGGGTCAAGGTTTTGTGTCAGGAAATGACTGGCAAATCATGACAGAAGAAGAATACCAAGCTCAACAAGCAGTAAAGAAAGAAGAAAATAGTCCTTTTGCTGGCTTACAAGGACTATTTGATGGAGACGAATAATGGTCTTGTCAAAAAAACGAGCACGAAAAGTGCTAGAAGAAATCATTGCTCTCTTCCCAGATGCCAAGCCTAGTCTTGATTTTACTAATCATTTTGAACTACTGGTTGCGGTCATGTTGTCAGCTCAGACAACGGATGCAGCGGTAAATAAGGCCACACCAGGTCTCTTCGCTGCCTTTCCAACTCCACAAGCCATGTCTGTTGCGACAGAGAGTGAGATTGCTTCACACATTTCTCGCCTGGGACTGTATCGAAATAAGGCTAAATTCCTAAAAAAATGTGCCCAACAGTTACTAGATGATTTTGATGGTCAAGTCCCTCAGACACGAGAGGAATTAGAGAGTTTGGCAGGTGTTGGTCGCAAGACAGCCAATGTTGTCATGAGTGTGGGCTTTGGGATTCCAGCCTTTGCAGTGGATACTCATGTGGAGCGTATTTGCAAACACCACGATATCGTCAAAAAATCAGCGACACCACTTGAGGTGGAAAAGCGGGTCATGGATATCTTGCCACCTGAGCAGTGGTTAGCAGCCCATCAGGCCATGATTTATTTTGGACGAGCTATTTGTCATCCTAAAAATCCAGAGTGTGACCAGTACCCACAGTTATATGATTTTAGCAATTTATAAGATGGGAGCTCAAAAGTTTTTGCTTGATTTTAGGTCTGTTTTGTGCTATAGTATTTGATAACAAAATATTCCTTTAAACCTGTCCCGTGAGGCAGGCAAGGAGCGTGATAAAGTAGAAGGGTGAAGTCTATACTGTTTCCAGTAGGGCTTACTTAGCTATACATTTCAAGTCTCCTTGTTTAAGGAGACTTTTCTTTTTGGAGGTTTGTCATGAAGACAAAAGAAGTTGTAGATGAATTGACCGTCAAACGAGCGATTACGCGTATTACTTATGAGATTATCGAGCGCAATAAAGATTTGAATAAAATCGTCTTGGCTGGTATTAAAACTCGCGGTGTCTTTATTGCCCACCGTATCCAAGAACGTTTGGAGCAATTAGAAAATCTTTCAGTTCCTGTTGTGGAATTGGATACTAAACCTTTCCGTGATGACGTTAAAAGTGGAGAAGATACTTCTTTTGTTTCTGTTGATGTGACAGGCCGTGAAGTCATCTTGGTGGACGATGTGCTTTATACAGGTCGTACTATCCGTGCTGCTATTGATAATATTGTCGGTCATGGTCGTCCTGCGCGCGTGAGTTTAGCAGTTCTAGTCGATCGTGGACATAGAGAATTGCCAATCCGTCCAGATTACGTTGGGAAAAATATCCCAACTAGTCGTTCTGAAGAAATCATCGTAGAGATGGCAGAACTTGATGGCCAAGACAGAGTTCTGATTACTGAAGAAGCTTAGAAAGCTAAAGGAGTAGCCATGTCAGAAAATCAACAAGCATTGAACCATGTGGTGTCCATGGAAGATCTCACTGTCGATCAAGTGATGAAATTGATCAAGCGAGGAATTGAGTTTAAAAACGGAGCTCAGCTTCCCTATGAAAACCACCCGATTGTTTCCAATCTTTTCTTTGAGGATTCTACACGGACGCATAAGTCCTTTGAAGTTGCAGAGATTAAACTGGGATTGGAACGACTTGACTTTGATGTGAAAACTAGCTCGGTCAATAAGGGTGAGACACTTTATGATACCATTTTGACCCTATCTGCACTAGGAGTTGACGTCTGTGTGATTCGCCACCCTGAGGTTGACTACTACAGAGAGTTGATTGCTAGTCCAACGATTACGACTTCCATCATCAATGGTGGAGATGGTTCGGGACAACACCCTAGCCAGAGCTTGCTTGATTTGATGACTATTTATGAGGAATTTGGTCACTTTGAGGGGCTCAAGGTTGCGATTGCAGGTGACTTGGACCACTCACGCGTTGCCAAATCCAATATGCAGATTTTGAAACGCTTGGGAGCTGAACTTTACTTTGCTGGACCTGAGGAATGGAGAAGTCACGAGTTTGCAGACTATGGACAGTTTGTAACCATTGATGAAATCATTGATCAGGTGGATGTCATGATGTTTCTCCGTGTGCAACATGAACGCCATGATAGTGGAGCTGTCTTTTCCAAAGAAGACTACCATGCCCAACATGGCTTGACTCAAGAACGTTATGACCGTTTGAAAGAAACAGCAATTCTCATGCACCCAGCTCCAGTCAATCGTGATGTAGAAATCGCAGATCACTTGGTTGAAGCACCAAAATCACGGATTGTCCAACAAATGACCAATGGTGTCTTTGTTCGAATGGCAATCTTAGAATCCGTACTGGCGAGTAGAAACGCCAACTAAAACACAAGACGTTAAAAGACGCCAGTGAGCGTCCACGAGAGGTGAAAATATGACAAAAAGACTTCTAGTACTAGAAGATGGCACAGTTTTTGAAGGCAAGGCCTTCGGAGCAGATATTGATGTAACAGGCGAAATCGTCTTTAATACAGGTATGACCGGCTACCAAGAATCCATTACAGACCAGTCTTATAATGGACAAATCTTGACCTTTACTTATCCTTTGGTAGGAAATTATGGAATTAACCGTGACGATTACGAATCCATTATTCCAACTTGTAAGGGAGTTGTTGTTTTCGAAGAAGCACGTAGAGCAAGCAACTGGCGGAATCAAATGACCTTGGATGAATTTTTGAAAGCCAAGAAAATTCCTGGTATTTCAGGGATTGATACGCGTGCACTTACCAAGATTATCCGTAAGCATGGTACCATGCGTGCAACCTTGACCCATGTTGGGGACAGCATGGACCATGTGACGGACCAGCTCCAAGCAATAGTATTGCCGACAGACAATATCAAGCAGGTTTCTACTAAAACATCCTATCCAGCTCCAGGAGTTGGTTTGAGCGTGGTGTTAGTGGACTTTGGTCTCAAGCACTCAATCCTACGTGAACTTTCTAAGCGAAACTGTAATGTGACCGTGGTTCCATACACGACAACGGCAGAAGAAATTCTTCATCTTAATCCTGACGGAGTTATGTTGTCAAATGGGCCAGGTAACCCAGAAGACGTTCCACAAGCACTTGACATGATTCGCGGTGTGCAAGGGAAAATTCCAATCTTTGGTATTTGTATGGGGCATCAACTCTTTGCCATGGCAAATGGTGCTAAGACCTACAAGATGAAATTTGGTCATCGCGGATTTAACCATGCGGTACGTGAAATTGCAACAGGACGAGTAGACTTTACTAGCCAAAACCATGGTTATGCAGTCAGCCGTGAGGATTTGCCAGAGCACTTGATTATTACCCACGAAGAAATCAATGACAAGTCAGTTGAAGGTGTACGTCACAGATACCAGCCTGCTTTCTCTGTCCAATATCACCCAGACGCAGCACCTGGTCCACACGATGCAAGCTACCTATTCGACGAGTTTATCGAGATGATGGAAGCTTTTAAACAATCAAACTAAGAACGAGTAAAAGCTCGTCAGAGAATTTATGTAACTGAACACGGACGGAAAGCTCGGAATTTAGATAAACCAATTTGGATTGTCAATCCTTCCTTGGTTTCCTAAAATTCAATCGCTTTCTATTCGTCCTTTGTATCTTATTTAATGGCAACCCGAGAGTTGCCTAATAGAAAGGCAGGTCGTTTCTTTTAGTCGCTATTGGGCGAACTAAAAACTCCCTGCACTAGATTTTTTACCGAAAAATATCGTTTCGCTAAAAAATCGTCGGAGAATTTATTTAACTGAACACGGACGGAAAGCTCGGAATTTAGAGAAACCAATTTGGATTGTCAATCCTTTCTTGGTTTCCTAAAATTCAATCGCTTTCTATTCGTCCTTTGTATCTTATTTAATGTCGCTCAGTGAGGCGACGAATAGAAAGGAGAAGGGTGCTCCGTATTTGCTGAATTGAATACGGGCTACGGACGGTGCTAAAAAGATAGTCATTCCTAGAACTGACAGTTCTTCGTCATAACTCCTATTTTAGCTTTGTCCGCTTAACGCCCTTAATATCTTATATATGCCTAAACGTACTGATATTCAAAAAATTATGGTGATTGGTTCTGGTCCGATTATTATTGGTCAGGCTGCTGAGTTTGACTATGCTGGAACCCAGGCTTGCTTGTCTTTGAAAGAGGAAGGTTATGAAGTTGTCTTGGTTAACTCAAACCCTGCAACTATCATGACGGACAAGGAGATTGCTGACAAGGTTTATATTGAGCCGATTACACTTGAGTTTGTGACACGTATTCTTCGTAAGGAGCGTCCAGATGCCTTGCTACCAACCCTTGGTGGTCAGACAGGACTCAATATGGCCATGGAATTGTCTAAAAATGGCATCTTAGATGAGCTTGGAGTTGAGCTTCTCGGTACTAAACTATCTGCTATTGACCAAGCGGAGGACCGCGATCTCTTTAAACAATTGATGGAGGAGCTCAACCAACCAATCCCAGAATCTGAAATTGTCAACACGGTTGACGAAGCAGTTGCCTTTGCAGCAACAATTGGCTACCCAGTCATCGTTCGTCCAGCCTTTACCCTTGGTGGTACTGGTGGTGGTATGTGTGCCAATGAGGAAGAATTGCGTGAAATCGCTGAAAATGGATTAAAATTGTCACCTGTTACCCAATGTTTGATTGAGCGTTCGATTGCAGGTTTCAAGGAAATCGAGTACGAAGTCATGCGCGACTCAGCTGACAATGCCTTGGTTGTTTGTAACATGGAAAACTTTGACCCAGTTGGGATTCACACGGGAGATTCCATTGTATTCGCTCCTGCGCAAACCATGTCAGACTATGAAAATCAAATGCTACGTGACGCGAGCTTGAGTATCATTCGTGCCCTCAAGATTGAAGGTGGATGTAACGTTCAGCTGGCCCTTGATCCCCACAGCTTCAAGTACTATGTTATCGAAGTAAACCCTCGTGTATCGCGTTCGTCAGCCCTTGCCTCTAAGGCGACAGGATATCCGATTGCTAAGTTGGCTGCCAAGATTGCAGTAGGTTTGACCTTGGATGAGGTGATCAACCCAGTTACAGGTTCAACCTATGCCATGTTTGAGCCAGCCCTTGACTACGTAGTTGCCAAGATTCCACGTTTCCCATTTGACAAGTTTGAAAAAGGTGAACGCCGTCTTGGTACCCAGATGAAGGCCACTGGAGAAGTCATGGCGATCGGTCGTAACATCGAGGAATCTCTTCTTAAGGCTTGTCGCTCCCTTGAAATTGGGGTGCACCACAATGAGATGCCTGAACTTGCAGCAGTTTCTGATGATGCCTTGATTGAAAAAGTTGTCAAAGCTCAAGATGACCGTCTCTTCTATGTATCAGAAGCTATTCGTCGTGGTTACACACCAGAAGAAATTGCAGAGCTTACAAAAATCGATATCTTCTATCTTGATAAACTCTTGCATATCTTTGAAATTGAGCAAGAACTGGGTGCTCATCCACAAGATTTAGACGTTTTGAAAACTGCCAAACTCAATGGATTTTCAGACCGTAAGATTGCTGAACTCTGGAATACTACAGCTGACCAAGTTCGCCAACTTCGCTTGAAAAATAAGATTGTCCCAGTCTACAAGATGGTTGATACCTGTGCGGCAGAGTTTGACTCTGAAACACCATATTTCTATTCAACCTATGGTTGGGAAAATGAGTCTATCAAGTCTGATAAGGAATCCGTTCTAGTTCTGGGTTCTGGTCCAATCCGTATCGGTCAAGGGGTTGAGTTTGACTACGCCACTGTTCACTCTGTTAAGGCGATTCAAGCTGCTGGTTATGAGGCTATCATCATGAACTCAAACCCAGAGACCGTTTCTACAGACTTCTCGGTATCTGACAAGCTCTATTTTGAACCATTGACATTCGAAGATGTTATGAACGTCATTGACTTGGAGCAACCAAAAGGTGTTATCGTTCAGTTCGGTGGTCAGACAGCCATTAACCTTGCTGAACCATTGGCAAAAGCAGGTGTGACTATTCTTGGTACGCAGGTTGTTGACCTAGACCGTGCCGAAGACCGCGACCTCTTTGAGCAAGCTCTTAAAGACTTGGATATTCCACAACCACCAGGACAAACGGCTACCAATGAAGAAGAAGCAGTGCTTGCAGCTCGCAAGATTGGTTTCCCAGTTCTTGTCCGCCCATCTTATGTCTTGGGTGGACGTGCCATGGAAATTGTTGAAAACGAAGAGGACCTTCGTTCTTACATGCGTACAGCGGTTAAGGCTAGTCCAGACCACCCAGTTCTTGTTGACTCTTATATCGTTGGACAAGAGTGTGAAGTTGATGCCATTTCAGACGGTGAAAATGTCCTTATCCCTGGTATTATGGAGCACATCGAACGTGCTGGTGTCCACTCAGGTGACTCAATGGCAGTTTACCCACCACAAACCTTGTCGCAAAAGGTGCAAGAAACAATCGCAGACTATACTAAACGCCTGGCAATCGGTCTTAACTGCCTTGGAATGATGAACATCCAGTTTGTTATCAAGGATGAAAAAGTCTACGTTATTGAGGTCAATCCACGTGCCAGCCGTACGGTTCCATTCCTTTCTAAGGTAACCAATATTCCTATGGCTCAAGTAGCAACCAAGCTCATTCTTGGTCAAAAACTTGAAGAACTTGGTTACCAAGATGGACTTTACCCTGAAAGCACCCGCGTTCATATTAAGGCACCTGTCTTCTCCTTTACCAAACTAGCGAAGGTAGACAGCTTACTTGGTCCTGAAATGAAGTCAACAGGGGAAGTTATGGGTTCTGATACGACTTTGGAAAAAGCTCTCTATAAAGCCTTTGAAGCTTCTTACCTCCACTTGCCAACTTTTGGAAATGTAGTCTTCACCATCGCTGATGATGCCAAAGAAGAAGCCTTGGACTTGGCTCGTCGTTTCCAAAATATTGGCTATGGAATCCTCGCGACAGAAGGGACAGCAGCCTTCTTTGCCAGTCATGGATTGCAAGCCCAACCTGTTGGTAAGATTGGTGATGATGATCAGGATATTCCAAGTTTTGTACGCAAAGGAAGAATTCAAGCTATCATTAATACAGTAGGAACCAAACGAACTGCTGATGAAGATGGAGAGCAAATCCGTCGTTCAGCCATTGAACACGGGGTGCCCCTATTCACCGCCCTAGATACAGCTAACGCCATGCTTAAGGTACTTGAAAGTCGTAGTTTTGTCACAGAAGCGATTTAGTTTAGAAAAGTTTTTCACAGTTTAAAAGCCAGCGTCAGAAAACGCTGGCTTTTACAATACTGATGTTGTTTATTTTAACTACCATACTTTCCTTAAGAATCATTTCAAAGTGTGATGCAATAATAATAAATTGGAAATAGGAAACTATTTTCAACATTTCTTTCAAAATACATTAATAAAATAGGTAAAGATAAGATTAGAAAGTGAATATTCCGATGTCTTCTTACAAAAAGGTCTCTCATTCTGAGATCAACCAATCTATTGAAACTCCGAATAATAATCATTTTGGTAAAATCTAAAAGCATTTTTGGGGCCTGGAGCACTTGTAGCAGTTGGTTATTTTTTATTTTAAAGACTTGTCCCGAGCCTATTCGTATTTATATCATAAAGTTAGCTAATAAGAAATGAAGGGTAGTAAGTCAAGCAATTACTTTGAAGTTCCAAAGCTTAATTTTAAGATTTTTTTAAGGAAATTATATTAT
This sequence comes from Streptococcus mitis, assembly GCA_032481955.1. GTDB lineage: Bacteria > Bacillota > Bacilli > Lactobacillales > Streptococcaceae > Streptococcus > Streptococcus mitis_DQ. The sequence goes on along the minus strand of JAWERV010000018.1, from coordinate 13,922 downwards.
TCTGGAGAACTCTAAAATTTCACAGCCATTTATTGGTAATGACTATAGAATTCCTAGTCATTACTAGAAATGAACTAGTTTCTTTGAATAATAGAACTGCTTAATCCTCCTATTCTAGAACGGGATGACTAGTATTTATTTTATGATAGGACTAGATTGTGGTATAATAGAGAGAATAAGTTTTTTTAGTAAGACAAAGGAGAAAATAGATGATTTATGCAGGAATTCTTGCTGGTGGAACTGGCACACGCATGGGAATCAGTAACTTGCCAAAACAATTTTTAGAGCTAGGTGATCGACCTATTTTGATTCATACAATTGAAAAATTTGTCTTGGAACCAAGTATTGAAAAAATTGTAGTTGGGGTTCATGGAGACTGGGTTTCTCATGCAGAGGATCTTGTAGATAAATATCTGCCTCTTCATAAGGATCGTATCATCATTACAAAAGGTGGTGCTGACCGTAATACGAGTATTGAGAAAATCATTGAAGCCATTGATGCTTATCGTCCGCTTACTCCAGAGGATATCGTTGTTACCCACGACTCTGTTCGTCCATTTATTACGCTTCGCATGATTCAGGACAATATCCAACTTGCCCAAAATCACGACGCAGTGGACACAGTAGTTGAAGCGGTTGATACTATCGTTGAAAGCACCAACGGTCAATTTATTACAGATATTCCAAATCGTGCTCACCTTTATCAAGGACAAACACCTCAAACATTCCGTTGCAAGGACTTCATGGACCTTTATGGATCTCTTTCTGATGAAGAGAAGGAAATTTTGACAGATGCATGTAAAATCTTTGTAATCAAAGGAAAAGATGTGGCCTTGGCCAAAGGTGAATATTCAAATCTAAAAATTACAACCGTAACAGATTTGAAGATTGCAAAAAGTATGATTGAGAAAGACTAGTAAAATGATTAATCAAATTTATCAACTAACTAAGCCTAAGTTTATCAATGTCAAATACCAGGAAGAGGCTATTGACCAAGAAAATCATATCCTTATCCGTCCCAACTACATGGCTGTCTGTCATGCGGATCAGCGTTACTACCAGGGAAAACGTGATCCCAAGATTTTGAATAAAAAGCTTCCAATGGCAATGATTCACGAGTCATGTGGAACCGTTATTTCTGACCCTACAGGAACCTACGAAGTTGGTCAAAAAGTTGTCATGATTCCCAATCAGCCTCCTATGCAGAGTGATGAAGAATTCTATGAGAACTACATGACAGGAACCCATTTCTTGTCTAGTGGTTTTGATGGCTTTATGAGAGAGGTTGTTTCTCTCCCTAAAGATCGTGTGGTGGCTTATGATGCTATCGAAGATACGGTTGCAGCCATTACAGAGTTTGTCAGTGTTGGCATGCACGCTATGAAGCGTTTATTGACTCTTGCTCATAGTAAGCGGGACCGAATCGCCGTTATCGGAGATGGCAGTTTAGCATTTGTGGTTGCCAATATTATCAACTATACTTTGCCAGAAGCAGAGATTGTGGTTATTGGTCGTCATTGGGAAAAGTTGGAACTTTTCTCTTTTGCCAAAGAATGCTACATCACTGATAATATTCCTGAAGATTTGGCCTTTGACCATGCTTTTGAGTGTTGTGGTGGTGATGGTACTGGACCAGCCATTAATGATTTGATTCGCTATATTCGTCCTCAGGGAACGATTCTTATGATGGGAGTTAGTGAGTATAAAGTCAATCTCAATACACGCGATGCCTTAGAAAAAGGCTTGCTCTTAATTGGGTCCTCTCGTTCTGGTCGCATTGATTTTGAAAATGCCATCCAAATGATGGAAGTCAAGAAATTTGCCAATCGTCTTAAAAATATCCTTTATCTAGAAGAACCTGTAAGAGAAATTAAAGATATTCACCGTGTCTTTGCAACCGATTTAAACACAGCCTTTAAAACTGTGTTTAAGTGGGAAGTATAAGTGCTGGAGGTTAATTGTGGAGAAAATCATTAAAGAAAAAATTTCTTCTCTACTTAGTGAAGAAGAGGAAGTCCTCAGTGTTGAACAACTGGGGGGAATGACCAATCAAAACTATTTGGCCAAAACAACAAATAAGCAATACATTGTTAAATTCTTTGGTAAAGGGACAGAAAAGCTGATCAATCGTCAAGATGAAAAGTACAATCTTGAACTACTAAAGGATTTAGACTTAGATGTAAAAAATTATCTTTTTGATATTGAAGCTGGTATCAAAGTAAATGAGTATATCGAATCTGCGATTACGCTTGATTCAACGTCAATCAAGACCAAATTTGATAAAATTGCTCCAATATTACAAACTATTCATGCTTCTGGCAAGGAATTAAGAGGAGAATTTGCTCCTTTTGAAGAAATCAAAAAATATGAATCTTTGATTGAAGAAAAAATTCCTTATGCCAACTATGAAGCCGTTCGAGAAGCAGTCTTCTCCTTATAGAAAAGACTGGCTGATTTAGGTGTTGACAGAAAATCTTGTCATATCGATTTGGTGCCTGAAAACTTTATCGAATCACCTCAAGGACGACTTTATTTGATTGATTGGGAATATTCATCAATGAATGATCCAATGTGGGATTTGGCTGCTCTCTTTTTAGAGTCTGAATTCACTCGTCAAGAGGAAGAAGCCTTCTTATCTCACTATGAGAGTGAGCAAACACCTGTCTCTCGTGAAAAGATTGCTATTTATAAAATTTTACAAGATGCTATTTGGAGTCTATGGACAGTCTACAAAGAAGAGCAAGGTGCAGATTTTGGTGACTATGGTGTGAGTCGTTACCAAAGAGCTGTTAAAGGTTTGTCATATTATGGAGGTTCTGATGAAAAATAAAAATGGAGTTTCTTTTGGTCTACTCTCAGGTATTTTCTGGGGTTTAGGTCTAACGATTAGTGCTTATATCTTTTCGATTTTTACAGATTTGTCGCCCTTTGTGGTGGCCGCTGCTCACGATTTCTTGAGTATCTTTATCTTACTAGCTTTTCTCTCGGTAAAAGAAGGAAAAGTTCGTCTCTCAATTTTCTTAAATATTCGCAATGTGAGTGTTATCATCGGAGCCTTGCTAGCAGGTCCTATCGGAATGCAGGCCAATCTTTATGCGGTTAAGTATATCGGAAGTTCCTTAGCTTCATCGGTATCCGCTATCTATCCTGCGATTTCAGTTTTATTGGCTTTCTTCTTTTTGAAGCACAAAATTTCAAAAAATACTGTGTTTGGGATTGTCTTGATTATTGCAGGGATTATTGCTCAAACCTATAAGGTTGAACAGGTCAATTCCTTCTACATTGGGATTTTCTGTGCTTTAGTTTGTGCTATTGCATGGGGAAGTGAGAGTGTTCTTAGCTCTTTTGCTATGGAAAGTGAACTGAGTGAAATCGAAGCCCTCTTGATTCGTCAAGTGACTTCATTCTTATCTTATCTTGTGATTGTGCTCTTCTCTCATCAGTCATTTGCAGAAGTGGCCAATGGACAATTGCTAGGTCTTATGATTGTCTTTGCAGCCTTTGATATGATTTCCTACTTGGCTTATTATATCGCTATCAATCGCTTGCAACCAGCCAAGGCTACAGGCTTGAACGTGAGTTATGTAGTTTGGACTGTCTTGTTTGCAGTTGTTTTCTTGGGTGCACCACCTTCGCCTCGTTTTCAATGATAAATACGCGGACTACAATAACTTTTACTCTCTCTATCTTGTAAAAGAAGAATTGGCCAACAGCTATGTTATTGATGCCGACAATTATCTCTTTAAAAATATGTTCCGCAATGATTTGACTCGTTCGACTTATTTTAGTGTCTATCGTGAAGATTGTACCAACGAATGGTTCTTAGTTTATGGAGATGACTACAAGGTTCAAGACATTATTGTTGATAGCAAGGCAGGTCGCATCCTTAGTGGTGTATCTTTCTGGGATGCCCCAACTGCAGAAAAGATTGTCAGCTTTATCGATAAGGCTTATGCAAGTGGTGAATTTGTTGATCTCTACTGGGATAATATGGTTAAGGATAATATCAAAGAACTGGATGTCTATGTTGAAGAATTAGAAGGCAACAGCATCTATGAGATCGATAGTGTCCAAGACTACCATAAATTAGAAGAAATTCTTAAAAACGAAAATTAAAGATTCCAACATCTGGCTAAAATAGTCGGATGTTTTTTTGATTTTTTACGAATAAATAGATGAGTAGAAAAAGAAATGGAGATATTTATGAAAATCACAAACTATGAAATCTATAAGTTAAAAAAATCAGGTTTGACCAATCAACAGGTTTTGAAGGTCCTAGAATATGGTGAAAATTTCGATCAAGAACTGTTGTTAGGAGATATTGCAGATATATCAGGTTGCCGAAATCCAGCTGTTTTTATGGAACGTTATTTTCAGATAGACGATGCGCATTTGGAGAAGGAGTTTCAAAAATTTCCATCTTTCTCTATTTTAGATGACTGTTACCCTTGGGATTTGAGTGAAATATACGATGCGCCTGTACTTTTATTTTACAAGGGAAATCTTGACCTCTTGAAATTCCCGAAGGTAGCAGTCGTAGGAAGTCGTGCTTGTAGCAAACAGGGAGTTAAGTCAGTTGAAAAAGTTATTCAGGGCTTGGAAAATGAACTGGTTATCGTCAGTGGATTAGCCAAGGGCATTGACACAGCAGCTCATATGGCTGCTCTTCAGAATGGCGGAAAAACCATTGCAGTGATTGGAACAGGTCTGGATGTATTTTATCCTAAAGCCAATAAACGTTTGCAAGGCTATATCGGCAATGATCATCTGGTTCTCAGTGAATATGGACCTGGCGAACAACCTCTGAAATTTCATTTTCCTGCCCGTAATCGCATCATTGCTGGACTTTGTCGTGGTGTGATTGTCGCAGAGGCTAAGATGCGCTCAGGTAGTCTTATTACCTGTGAGAGGGCAATGGAAGAAGGGCGCGATGTCTTTGCTATTCCTGGTAGCATTTTAGATGGACTATCAGACGGTTGCCATCATTTGATTCAAGAAGGGGCAAAATTGGTTACAAGTGGGCAGGATGTGCTTGCGGAATTTGAATTTTAAGACGAAATTTTGCTTAATAGACAAACTTTTCTTCCATATATAGGAGCTAAGTCTTGACAGTTATGCCAAAATGGTTTACACTTTATAAAGTTTATTACTTTGAAAAGGTGTGATACTGTGGCTACGGCAACAAAAAAGAAAAAATCAACAGTTAAAAAAAATCTAGTCATCGTGGAGTCGCCTGCTAAGGCGAAAACGATTGAAAAATATCTCGGCAGAAACTACAAGGTTTTAGCCAGTGTCGGGCATATCCGTGATTTGAAGAAATCCAGTATGTCCGTCGATATTGAAAATAATTATGAACCGCAATACATCAATATCCGAGGGAAAGGTCCTCTTATCAATGACTTGAAAAAAGAAGCTAAAAAAGCTCATAAAGTCTTTCTGGCGAGTGACCCGGACCGTGAAGGAGAAGCGATTTCTTGGCATTTGGCTCATATTCTCAACTTAGATGAGAATGATGCCAACCGTGTGGTCTTCAATGAAATCACCAAAGATGCGGTCAAAAATGCTTTTAAAGAACCTCGTAAGATTGATATGGACTTGGTCGATGCCCAACAGGCTCGTCGTGTCCTAGACCGCTTGGTGGGGTACTCGATTTCGCCTATTTTGTGGAAGAAGGTCAAGAAGGGCTTGTCAGCAGGTCGCGTTCAGTCTATTGCGCTTAAGCTAATCATTGATCGTGAGAATGAAATCAATGCCTTTCAGCCTGAAGAATACTGGACCATTGATTCTATCTTTAAAAAGGGAACCAAACAATTTCAGGCATCCTTCTATGGAGTAGATGGCAAAAAGCTGAAACTGACTAGTAATGATGAGGTAAAGGAAGTCTTGTCTCGTCTGACTGGTAAAGACTTTTCAGTGGATCAGGTGGATAAGAAAGAACGTAAACGCAATGCTCCTTTACCCTATACCACTTCATCTATGCAGATGGATGCTGCCAATAAAATCAATTTCCGTACTCGAAAGACCATGATGGTTGCCCAACAGCTCTATGAAGGGATTAATATTGGTTCTGGTGTTCAAGGTTTGATTACCTATATGCGTACAGACTCTACTCGTATCAGTCCTGTAGCGCAAAATGAAGCAGCAAGTTTCATTACGGACCGTTTTGGTAGCAAGTATTCTAAGCATGGTAGTAAGGTTAAAAACGTTTCAGGTGCTCAGGATGCCCATGAGGCTATTCGTCCGTCAAGTGTCTTTAATACACCTGAAAGTATTGCTAAGTATCTGAACAAGGATCAGCTCAAGCTTTATACCCTTATATGGAATCGTTTTGTAGCTAGCCAGATGACAGCTGCTGTCTTTGATACCATGGCTGTTAAATTGTCTCAAAATGGGGTTCAATTTGCTGCCAATGGTAGTCAGGTTAAGTTTGATGGTTATCTTGCCATTTATAATGATTCTGATAAAAATAAGATGTTACCAGATATGGCTGTTGGAGATGTGGTTAAGCAGGTCAATAGCAAACCAGAGCAACATTTCACTCAACCGCCTGCTCGCTATTCTGAAGCGACCCTGATCAAGACCTTGGAGGAAAATGGGGTTGGACGTCCGTCAACCTACGCACCGACCATTGAAACCATTCAGAAACGTTATTATGTTCGCCTTGCAGCCAAACGTTTTGAGCCGACAGAGTTGGGAGAAATTGTTAACAAGCTCATCGTTGAATATTTCCCAGATATCGTAAACGTGACCTTTACAGCTGAAATGGAAGGTAAACTGGATGATGTCGAAGTTGGAAAAGAACAGTGGCAACGTGTCATTGATGCCTTTTACAAACCATTCTCTAAAGAGGTTTCCAAGGCTGAAGAAGAAATGGAAAAAATCCAGATCAAGGATGAACCCGCTGGATTTGACTGTGAAGTGTGTGGCAGTCCAATGGTCATTAAACTTGGTCGTTTTGGTAAGTTCTATGCTTGTAGCAATTTCCCAGATTGTCGCCATACCCAAGCAATTGTGAAAGAGATTGGTGTTGAGTGTCCAAGTTGTCATCAAGGACAAATCATTGAACGTAAAACAAAACGTAACCGCCTCTTCTATGGTTGCAATCGCTATCCAGAATGTGAATTTACCTCTTGGGACAAGCCTGTTGGTCGTGACTGTCCAAAATGTGGCAACTTCCTCGTGGAGAAAAAAGTCCGTGGTGGTGGCAAGCAGGTTGTTTGTAGCAAGGGTGATTACGAAGAAGAAAAGATTAAATAAGAAGAGAGTCCTGAAAGTGAATTTCAGGCTCTTTTTGAGTAAGTGCTTGACAAAATTCACCATTGTATGCGAAACTAGAAGAAGATTATTTTATACTCAATGAAAATCAAAGAGCAAACTAGGAAACTAACCGCAGGTTGCTCAAAGCACTGCTTTGAGGTTGCAGATAAGACCGACGAAGTCAGGAACCATACCTACGTCAAGGCGACGTTGACGCGGTTTGAAGAGATTTTCGAAGAGTATTAACTAGGAGAAGTTATGCGTATTGTTTATCTAATTATTGGTTTTTTATCGCTGGCCTTGGCTATTGTTGGGGTTGTCTTGCCCTTGTTGCCGACAACGCCTTTCCTTTTGTTGTCTATTGCTTGTTTCTCAAGAAGTTCCAAGCGTTTCGAAGACTGGCTTTATCATACCAAGCTCTATCAAGCATATGTAGCTGATTTTCGTGAGACTAAGTCTATTGCGCGTGAACGTAAGAAAAAAATTATCGTATCTATCTACATTTTGATGGGAATTTCAATTTATTTTGCCCCTCTCTTACCTGTCAAAATTGGTCTGGGAGCTTTGACCATCTTTATCACTTATTATCTCTTTAAGGTCATTCCAGACAAAGAATAAAAAATAGTATCTGTTTCCCTTGATAAAATTGAAAGCATATTCACAATAATATGATATAATAAATTTAAAGTAATCTTCAAGGAGAATCAAATGATTTACGAATTTTGTGCTGAAAATGTGACCTTGCTTGAAAAAGCGATGCAGGCTGGAGCTCGTCGAATCGAACTCTGTGATAATCTTGCAGTTGGTGGGACAACACCCAGCTATGGAGTGACTAAGGCAGCAGTTGAATTGGCAACTAACCACGATACGACCATTATGACCATGATTCGTCCACGTGGTGGCGACTTTGTCTATAATGACCTCGAAATTGCCATTATGCTAGAAGACATTCGTTTGACTGCTCAGGCTGGAAGTCAAGGAGTTGTATTTGGAGCCTTAACTACTGATAAAAAGTTGGATAAGACTAATCTGGAGAAATTGATAGCTGCATCAAAAGGAATGGAAATTGTCTTCCACATGGCCTTTGATGAATTGAGCGATGATGATCAACTGGAAGCTATTGACTGGCTCAGTCAAGCTGGAGTCACTCGTATCCTAACTCGTGCTGGTGTATCTGGTGACTCCTTAGAAAAACGTTTTGCCCACTATCACAGAATTTTGGAGCACGCCAAAGGTAAGATTGAAATTCTACCAGGTGGAGGGATTGACTTGGACAACCGTCAAACCTTTATTGACCAGCTAGGTGTAACACAATTGCACGGAACCAAGGTTGTCTTTTAAAAAATAGAAAGGAACTGCTGCTTAGAGTAGCAGTTTTCACTTATGTTTGAAATTTTTAAATCCTATCAGTTTAATCAAGAAAAGGCTTATGCTTATGGTTTTGTAGAAAGTAGTGGAGTTTGGACTTATAGCTGCATGATTTTGCAGGGTGACTTTGTCATGACTGTGTCCATTACTGCTGATAATGTGTGCTTTCAAGTCTTTGACCAGGAGACTGGTGATCTCTATCCACAAGTTCATATGGGAAGCATGAGGGGAAGTTTTGTTGGAAATGTCCGTGAGGCTTGTCTGGAGATTCTTTACCAAATTCGGAAGGCTTGTTTTGATGTGCAGGATTTTATTTGTTCTCAGACTAAGCGAATCATGACTCAGGTTCAGGAAAAATATGGTAATCAGCTGGAATATCTATGGGAGAAATCTCCTGATACGGCAGTGTTAAGACATGAAGGGAATCAAAAGTGGTATGCCGTCTGGATGAAAATCTCTTGGAATAAGCTGGAAAAGGGCAGAGAAGGACAGGTGGAAGCAGTCAATCTCAAACATGACCAAGTAGCTGATTTGCTTTCAAAAAAGGGAATTTATCCGGCTTTTCATATGAATAAACACTACTGGATTAGTGTGGCTCTTGATGATACTTTATCAGATGAAATGGTACTGGAATTGATAGAAAGAAGTTGGAACTTAACCTCTAAAAAATGAAATGTTTCAAGATTTTTCAAGAACTTTCAATTAGCGAAATATTCTCTACTGAAGAAATTTTCAGAAAATATTGGATTTTTTCTTGACAAGTGCTTTTGCCTATGCTAAAATACTAAACAAGATATCAAACGAAGGAGAAAGTCAAACATGAAAACAGCTAAGTTTAATCAATTTGCTTTGTTGTTGAGGTACTCGGGCTAGTGCAAAAAGCATTAGTCCTGTTTGGCTTACCAAGCGGGAGTAAATCAACATCTCGCTTGGACTTCTAAGCGAGATGTTTTTTTAAAACCATATTTGGAAAAGGGGAAATCTTATGAGAACAGTTGAATTTCTAGATACCAGCCTTCGGGATGGAGAACAGACACCTGGTGTTAATTTTTCAATAAAGGAAAAAATTGCCATTGCAAGACAGCTTGAGAAATGGGGTATTTCAGCCATTGAAGCTGGTTTTCCAGCTGCGAGTCCTGATTCATTCACAGCAGTTCAGGAGATCGCCAAGGTCTTGAAAAAAACGGCGGTGACTGGGTTAGCACGTTCTGTCAAGTCTGATATTGATGCTTGTTACGAGGCTCTCAAGGATGCCAAGTATCCACAGGTTCACGTCTTTATCGCTACCAGTCCGATACACCGAAAGTATAAGCTCAATAAGAGTAAGAAAGAGATTTTAGAAGCTATTAAGGAGCATGTTTCCTATGCCCGTTCTAAGTTTGAGATTGTCGAATTCTCTCCTGAGGATGCGACTCGAACAGAGTTGGATTTCCTCCTGCAAGTTGTTCAAACGGCGGTTGATGCAGGTGCATCTTATATCAATATCCCTGACACGGTAGGATTTACCACTCCAGAAGAGTACGGCGCTATCTTCAAATACTTGATTGAAAATGTCAAGACGGATCGTCAGATTATCTATTCGCCTCACTGTCACGATGACCTCGGAATGGCAGTAGCTAATAGCCTTGCTGCTGTCAAAAATGGGGCAGGACGAGTCGAAGGAACTATCAACGGTATTGGTGAGAGAGCTGGAAATGCTGCTTTGGAAGAAATTGCAGTGGGGCTCAATATTCGTCAAGATTACTACCAAGCAGAAACCAGTATTGTCTTAAATGAGACAATCAATACGTCAGAAATGGTTTCTCGCTTCTCAGGTATTCCAGTTCCTAAAAATAAGGCTGTGGTCGGTGGCAATGCCTTCTCTCATGAATCGGGTATTCACCAAGATGGAGTCCTTAAAAATCCTCTCACTTATGAGATCATCACTCCTGAATTGGTCGGTGTCAAGAGTAATAGCCTTCCGCTTGGAAAATTGTCAGGTCGCCATGCCTTTGTCGAGAAACTAAGAGAATTGGCCCTAGATTTTACAGAAGAGGACATCAAACCACTCTTCGCTAAGTTCAAGGCTCTGGCAGATAAGAAACAAGAAATCACAGATGCAGATATTCGTGCTCTGGTAGCTGGAACCATGGTTGAAAATCCAGAAGGCTTCCACTTTGATGATTTACAACTGCAAACTCATGCAGATAAGGACATTGAAGCACTCGTTAGCCTAGCCAATATGGATGGTGAAAAAGTCGAATTTAATGCAACAGGACAAGGTTCTGTTGAAGCAATCTTTAATGCTATCGACAAATTCTTCAATCAGTCCGTTCGCTTGGTGTCTTACACTATTGACGCTGTGACGGATGGAATTGATGCCCAAGCTCGGGTTTTGGTCACTGTTGAAAATAGAGATACAGAAAGCATCTTTAATGCAGCAGGTCTGGATTTCGATGTGTTGAAGGCTTCAGCTATTGCCTATATCAATGCCAATACCTTTGTTCAAAAAGAGAATGCTGGTGAGATGGGACGCAGTGTTTCCTATCGTGACATGCCTAGTGTGTAAAGGAGAATGCTATGACAAAGAAAATAGTAGCTCTAGCAGGGGACGGAATTGGCCCAGAAATCATGGAGGCTGGTTTAGAGATTCTGGAGGCTCTAGCTAAAAAAACAGGCTTTGTCTATGAAATAGACAGACGACCTTTTGGAGGTGCAGGTATTGATGCTGCAGGGCATCCCTTACCTGATGAAACCCTCAAGGCAAGTAGGAAAGCAGATGCCATTCTCCTAGCGGCTATCGGGAGTCCTCAGTATGATGGAGCAGCGGTGCGGCCTGAACAAGGCCTGCTGGCTCTCCGTAAGGAACTCAATCTTTACGCTAATATTCGCCCTGTAAAAATCTTTGACAGTCTCAAGCATTTGTCACCTCTCAAACCGGAACGAATTGCTGGTGTGGACTTTGTTGTGGTGCGTGAGTTGACAGGTGGGATTTATTTTGGGGATCATATCCTTGAAGAAAGAAAAGCGCGTGATGTCAACGACTATAGCTATGAGGAAGTGGAGCGAATTATTCGTAAAGCCTTTGAAATCGCAAGAAATCGGAGAAAAATCCTTACTAGTATTGATAAGCAAAACGTGTTGGCAACTTCAAAACTCTGGAGAAAAGTAGCTGAGGAGGTCGCACAGGATTTCCCAGATGTAACCTTGGAACACCAGTTGGTAGACTCAGCTGCCATGCTCATGATTACCAATCCTGCCAAGTTTGATGTTATTGTAACGGAGAATCTTTTTGGAGATATTCTCTCTGATGAATCAAGCGTTCTATCTGGCACACTTGGAGTCATGCCATCAGCCAGTCATTCTGAAAATGGGCCAAGTCTCTATGAGCCTATTCATGGTTCGGCACCTGATATTGCAGGTCTAGGAATTGCCAATCCTATTTCCATGATATTATCTGTTGCCATGATGTTGAGAGATAGTTTTGGACGTTATGAGGATGCGGAGCGTATCGAACGTGCAGTAGAAGCCAGTTTGGCAGCAGGAATTTTAACGAGAGATATAGGAGGTCAGGCTTCGACCAAGGAAATGACGGAAGCTATTATTGCAAGGTTATGAAGTTAGACGAAAAAATTACTCTAGTCCTTTTGATTTGGAATGTCATGGTTTTCTTGATTTATGGCATTGACAAATCCAAGGCAAGGAGAAGAGCTTGGCGCATCCCAGAGAAAATCTTACTCATTTTAGCCTTTGCTTGTGGTGGTTTTGGGGCCTGGTTGGCAGGAATCATTTTTCACCACAAGACTAGAAAATGGTACTTTAAAATGGTTTGGTTTCTTGGGATGTTGACCACACTAGTAGCCTTATATTTTATTTGGAGGTAATGGATGGCAGGAAAATCGATTTTTGATAAATTATGGGACCGTCATGTCATCACAGGAGAAGAGGGGCAACCCCAACTCATGTATGTGGATCAGCACTATATTCATGAAGTGACCAGCCCTCAAGCCTTTCAAGGTTTGCGAGATACAGGTCGCAGATTGAGACGACCAGATTTGACATTTGGAACCTTTGACCACAATGTCCCGACGGTCAATATCTACGATATTCGAGATGTAATTTCCAAGGCTCAAATTGATAAGCTGGCTGAAAATGTTGAGGAGTTTGGAATTGAACATGCGGCCCACGGTTCAGAAAAGCAGGGGATTGTTCACATGGTTGGTCCAGAAACAGGACGGACCCAACCAGGAAAATTCATTGTCTGTGGAGACAGTCATACAGCAACTCACGGGGCTTTCGGAGCAATCGCTTTTGGAATTGGGACCAGTGAAGTCGAGCATGTCTTCGCTACCCAGACACTCTGGCAGGTCAAACCCAAGAAAATGCTGGTGGAATTTACAGGTGTTCCTCAAAAAGGAGTTTATTCCAAGGACTTCATTTTAGCCTTGATTGCCACGTACGGCGTTGCCTGTGGTGTTGGCTATGTGGTGGAATATCGGGGACAAGCGATTGATGCACTGAGCATGGAAGAGCGAATGACCATCTGCAATATGTCCATCGAGTTTGGTTCTAAGATGGGAATCATGAATCCAGATCAGACCACCTATGATTATCTCAAGGGACGAGAATGTGTTCCAGAAGCTTTCGAAGAGGCTGTGGCTGATTGGAACACAATTGTCAGTGATGATGATGCCGTTTACGATAAGGTTATCCAGATGGATGTCTCAGACTTGGCTCCCATGGTGACCTGGGGAACCAATCCTGCTATGGGTGTCGACTTTGATAGTAGATTTCCAGAAATTAAGGATATGAATGATGAACGAGCCTATAATTACATGGACTTGGAGCCTGGTCAAAAGCCAGCAGATATTGAACTAGGCTATATCTTTATCGGGTCTTGTACCAATGCTCGTCTCAGCGATTTGCAACTGGCGGCTCGATTTGTCAAAGGAAAGAAAATAGCTCCCAACTTAACGGCTATCGTGGTTCCAGGCTCTCGTCCTGTCAAACGAGCTGCTGAGAAATTGGGCTTGGACAAGGTTTTCCTAGATGCTGGATTTGAGTGGAGAGACCCAGGTTGTTCTATGTGCCTAGGGATGAATCCAGACAAGGTCCCTGATGGTGTCCACTGCGCCTCAACCAGTAACCGCAACTTTGAAGACAGACAGGGATTTGGTGCTAAGACCCACCTCTGCAGTCCAGCCATGGCAGCAGCAGCGGCTATCGCAGGGCGCTTCGTAGATGTTCGGCAAATGCCAGAAGCCCAGTAAGGAGAGGATATGGAGAAATTTACAGTTTATACGGGAACGACCGTTCCT